>NZ_JBHWJI010000035.1:0-8145 GCF_042731515.1 Streptomyces sp. NPDC059850
CTTCGGGGGTGGCCCAAAAAATATACGCGTCCAGGCCCCTGCCCCGGAGGCCCCGCCCCCGGCACCCACATCCAGAATCGGGTCAGAGCCCGCTCTCGGGGGCTGCCTCCGGCGCCCCCGGCGCCGTGGGCGCCGTCGGGACGCCCAGCCCGCGCGACGGCCCCTGGCAGCCCTGGGCCGCCGCGATGCCCAGCGCCACCAGCAGCGTCACCACCACGAAGACCGTCAGCCGCTGACGCATCAGCCGGATCCGGTCCGGGCGGCGCCCGTTCGGGGACGTGCGGACCGTACGGGCCGGAGGCCGTTGGCCCTGGCCGCGCCGCGGCCCCGGCGGCCGCGCCGGGGTGTTGCGCCCCGCCGTCCGCGCGGGCCCCCCCGACCGCGGCGCCGCCGCGCTCCGAGGCGGCGTCCCCGCACCCGGCCGACGCTCCGTGTGCTGGTCCGCGTACGCGTCGGCCCGCCGCCCCACAGGACGCCCGTCCGAAGCGTGCCCGGGCGCGGGAGGCGCACCGTGGGCCTCACGCGCCGCGATCTCCTTGAGCCGCAGCGAGAGCTGCAGCGTCGTCGGCCGGTCCTCCGGGTCCTTCGCGAGGCACGCGTGCAGCAGCGGAGCCAGCGCGTCAGGCACCCCGAGCAGCTGCGGCTCCTCGTGCACGACGCGGTACAGCATCACCTCGGAACTCCCGTGCCCGAACGGCGAATCCGCCGTCGAGGCGTACGCGAGCGTCGCGCCCAGCGCGAAGACGTCGGTCGCCGGGGTGACGGCCGCGCCCCGCACCTGCTCGGGCGCGAGGAAGCCGGGGGAGCCGACGGCCGTGCCGACGTGGGTCAGCGTGCTGGCGCCGGTGGCCCAGGCGATGCCGAAGTCGATGATGCGGGGGCCCTTGGGGGAGAGCAGGATGTTCGACGGCTTGAGGTCACGGTGGACGACCCCCGCCTCGTGCACCGCCAACAGCCCCTCGGCCAGCGCGGACCCGACGGACGCGACGTGCGCGGCGGGCAGCGGGCCCTCCTCGTTGACCTTGTCGTGCAGGGAGGGACCGGGCACGTACTGGGTGGCGAACCACGGCCGGTCGGCCTCCAGGTCCGCGGCCACCAGCCGCGCCGTACAGCCGCCGCGGATCCGCCGCGCGGCGGACACCTCGCGGGCGAACCGCGACCGGAACTCCCGGTCCTCCGCCAGATCCGGCCGGATGACCTTGAGCGCCACCCGCTGTCCGCGCCGGTCGGACCCCAGGTAGACGACCCCCATACCGCCCGCACCGAGCCGCCGGTGAAGCCGGAAGGAACCGACGACACGCGGGTCCTCGCGCCGGAGCCGCATCATCGCCATGTCCGTCCCCTACCTCCGGTGGGGAGCCCTTCCCTCACCCCTTGGTGGGGAGCCCCATCCGCTGCCGTCTGCTGCCGGTCCACTGCCGTCCGTCTGACGTGCACAGCTTACGGATTGACGGCCCCGCGCGCTGAGAGGCCGCGCATGCGTCGGCCTATGGATTGTCAGTGGTGCCTGGGATCCTGGAGAAGTGGGCCGGAATCATGGCAATCCGTGCCCCGATCCGGGCGTGCGTGAGCTCAAAAGACCGTCTCAGAAGGGGGATTGAGGCCGTGAAGGGTGATCGTGTGGAGATAGTGGTGGACGCGGGCGACACGACGCGGACGTACGAAGTGGTGGCCGGGAGGGCGGGGCGGCGGGTCGAGACGGCAGTGCGGCGTGGGGTGGTGGAAGTGAGCGAAGTCACCCGAAACGGGTCCGTGGTGCGGACGGCACGCTTCATGGCGAACCGGGTCCTGGCCCTGGTGGAGCAGCCGGTTCCGCGGGGCGCGGACGGGGACCGTGAGTAACTTCGGGGGAGCCTCCGGGGGAGCCCTCTCCACCCCCGGAAGGACCCGCTCCGGCGGACCCCTCCGGGAAGACCCCAAGTCCCGGGCGGATTTCTCCACCCAGGGGAGTACGAGGCCCGGTCCGGCGTCATCCTCCGGGAGGCCCGGCAATCGGTACGAGGGCATGACGCCGGGTACCGGGCCGCGCGCCTAATGTTGAGGTCAAGCGGCGGGCGCAGCACTCGTCCCCCGAGGTCAGACGCTCGCCGCTGCAGATGTGACGGAGGAAGGACGATGGCGGACACGGTGGGACGTACGGTCGTCAGGGCACGCGGGCATCGCGCCCTTGACGCGTTCGGCAGCCCGCAGACCGGCACTCGCCATCCGCTGGTCGCGGCGGCCATGGTGCTGCCGTTGGCCATCCTGCTGAGCATCGCGTTCGGCGGCTGGGAAGCCGTCGTCACACAGGCGTCGTCCGTGGCGGGAATGCTGGGGCGCTGAGGCGCCCCAGGCCCGGGAGAGCGGCCCGGGCCGGGGACATCCTGGCCATCAACCCCGTGGGGACGGGGGTGCGGCGGACGGCACGAAGCCCGGACAGCTGGGGAGCTGTCCGGGCTCGCGCCGTTCCAAGCGTTGAACAACCTGAACAGGGCATACGACAAAGGGCCGGAGCATCCGCTCCGGCCCTGCGCCGATCAGTGTGGACGATACTGGGATTGAACCAGTGACCTCTTCCGTGTCAGGGAAGCGCTCTCCCGCTGAGCTAATCGTCCCGGGAACTGCGTGCGCGATACTGGGATTGAACCAGTGACCTCTTCCGTGTCAGGGAAGCGCTCTCCCGCTGAGCTAATCGCGCGGGTGTGGGGTCACGAGGACCCCGGGGGTGGGGCCACCAGGGCCCCGAGTGGACGATACTGGGATTGAACCAGTGACCTCTTCCGTGTCAGGGAAGCGCTCTCCCGCTGAGCTAATCGTCCGAGGTGGAGACGGGATTTGAACCCGTGTAGACGGCTTTGCAGGCCGTTGCCTCGCCTCTCGGCCACTCCACCAGGAGCGGGGATTCGGGAAACCCCCACTTCGAGCGGACGACGAGGTTCGAACTCGCGACCTCAACCTTGGCAAGGTTGCGCTCTACCAACTGAGCTACGTCCGCAGATGCCGTTTCCCGGGGCGCTTGCGCGTCCCGGCGACGTGTTGAACTCTAGCGGATTCCGGAGCCAGCTCAAATTCCGTTTCCGCAGCGTGCTGCCCTGCTCGCCCGCCGCGATCCCTCCCACCACCCCCGTGACCAGGCGCCATAGACTCGCAAGCGTGCACGACCTGCCCCCTCTCGCCCGCTTCGGCGGCCTGCTCGCCACCGATCTTCGCGATGTGACCAGCGATCCTTCGGCTCTGGACACCGAGGGTTTCTGGGCTGTTGTCGCGGACTTCGAGGGCCGTGTGGTCTGTGCCCGCTTCGGCGACGTACGCCGCGACCAGCAGCCCACCCCCGCACGGAGCCGAACGCACGGCGCCTGGCGCGGCCCCCGGCCCGCCGACTGGACGTCCTCGCTCGACCGGGCCGGGTACACCGAGGGCGTCCGCCGCGTCCGCCGCCACATCGCGGCGGGCGAGGTGTACCAGGCCAATCTGTGCCGCGTACTCTCCGCGCCGCTGCCCGACCCGGCCGAGGCGGACGTGGACGCGCTGACCGCCCTGCTGGCCCACGGCAACCCGGCCCCGTACGCGGGCACCGTACGGCTGCCGGGGCACGGGGTGGAGGTCGCCACGGCCTCGCCCGAGCTGTTCCTGCGCCGCTCCGGCCGGACCGTCGAGTCCGGGCCGATCAAGGGCACCGGCCGCCGGGCGGAAGACCTGCTGGAGAAGGACCACGCCGAGAACGTGATGATCGTGGACCTGGTCCGCAACGACCTGGGGCGGGTCTGCGCCACCGGCTCGGTGACCGTCCCCGCGCTCTGCGCCGTCGAGCCGCACCCGGGTCTGGTGCACCTCGTCTCCACGGTCCGTGGCGAGCTGGCGCCGAACACCGGCTGGGCGGAGCTGTTCGCGGCGGCCTTTCCGCCCGGGTCGGTGACGGGGGCGCCCAAGTCCAGCGCCCTGCGCGTCATCGGCGAACTGGAGACCGCGCCCCGAGGCCCGTACTGCGGCGGCATCGGCTGGGTCGACGCGGACCGTGGCACCGGCGAGCTGGCGGTCGGGATACGCACCTTCTGGATCGACCGCGAGGCCCCCGGCGGCGCCGTACTGCGGTTCGGCACCGGAGCCGGGATCACCTGGGGCTCCGACCCGGACCGGGAATGGGACGAAACCGAACTCAAGGCGGCGCGACTGCTCGCGGTAGCGTCGGAAGTACAGCAGCCGACGGGAAGGACCATGCGGTGACGATCTGGCTCGACGGATCCCTGCGCGAAACCGACAACGCCCAGGTGTCGGTTTTCGACCACGGGCTGACGGTCGGGGACGGCGTCTTCGAGACGGTCAAGGCGCTGGACGGCCGCGCCTTCGCGCTCACCCGCCATCTCCACCGGCTGGCCCGCTCCGCACGCGGCCTGGGCCTGCCCGAACCGGACCTGGACGAGGTACGGCGGGCCTGCGAGGCGGTCCTCGCCGACAACCCCATGCCGCTCGGGCGGCTGCGGATCACCTACACCGGAGGGGACTCGCCGCTCGGCTCCGACCGGGGCACGGCGGCCCCCACGCTCGTCGTCGCGCTGGTCGAAACGCACCGCCGGGCGGACACCACGGCCGTGGTCACCGTCCCCTGGACCCGCAACGAGCGGGGCGCGCTGGCCGGGCTCAAGACCACCTCGTACGGCGAGAACGTGATCGCGCTGGCCCGCGCCCGGGAACACGACGCCACCGAGGCCCTGTTCGCGAACACGGTGGGCGGGCTCTGCGAGGGCACCGGGACCAACGTCTTCGTCGTCCTCGACGGCGAACTCCACACCCCGCCGCTCGCCTCCGGCTGCCTCGCGGGCATCACCCGCGCCCTCGTCCTGGAATGGGTCGGGGCCCGCGAGACCGACCTGCCGTTCGACGTTCTGGACCGGGCCGACGAGGTGTTCCTGACCTCTACGACCCGTGACGTACAGGCCGTACAGCGGGTGGACGACCGGACCGTGCCCGGCACGCCCGGACCGGTCACCGCCAAGGCCATGCGGATCTTCACCGAGCGGGCGGCCGCCGACCTCGACCCGTGACCCGCGCCCAGGGATGACGGGAACGAACCCCCGTAAAAACGGACCGCCGTAAACCTGATGACGCGCGCCCCGGGCCCGGGTAGAACACCATCGTGACCACCACCCTGCGGCCCACCACGCCAGAGCGGCACACCGACGACGGCGGGCGCTCGCGCTCGTACGAGGTGTGCGTCAACAGCCGCCCCGTCGGCAGCGTCCGGCTCACCACCGACGCCCGGCTGGGCCCGTCCGCCGGGCGGATCGAGCACCTCCAGATCGACGCCGCGGACCGGCACCGGGGTCGCGCCACGGTCGCCGCGCTCGCCGCCGAGGAGGTGTTGCGCGGCTGGCGCTGCACCCGGCTGCTGGCGAGCGTCCCCGCGCAGGCGGCGACCGCCCTCGGGCTCGCGGCCGCCCTCGGCTACCGCGAGCGCGGCCGCAACATGGTCAAACCGCTGACGGAGCCGCCCGAGCTGCCCGTGGGCAGCGCTATACGAGCCATGGCGGAGGCGGACTACCCGGCCTGGCACGCCCATGAGCGCACCCGCTACCTGGCCACGGTGCTGGAGAGCGGGCTCACCCGCGAACAGGCCGAGGCGAAGGCGGAGGCCGACTACGCGACGCTGCTGCCGCACGGCCCCGCCACCCCCGGCACCGTGCTGCGGATCCTCGCCCACGGCGGCACGGACGTCGGCACCCTCTGGGTCGCGCTGCGTGCCGGGGAGCCGGACGCCGAGGAGCGGGGCGAGGCGTACGTCTTCTCCGTCGAGGTCGGCGAGGAGCACCGGGGAAACGGCCACGGCCGCACCCTGATGCTGGCCGCCGAGCGCGACAGCCTGGCCGCCGGGGCGCGCAGCCTCGGGCTGTACGTCGCGGGCGGGAACACCCCGGCGCTGCGGCTGTACGAGTCGCTGGGCTACGAGGCGGTCGAGTACCACCTCATCAAGCAGCTGCTCTGAGGTGCGGAACTAGCCGCGCTCGGCCAGCAGCCGGTCCGCGATCTCCTCGATCCGCTCCCGCAGCCCCTCCTGGCTCTTCCCGCCGTCCAGCCGCTCCCCGCCGATGACGTACGTCGGGGTGCCGGTGACGCCGATCGCCTTGCCCTCGGCCTGGTCCGCGTCGACGATCAGGATGTGACGGCCGTCGATCAGCGCGGTGTCCATCTCCTCGGCGTCCAGGCCCAGTTCCCGCGCCACGTCGACGAGCAGCAGCTCACCCCGGGCGCCCAGCTTCTCGGCGCGCTCCAGCACGGCTTCGACGTACGGCCAGCCCTGCCCCTGCGCGACGGCCTCCTCGGCGGCCTGCGCCGCCGCGTGGGCGTGCTTGTGGCGCTCCAGCGGGAAGTGCCGCAGCCGGATGTCCAGGGCGTCGCCGAAGCGCTCGCGCAGGGCGCTCACGTCCGTCAGCGCGGTACGGCAGTCGGGGCACTGGAGTTCGCACCACACGTCGAGTACGGGTCGGGCGGGATCGGTGTCGCTCATGGGGCCAGTCTTCCAGCCCCCACGGGCTCATCCGAACCCGGAGATGACCCTGATCCCGCGCCCCGGCTGTGGCTCCTGCCGCCCTGCGGGGTGCAGGATGGACATACCGCACAACCCATCGGCGGGAGGAACCGATGCTGACCGACACGATTTGCGTCGCGCTGTCCGCGGCCGGTCTGGGCATCGCGGGTCTGACCGCGTACCGCAAGCGCTTCCGGGCCGCGGCCCGGATCGCGGCCTACGCGCTGCTGCCGGTGGGCCTGGCGATGACCGGGATTCTGGACTGGCTGACCGATCTGGTCTTCAAGCCGAGCATCTGGGCGGGCTTCGGCGTGCTCGGGCTCTCCTGGCTGCTGTTCATGGTGAGCCGGGCGGCCGAGCGCCGGGCCGGTGGCACCCGCAAGGAGCGGCGTGCGGCGGCCGCCGCGGAGCGGAACGGAGCGCTCGCCCCGGGGGCCTCGGAACCCGCCCTGGGGGCCGGTCGCGGGGCGGCCGGAGCGAAGGCGGCGGACAAGCCGAAACCCGCCACTCGAAGCAGCTCCGGTACAGAAGATTTCTCAGATATCGAGGCCATTCTCAAAAAGCACGGGATCTGACAAGCTCCCGATCAAAAATCGCTCGTTGGCCGCAGCGGGGGTCCGGGCTGGGCCATGATCTCCGGCGAGATGCTGCAATCACCCGGGGAGCAATCCCCTATCGAAGGACCCCCTGTACCACCGAGCGACGAGCCACGCGGCTGCCTGTTCGCCCTGTCCCAGCCGCCGCTGATGCTTTTCCTCGCCTTCATAGGCATGCTGCTCTTCGGCACCGCGCTCCATGACCTCTACCGATGGTGACGAACCGGCGGCGGCGCGGCACCCCGGGCACCCCGTCGCGCGCCCCCTCGGCTCAGCTCGCGGCTTCCTTGCGCCGCGCGCGATACGCGGCGACGTGCAGCCGGTTCCCGCAGGTACGGCTGTCGCAGTAGCGCCGGGAGCGGTTGCGCGACAGGTCCACGAAAGCGAACCGGCAGTCCGGGGCCTCACAGCGCCGCAGTCGCTCGTGTTCGCCCGCCATCACGAGGAACGCCAGCGCCATGCCGCAGTCGGCCGCGAGATGGTCGGCCAGGGACGCTCCCGGGGCGAAGTAGTGCACGTGCCAGTCGTAGCCGTCGTGGTCGGTCAGCCGGGGAGTGGTCCCGGCCGCCGCGATCATCGTGTTGAGCAGTTCGGCGGTGTGCCGGGTGCGGCCGCCCGCCGTGGCGAAGACCTCGGCGAAGCGGGCCCGTACGGTCCGTACGGCGGCCAGATCGCGCTCACCGAGCGTGCCGATGTCGCTGACGGCGTTGCGCTCGACGAACCGGCGCAGCGCGGCGACGTCCGCCAGGCCGTCCTCGGTGCCGTCGCCGGGCGTGGTGTTCACCAGGTCGACGACCGTGTCGAGCGCGCACTGGGTGTCGTGGTTGATCAGCACGGTTGGCTCCCTGGCCCCTGGGGTCGGAGGTACTCCTCGACTGTTCCCCCCCGATGGGCTCGACTCTAGCGGCGCCGGGGCCAAGGCGTGACACGGCGTGTCATGCGACGGTGCCGCCGCCGCGGTACCGTCCGCCGAGGCGGCACACCCGCCTGGAAGACCAATTTGTCGGGAAGTGACAGCCGGGTTGTTCAGGACCGGTATCTCGCGTA
>NZ_JBHWJI010000035.1:8155-17139 GCF_042731515.1 Streptomyces sp. NPDC059850
TCCTCCGCCTCCCCCCCCCGGGGGTTGTGCGCCCGCGGGGGCGGGGCCTCGGCGGGCTCCCGGGTGGGGTCCGGGGCGGGCGCCCCGGCGGCGCGCCCCCGCCCCCCCCCCCCCACCGCCGCCTGCCTCACCAATGTGTCGGGATGTCACTGCCGGGATGTTCACTACCGGAATCTCGCGTACCGGCTCGCGCCGTCTCCCCGAGTCGGACGGCCGCGCTCTCAGCTCTCGTCGGGTCTCAGCTCTCCGCCAGGATGTGGGAGAGCTCTGTGTCGAGGTCGAAGTGGCGGTGTTCGGTGCCGGGTGGCACAGCGGCGTCGGTCCGCTTCAGGAACGACTCCAGGGCCCGCGCCGGGGCCTCGAGCAGAGCCTCCCCCTCCGGGGAGCTCAGGGCGATGCAGACGACACCCTGGCCGTGGCTGCGGGATGGCCACACTCTGACGTCGCCGGTGCCGGTGGGCCGGTGCAGGCCCTCGGCGAGAAGGTCGCGGGCGAATACCCATTCGACCGTCTCTTCGGCTCCGGTGTGGAAGGTGGCGTGCACGGCGTAAGGGTCGGCCGTGTCATACCGCAGTCCCGCGGGTACAGGCAGTGAGGACTCGCTCGACACAACGAGGCGCAGGTGCAGCTCGCAGCTGACCGTGGTGTTCATAAGCGCCATGGCCTTTCGCTCAGTGTGCGCTCGGGGATTCGCACGTCGGCGAAATCGACATGCCACCTACGGTGCCGTTGTAAACCCCTCTGACCGTTTTGCGGGTCTTCCGATAGCTCAAGCGGCCGAGCCGCCGACCCGCCGGTGCCGCCATTACGGTGACTTCAGCGGATCAGGTAGGTTGGGTCGCATGAATGCGGAGAGTGACGAGCGACAGACGGGTGCCGTGCCACCGGCGCCCGAGGTCGCGACGGGGGACGGTGTGTCAGAGGAGCCGGTGTTCGGCTCCCGGGCGCCGCAGTTCATCAAGCGGTCGCGGACACTGCACCTGAGCTGGCAGGTCGGGGTCTTCGTCGTGGGGCTCGCGGTCGTGGTGGCGGGCATCATCATGCTGCCGCTGCCCGGCCCGGGATGGCTGGTGATCTTCGGCGGTATGGCGATCTGGGCGACCGAGTTCGTCTGGGCGCAGCTGGTGCTGCGCTGGACCAAGCGCAAGGTGACCGAGGCCGCCCATCGCGCCCTCGATCCGAAGGTGCGCAAGCGGAACATCATCCTGACCACGATCGGGGTGGTGATCTGCGCGGTGGCCGTGACGGTGTACGTGTGGAAGTTCGGCCTCGTCATGCCCTGGAAGATCAAGGAGTGATGACCGGATGGTCATGAGCACGGTCCGGCATGCGCTAATGTTGGCCGTGCGCCCGGGCGATTAGCTCAGCGGGAGAGCGCTTCGTTCACACCGAAGAGGTCACTGGTTCGAACCCAGTATCGCCCACCCCGGACCGAGGGCCCGGAGGCTTCAAGCCTCCGGGCCCTCGGTGTTTCCGCATGTCCCGGGTCGTGTCCCGAGTGTCGTGGGCGCCGCCGCCGTTGAAGCGCTTCCGCATCGATCCTGTCCGAACCGTTGACGTACCCGGCCCTGATCTCTAGCTTAGCCCGGCAAGCGCTTACCTAAAACGTTTCAAGCTTAGTTCTGGGGCAGTCGGACAGACCTGCCCGGGAGGGGCGTGTCATGAGTGCTCGGGGATGGACGGCAAGGGCGAGAGGGCTCCGGGGGGCCGCGGCCGGTCTGGTCGCGCTGGGGCTGCTGGCCACCGGCTGTGGCGGCGACGGCGGCAGCTCGTCCGGCGGGAAGGTGACCATCCGTTACGCCTGGTGGGGCGCCAAGGACCGGTCCGTCATGATCCAGAAGACGGTGAAGCTCTTCGAGGAGAAGCACCCGAACATCACCGTGAAGACGGACTACGCCGAATACGCCGACTTCTGGAGCAAGTTCAATACCCAGGCCGCGGGCGGAAACGCGCCGGATGTCTTCCAGAACTCGTACGCCTTTCTGCGCAAGTACGGTGAAAAGAATCTGCTCCTCGATCTCAACAAGCAGGTCAAGGACGGCAATCTCAGTCTGAAGGGTTTCCGGAACGGCCTGGAGAAATCCGGGGACATCGACGGAAAGCTCTACGGCGTGCCGGTCGGCGCCAATACCTTCGGCTTCTTCTACAACCCGGCCGCCTTCAAGAAGGCGGGGGTCACCGTCAAGGACGGATGGACCTGGGACGACTTCTTCGCCGCCGCCAAGAAGGTGCGGAAGTCCGACGGCACGCTCTACGGCGCCAGCGACAACGCCGGTGTGATGTACCTGTACGACCTGTATCTGCGCCAGCACGGCAAGGCGTTCTTCACCGAGGACAAGAAGCTCGGCTTCACCAAGGACGACCTCAAGCAGTGGTGGAACACCTGGCAGCAGCACTCCAAGGCCGGTGAGCTGGTGCCGGGCAAGAAGGGCGAACAGGCCAAGCCCAAGGCGACGATCAGCGCCGACCTGTCGGCCGCCGAGTTCACCTGGGACAACTTCCTGGTCCGCTTCGCGGCCGAGACCAAGACGCCCCTCGAACTCGGGCCGCTGCCCACCACGGACGGCAAGCGGACCGCCCAGTACCTCTCCTCGCTGATGCTCAGCGGCTCCGCCCGCACCCAGCACCCCAAGGAAGTCGCCCAGCTCATCGACTTCATGACGCACGACCCCGAGGTCGGCGAGATCATGGGCTACAACCGCGGCATCCCGGCCACCACCGCCCAGTACGAGGCGTACAAGCCGACCGGCGTCAACGCCAAGATCGCCGCGTATGAGAAGAGCGTGGCCGAGAAGCTGGAGCCGATCACCCCGCATCCGGCCGGCACCGATGTCGCCGAGGCCGCCTTCCTGCGCGTCTACACCGCCGTCACGGTGGGCCAGGGCTCGGTGGACAAGGCCGTGGACCAGTTCTTCGACGAGGCGGAATCCGCGCTCGGCTCGTGAGGAGAGCTTCCGTGACACGAACCACGACGCGCGCGGCGGCCAAGGGGGCGGCGGCCAAGGGAGCGGCGGAGCGCTCGGCCGCCGCGCCCCGGCCCGGGGCCCGTAAGGGCGCCGCGCCGGACGCCCCGTACGCTCCCGACCCGGCGGCCGTGCGGCGGAACGGGCGCCGGGAGACCCTGGCGGGTTACCTCTTCCTGACGCCCTGGTGCGTCGGGATCCTGCTGCTCACGCTCGGCCCGATGCTGGTCTCGCTCTATCTGGCGTTCACCGACTACAACCTCTTCGACTCGCCCCGCTGGGTCGGGTTCAAGAACTTCCAGGAGATGTTCGAGGACGACCGGTGGTGGACCTCGGTCGAGGTGACGCTGAAGTACGTCCTGATCGGCACCCCGCTGAAGCTGCTGGTCGCGCTCGGTGTGGCGCTGCTGCTGGTCAAGCCCCGCAAGGGGCAGGGCTTCTACCGCTCGGCGTTCTACGCGCCCTCGCTCATCGGCGCGAGCGTGAGCATCGGCATCGTCTGGCGGGCGATCTTCAACGACGACGCGATCGTCGACAAGTCGATGAGTCTGTTCGGTTGGGACGTCGGCGGCTGGATCGGGGACCCGGACTGGGCCCTGCCCACGCTGATCACCCTGACCGTCTGGCAGTTCGGCGCCCCGATGGTGATCTTCCTGGCCGGGCTGAAGCAGGTGCCGCGCGAGCTGTACGAGGCGGCCGAGATGGACGGCGCGGGGGCGTGGCGGCGGTTCCGCTCCATCACCCTGCCGATGATCTCCCCGGTGCTCTTCTTCAACCTGCTGCTGGAACTCATCCACTCCTTCCAGGTCTTCACCTCGGCCGTCGTGCTCGCGGGCTCCGGCACCAACACCGGCGGCCCGGGCGACTCGCTGCTGGTCTACGGCTGGTACCTGTACGAACAGGGCTTCCGGAACCTGCGCATGGGCTACGCCGCCGCCATGGCCTGGATGCTGATGCTCGGCATCGGCCTGGTGACCGCGGTGCTGTTCAAGACCCAGCGCGGCTGGGTGCACTACGAGGAGGACGCCCGGTGACCACTCCCTCGACCTCCCTGAAGGGCACGGACTCCCTGACCGGCGCCGGGCGCGGCCGGTTCCGCTCGGTCGGCTGGCACGTGGGCGCGCTCGCGGTGCTGGCCGTGATCCTCTACCCCGTGGTGTGGGTGATCGGCGGGTCGCTCAAGCCCGGTGACCAGATCATCGGCAGCCTTGAGCTGCTGCCCACCGATCCGATCACCGAGAACTACCGCAGGCTCGCCGACGGCATCGCGGACGTGCCCATTTCGACGTTCTTCACCAACTCGCTGTTCCTGGCGGTCGGTTCGGTGATCGGGGTGCTGTTCTCCTGCTCGCTGGCGGCGTACGCGTTCGCCAGGATCCGGTTCGCCGGGCGGAACGTGCTGTTCACGCTCATGATCTCGACCCTGCTGCTGCCCTTCCAGATCTTGATCATCCCGCAGTACATCCTGTTCCAGAAGATGGAGCTGATCAACACCTACGTTCCGCTGCTGCTCGGCAAGTACCTGGCGGCGGACGCCTTCTTCGTCTTCCTGATGGTGCAGTTCATGCGGGGCCTGCCGCGCGAGCTGGACGAGGCGGCGCGGCTGGACGGCTGCGGCCATCTGCGCATCTACTGGAACATCGTGCTGCCGCTGTGCCGCCCGGCCCTGATCACCAGCGCGATCTTCACCTTCATCTGGTCCTGGAACGACTTCGTCGGCCCGCTGCTCTACCTCAACGAGCCCGACAAGTACACGGTCTCGATGGGGCTCAAGCTCTTCATCGACCAGGACAGCGTCGCCGACTACGGAGGCATGGTCGCCATGTCGCTGGTGGCCCTGCTGCCGGTGCTGCTGTTCTTCCTCGCCTTCCAGCGCTATCTGGTCGAGGGCGCCTCGACCTCCGGGCTGAAGGGCTGAGGGGGCCGCCGTGGAGCGAGCGGTACGGAGGGCCGAGCGGCGCTCGCGGCGACTGGTGCGCTTCTCGCTGTTCGCCGAGTGCCTGCTGACCGGGGTCTGGGTGGTGCTCGCCGCGCTGCCGCTGCTCACCCTGCTCCCGTCGTTCGCCGCCGGATGCGCGCATCTGCGCCGCCATCTGGACGGGGAACGCTCTACGCTGCGGGACTTCGGAGCCGGGGTGCGGGAGGCGACCCGGAGCGGCTGGCGGTTCTCCCTGCTGTGGTGGGCGGCGCTCGCGCTGCTCGCCTTCGATCTGCGCGTGGCCCGCACCGGCGCCCTGCCGGGCGGGCCCACCCTGATCGCCGTGAGCGTGGCGGGCACGCTCGCTGTGATCGTCCTGGGGCTGCGGACGGCCGCCGCGTGGCAGCCGGGCGCCGACTGGGCCTCGGTGGCCCGTACCGCCGTACGCCGTGGCCTGGCCGCCGACCCCGGCGGATCGCTACTGCTGGCCGGGGGGCTCGCGGTGGTCACCGTCGCCGCCTGGCAGATGCTGCCGCTGACCGCCCCGGCGGTGGGGGCGCTGGCGGCCTGTGCGGTCGCGGTCGAGCGCCGCGCCCGCGCCCGCGTCTGACCCGGCGGCGCTCGTTCCCGCGCCACCACCCCGTAGGCCCATGTCATGCACCTGACCCCCGTAGCCCTCGTAGCCGTCATACGAAAGGTGAGAGCGACATGCCCCCGATTCCCCGGCGCAACCTGCTCAAGGCCGCCGCCACCGGCGCCGCCGTCCCGTTCTCCTGGACGCTCGCGCAGAACGCCCCGCAGGCGGCCGCCGCCGAGCGGGACAAGACCACCGGCGAACCCACGAAGATCAGCTGGCTGGAGGACGGCGGCCTCGGCGCCGCCCCGGGCAGCACCTTCGGCGTCCCCTGGCCCAAGGGCGCCCACCCCGCCGACCAGGCGTTCGCGCTCACCACGGCCGACGGCAAGGACGTCCCCCTGCAGACCTGGGCCACCGCCTACTGGCCCGACGGCTCGCTCAAGTGGACCGCGCACGCGGCGGGGGAGGGGCTGGGCGGCGGCACCGCGTACCAGCTCACCACCGGCGAGCCCGCCGCACCCGCCAAGAGGGTCACCGTCACTGAGAAGGGCGGCAGGATCACCGTCGACACCGGCGTGATCAAGGCCGTGATCAGCAAGGACGGCGAGAAGCTCGTACGCTCCGTCACCCGCGGCAGCACCGAGATCGCCCGCGACGGCCGCCTCGTCCTGCTCCGCCAGGGCGACATCGACGACGGCGACCACGGCAGCGCCAAGTGGGACCGGTTCGACGGCGAGATCAGCGCCGCCAAGGTCGAGCAGAAGGGCCCCGTCCGTGCCGTCGTCCGCATCGACGGCAAGCACCGCAAGGGCGGCCGCGGCTGGCTCCCCTTCAGCGTCCGGCTCTACTTCTACGCGGGCGCCGAGTCGTTCCGGATGGTGCACACGATCACCTTCGACGGCGATCAGAAGAAGGATTTCATCCGGGGCCTCGGCGTCCGCTTCTCGGTCCCCATGCGCGACGAGGCGTACGACCGCCACATCCGCATCGCGGGCGAGGACAAGGGGTTCCTCACCGAGGCCGTCAAGGGCATCACCGGACTACGCCGCGACCCCGGCGCGAGCGTCCGCAAGGCCCAGGTCAAGGGCGAGAAGCTGGCCGACCCCGCCACCTGGGACCAGCGGGTCACCAGCAGGCTGCACCTCATCCCCACCTGGGGTGACTACACCCTCTCCCAGCTCTCCGCCGACGGCTTCGCCCTGCGCAAGCGCACCAAGCCGGGCCACGGCTGGATCCCCGCTGGCGGCGGACGCCGGGCGTCCGGCTTCGGCTACGTCGGCGGGGTCAGCGGCGGGCTCTCCTTCGGACTGCGCGACTTCTGGGAGAAGTTCCCCGCCCAGCTCGACATCCGCGGCGCGGCGGGCGACGAGGCCGAGGTCACCCTGTGGCTCTGGTCGCCCGAGGCCCAGCCCATGGACCTGCGCTTCTACCACGACGGCCTCGGCCAGGACACGTACGCCGAACAGCTGGAGGGCCTCAA
Organism: Streptomyces sp. NPDC059850; assembly: GCF_042731515.1. Classification (NCBI taxonomy): domain Bacteria; kingdom Bacillati; phylum Actinomycetota; class Actinomycetes; order Kitasatosporales; family Streptomycetaceae; genus Streptomyces; species Streptomyces sp. NPDC059850. The sequence goes on from NZ_JBHWJI010000035.1 coordinate 15,094, forward strand.
CATCACGTACGAGGACTACGAGCCGGAGTTCGGCACCCCGTACGGCATCGCCCGCACCAGCGAGCTGACCTTCTGGGCCAACGCCGCCACCCCCGGCGCCGACACCCTCGTCCAGCAGGCCGCCGCCCTGCGCACCCCGCCGCAACTCGTCGCCGGACCCGCCGACCTGGTCCGCGCCAAGGTATTCGGCGGCCTCTTCTCGCCCGTCGACCGCTCCACCACCGCCAAGGCGAAGATCGAGGACCGGCTCGACTTCCTCTTCGAGTACCACAAGGGCCAGGTCGAACAGCGCCGCTGGTACGGCTTCTGGGACTACGGCGACATCATGCACACGTACGACGAGAACCGGCACCAGTGGCGATACGACATCGGCGGCTACGCCTGGGACAACTCCGAACTCTCGCCCGACCTATGGCTCTGGCTCGCGTATCTGCGCTCCGGGCGCGCCGACATCTACCGCTTCGCCGAGGCCATGACCCGGCACACCGGCGAGGTCGACGCCTACCACCTCGGCAAGTGGACCGGGCTCGGCACCCGCCACGGCGTCCAGCACTTCGCCGACAGCGCCAAGCAGCAGCGCATCTCCACCGCCCTCTACCGCCGCTACCTCTACTACCTCACCGCCGACGAGCGGATCGGCGACATCATGCACGCCCTGGTCGACTCCGACGAGTCCTTCCTCGTCCTCGACCCGCAGCGCAAGGTCCGCCCCGACCCCGACTACAAGCCCGACCGCCACGCCCTGTCCATCGGCTTCGGCACCGACTGGAGCGGACTGGCGGGCGCCTGGCTCACCGAATGGGAGCGGCGCGGCCCGCAGGCCGACAAGGCCGAGGCCCGGCTGCGCAGCACGATGGAGACCATCGCCGCCCAGACCAACGGCTTCGTGCAGGGCGCCGCGCTGTACGACCTCGACACCGGCAAGTACGCCATCGACGACAAGCCCAAGGTCAGCGTCTCCCACCTGTCCGCCGTCTTCGGCCTGGTCGAGGTGTGCGCCGAGGTCATCGACCTGATCGACATCCCCGCGTTCAAGGAAGCCTGGCTGGACTACTGCCGCTACTTCAACGCCACCAAGGCCGAGCAGAAGGCCCGCTACGGCACCGACTTCGGCTCGCTGATCCTGGTCCAGGGCCACTCCCGGCTCGACGCCTACGCCGCCGTCCAGCTGAAGGACGACAAGCTGGCGGACCGCGCCTGGCAGAAGTTCACCGAATTCCACGAGGGCGACGGCTACCCGGACGCCGCCGTCAGCTGGAAGACGGTCAAGGTCGACGGCCCGGACGTGCTGGTGCCCGGCGTCGAGGCGACCTGGGTGAGCACCAACGCCACCGCGCAGTACGGCCTCGCCGCCATCCAGAACCTCGCACTGGTGGGGGACAAGCTGCCCGGCTAGCGGAGGCTCCCGCACTCTGAGGACACTGAGGACATGGACTGGTGCCACTACCGCTTCCACAGCCGATGGGACCTCGACGCGACCCCCGCCGCCGTCTTCGCGGCGCTGGCGGACGGCGACGGCTACCCGCGGTGGTGGCCCCAGGTCCGTGAGGTGCGCCGGATCGACGACCGCACCGGCACCGCCCGCTTCCGCTCCCTCGTCCCGTACGACCTGAACCTCACCGTCACCGAGGCGCACCGGGACCCCGCCCTCGGCACCCTGCGGGTCACCTTCTCCGGCGACCTGGAGGGCTGGGCCCGCTGGACGGTCACGGCGCGCGGCACGGGCACCCGCGCCCTGTTCGTACAGGACGTGGTGGCGCGCAAGCCGCTGCTCCGCCGCTTCGCGGTGCTCGGGCGGCCGCTGTTCCGCGCCAACCACGCCCTGATGATGCGCGCCGGGTGCCGCGGGCTGCGGGCCCGGCTGGAATCCGGTTTGAACCACACCTCGCCCGACCTGTATTGTTCAGGTCGTTCCACCGGGGAAATACCCGGCGAACACCCGGGCGATTAGCTCAGCGGGAGAGCGCTTCGTTCACACCGAAGAGGTCACTGGTTCGAACCCAGTATCGCCCACCCTTCCGGGGCCGGGCCGCCCCCAGCCGGGGC
>NZ_JBHWJI010000035.1:17149-98480 GCF_042731515.1 Streptomyces sp. NPDC059850
CAAACTCCGCCGCCTCCTTATTTTTTTTATACCCCCCCCCCCCCAGTGGTACAGGTGCACCACCCACGCACCCCCCCCCCTCGGGGGGCCGCCCCCCCCCCCGCCGCCCCGGCCCCGGCGTTTTCCGGGCTTGCCGCCACCGGACATGGGTACCCGCCCGCTCACCGCGGATGAATCGGAGGGGAAGCCCATGGCCGCCGTCGCCACCACAGCCGTCCTGTCCCTGGACTGCGCCGAGCCCGAAGAGCTGGCCGAGTTCTACGCCACCCTGCTCGGCGCCGAGATCACGCCGGTGACCAGCCTCGACCGGATCGACATCGTCGCCCCCGGCGGGACGCGCATGTCCTTCCTCCGCGACCACGGCTACGCCCCGCCGAGCTGGCCCCGGCCGGACGACTCCCAGCAGGCCCACCTGGAACTCGTGGTCGACGACATGGACGCCGCGGAACGCCAGATCGTGGACCTGGGGGCGCGGCCGCTGGACACCAAGGACAACGGCGGCCCGAACGACGTCCGCCTCTACTCCGACCCGGCGGGACACCCCTTCAGGCTCCGCACGCCCCCGCGTTAGGGAGCCGTCACGCCGCCGCCGGGAGGTCCGGCCGCAGCGGCCACGCCGGGTCGCAGACCTCGTCCGAGCCGTTGAGCGCGAACCACGCCTGGAGGCCGCGCGCCTGCGCCGCGTACCAGACCGTCTGCCGGGCGTGCAGCTCACTGGGCGTCAGCTTCTCCAGCCGTGACGCGAAGCGGCGGCCCACCGCCCGGACGACCTCCAGGGCGGCTGTCGCGTCCGCCGCCGCGTCATGCGCGCCCGTCAGCTCGACCCCGTAGTGCGCGCACAGATCGGTGAGCGTGCGGCGCCCCTTGCGATAGCGGTCCAGGTGCTTGTCCAGCACCCGGGGATCGAGGACGGACAGCGAACGCAGCGACAGATACGTGGCAAGGGTGGCATTGCGATGCCGCTTCAACTCGCGGTCCAGCAGCGTCAGATCGAACGGCGCGTTCATCACCACCACCGGGGTGCCGCGCGTCGTCTGCTCGGCGAGCGCCCGCGCCACCTCGTCCATCACCGGCGCGGGCCACCGGCCGTGCCGCTGCAGATGCGCGTCGGTCAGCCCGTGTATCTCGGTCGCCGCCTGTGGCACCGGTATGCCCGGGCTCACCAGCCAGCGCCGTATCTCCGGCAGACTCCCCGTGCCCCGCTGGACGACGAGAGCGGCCGACACGATCCGATCGTGCTCGACGTCGATCCCGGTCGTCTCCGTGTCGAACGCGGCGAGCGGCCCCTCGAACCAGGACGACATGGCCTCAACTCCTCGTGCATATGTGCCCCATGACCTCCGTATCCCGCCCCGACCTGGTGATACCCGGAGGGAGGTGGCCGAACCACCACTGTTTGCACGGCATCTGACGGGGAGACAACACAGATGTACGGACACCGGCGACGACCGGAAGGCGTCACATCATGGCGCTCGCGCAGCCCGAACCGGCCCCGTCGGCGAGCGGTTTGCTGCCCGAGCGGACCGCGCCTCTACGCGGCCACATCGCCACCACCGCCTGCATGGAGACCCTGCAGGTCGGCTATCTGCACGCGGTCGCGGCGGCCGCGGGCTGCTCGCTCGCGCAGCCCTTCCCGGACCACGGCATCGACTGGCACGTCAGCCACAGCGCGCCCGGCCACGTGGCGGACGACGAGGTGACGATCAAGGTGCAGCTGAAGGCCACGTACCAGCTGGCACCGCATCCGCCCGGCCCGACCTTCGCCTTCACCCTCGACAACGACCACCTGGTCAAGCTCGCCCGCAGCCCGGTCTCCGTGCACAAGATCCTCGTGGTGATGATCGTGCCGCGCGGCCGGGACGACTGGATCCGGGCCGGGCACGACCGTCTGGCACTGCGGCACTGCTGCTACTGGATCAACCTGGCGGGCCACCCGGTGACGGGCCGCCGCCGGACCACCGTGCGGATCCCGACCTCGCGGATCTTCGACGATCGCGCGCTGTGCGAGATCATGACCCGGGTCGGGGCGGGAGGGAGACCCTGATGGACCGCGACCCCCTGCGCGCCCCTCCGACGGACCGCGACCCCCTGCCCGATCCTCTGCGGGACCCCGGCCCCGCGCCCCGCCCCGACGAGGTGGACCCCGCCGTCCTCGGCGCCCTGCTCGCCCGGCACGGCTGGCACCGCCGAGGCGGCGCCCAGGGGCGGTACGCCCGCTGGACGCCCCCGGGCGAGCTGCCCGGCACCAGCCTGCTCGTGCCCGAGAACCGCGACTTCCCCGACAGCGGCGACCTCCTCGGCGAGGCGCTGCTCGCCCTGGCCCGCAGCGCCGCGCCCTCCGCGCGCGAGGTGCTCACCGGCCTCGCCGTGCCCAGCGACGAGATCCGCTGGTGGCGCGAGGTGCCCGAGTCGCTGCTGCCCGGGTCGCGCGGCGGCACCGCCGCCTGGCCCGCGCAGGAGCGGCTGCGCGCCGCCGCCCGGGCCACCCTGCTGGCCGGGGCGCTCGCCGCCCGCGCCAGGGCCGGGTACTACGGCGCGCGGCACCGCAGGGCGGCCGAGGCGTCCCTGGAGCACGTGCTGACCGGCCCTACGGGCACCGTGTCCGGCGGCCACCAGCTGACCGTCTTCGTCCCCGTCGAGGACGGCCGGGCCACCACCGCCACCCTGCTGCGCGCCCTGTACGCGCTGCGCGACGCCGTCGACTACCGGCGGACCACCGGCGGCATGGAGGCCTTCGACGCGGCCGTGGCGGCAGGGGTGAGCCGCGAGCTGACCGAGGCCGTCGTGGCGCTCGTCCAGGGCACCGAGGGCGCGCGCATGGCCCTGGAGTGGTCACCGGCCGCCGGTCCGCCGCCGGGGCTCTCCACCCGGCCCGCACCGGTCGAGTTCACGCCCGGCGACCTGCCGGGGCTGCGCGAGGCCGGGGCCCGCTACGTACGGGACGAGCCGTCCGTACCCGTGCGGGTCACCGGCGCCGTGGTGCGCCTGGGCCGCGCCGGGCCTGGCGGGCCCGGGACGGTGCGGCTGCGGGTGCTGGCCGGGGCGGACGTGGCACGCTTGCGGATCGTGCTGGACGAGGACGACTACCGGATCGCGGGCCATGCCCATCTGGTCGGGCTGCCGATCCGGGTGAGCGGGCGGCTGGAGAGTCGCGGCGGCTTCCGGCGGCTGAGCGGCGCCGGTGGCGTCACCCCGGTGCGGGTGGACGACGCGGAGCGGGACCGGCTGCTCAAGTCGCTCCAGGAGAACCTGGACTTCTTCGAGGAGGCGTGTGGCGAGGAGGCGTGCGGCGAACCCTGATCGCGCCGGGGCGCCGCCTTCGCCGATCGCGCGGATAACCGTTTCGCGGTCGGGCCCGTCGGCTCGGTACGATTCTCGCTGCGCGGCAATCGCCGCGGGTAGCGATCCTTCAGTCAGGAGAGACCGGTGTCAGACGTCCGTGTGATCATCCAACGCGATTCCGAGCGGGAAGAGCGCGTGGTGACGACGGGCACTACGGCGGCGGACCTCTTCGCCGGCGACCGCTCGATCGTCGCCGCGCGCGTGGCCGGGCAGCTGAAGGACCTGGCGTACGAGCCGGGCGACGGCGAAGAGATCGAGCCGGTGGAGATCACCAGCCAGGACGGTCTCGACATCCTGCGCCACTCGACCGCACATGTGATGGCGCAGGCCGTGCAGGAGCTGTTCCCGGAGGCCAAGCTCGGCATCGGCCCGCCGATCAAGGACGGCTTCTACTACGACTTCGACGTCGAGACCCCGTTCCAGCCGGAGGATCTCAAGCGCATCGAGAAGCGCATGCAGGAGATCCAGAAGCGGGGCCAGAAGTTCTCCCGCCGAGCGGTGACCGACGAGGCCGCGCGCGAGGAGCTGGCCGCCGAGCCGTACAAGCTGGAGCTGATCGGGCTCAAAGGCTCGGCCGCCGACGCCGCCGAGGGCGCGTCCGCCGAGGTCGGCGCGGGCGAGCTGACCATCTACGACAACCTCGACGCGAAGTCCGGCGAGCTGTGCTGGAAGGACTTGTGCCGCGGTCCGCACCTGCCGACCACCCGGAATATCCCGGCCTTCAAGCTGATGCGCAGCGCCGCCGCGTACTGGCGCGGCAGCGAGCGCAACCCGCAGCTCCAGCGGATCTACGGCACCGCCTGGCCGACCAAGGACGAACTGAAGGCGTACCTGGAGTTCCTGGCGGAGGCCGAGAAGCGCGACCACCGCAAGCTGGGCGCCGAGCTGGACCTGTTCTCCTTCCCGGACGAGCTGGGCTCGGGCCTGGCGGTGTTCCACCCGCGCGGTGGCGTGATCCGCAAGGAGATGGAGGACTACTCGCGGAAGCGGCACGAGGAGTCGGGGTACGAGTTCGTCAACACCCCGCACATCACCAAGGCCAAGCTTTTCGAGACCTCCGGTCACCTGCCGCACTACATGGAGGGCATGTTCCCTCCCATGGAGTTCGAGGGGCAGGACTACTACCTCAAGGCCATGAACTGCCCGATGCACAACCTGATCTTCAGGGCGCGCGGGCGGTCGTACCGTGAGCTGCCGCTGCGGCTGTTCGAGTTCGGCACGGTCTACCGGTACGAGAAGTCCGGCGTCGTCCACGGCCTGACCCGGGCCCGGGGCTTCACCCAGGACGACTCGCACATCTACTGCACCAAGGAGCAGATGGCCGATGAGCTGGACAATCTGCTCACCTTCGTGCTGGATCTGCTCCGCGACTACGGCCTGAACGACTTCTACCTGGAGCTGTCCACCCGCGACGACTCCGACAAGTTCATGGGCGAGCCGGAGCAGTGGGAGGAAGCCACCGAGGAGCTGCGCAAGGCCGCCGAGAAGCAGGGCCTGGAACTGGTCATGGACCCGGGTGGCGCGGCCTTCTACGGGCCGAAGATCTCGGTCCAGGCGCGGGACGCGATCGGCCGTACCTGGCAGATGTCGACCATCCAGGTCGACTTCAACCAGCCCGCCCGGTTCAACCTGGAGTACACGGCGGCCGACGGCTCGCGCCAGCAGCCCGTCATGCTCCACCGGGCCCTGTTCGGGTCGATCGAGCGCTTCTTCGCGGTGCTGCTGGAGCACTACGCGGGCGCCTTCCCGGCCTGGCTCGCCCCGGTCCAGGCGGTCGGCATCCCGATCGGCGACGGCCATGTGCCGTACCTGGAGGAGTTCGCCGCCCAGGCGCGGGCGAAGGGCCTGCGGGTGGAGGTCGACTCGTCGTCCGACCGGATGCAGAAGAAGATCAGGAACGCGCAGAAGAGCAAGGTGCCGTTCATGGTCATCGCGGGTGACGAGGACGTGGCGGCCGGGGCGGTCAGCTTCCGCTACCGTGACGGCTCGCAGAAGAATGGCATCCCGATCCAGGAGGCCATCGCCGAGATCGTCGACGTCGTGGAGCGCCGGGTCCAGGTGTGACCGAACTCCGAGGGGCGGTCCCGTGCCGGGGCCGCCCCTCGGGGCATCCCCATCCGGCGGGGACGAATATGCTGGCCCGCATGACGAGTGAGCCGGAACAGCAGATCGGAGTGGGAACGCCGGACGCGTTCCAGCGCCTGTGGACCCCCCACCGGATGGCGTACATCCAGGGCGAGAACAAGCCCACCGGCCCGGGGGCGGGCGACGGCTGTCCGTTCTGCTCCATCCCGGACAAGTCCGACGAGGACGGCTTGATCATCGCCCGGGGGGAGCGCGTCTTCGCCGTGCTCAACCTGTACCCGTACACCGGCGGCCACCTCATGATCGTCCCGTTCCGGCACCTGGCCGACTACACCGAGCTGGACGCCGAGGAAACGATCGAGCTGGCGGAGTTCACCAAGACCGCCATGACCGCGCTGCGCACCGCCTCGGGCGCGCACGGTTTCAACATCGGGCTCAACCAGGGCACCGTCGCCGGGGCCGGGATCGCGGCTCATCTGCACCAGCACGTGGTGCCCCGCTGGGGCGGTGACAGCAACTTCATGCCGGTCATCGGCCGCACCAAGGTGCTGCCGCAACTCCTCGCCGACACCCGCCGGTTGCTCGCCGACGCCTGGCCGAAGTCGAAGCCGTAGCGCACACCCTGGCCCTAGGGCCCGGCGGCACCGCCGCCGGGCCCTTTGCCTTGCGCGTCGCCTTACGCGTTGCTTTACGCGTCGTACAGGTCGGCCTTCTTCGGGGAGGCGTCCTGGACCTGGCCGCTGAGGGCCAGCGAGCGGTTGCCGAAGCGCTCGGTGTCCACGCCGTGGTGCTTGAGCACGCCGATCGCCGCCTCGTGGACCACCCGCAGCACGGGGGCGGCGGTCCGCAGCGCGTCGTCCGCCATGAAGCGGTGCCGCCAGGGCTTGTCGGCCCAGGCGTGCCGCAGCCCGAACGGCTCGGGCAGCACGAGCTTGCCGCCGAGGTGGTCGAGGATCGGCGGGTACCAGGTGAAGGGGGCGCGCGCGGCGAGCCGCACCACCTCCTGGGGCTTCACGAGCGGCAGCGGGACCGACTTGGTCTCCCAGAACCGGAAGGTCTTGGGGACCGTCTTCGAGGGCGCCGACGGCTTGCCGAAGAACAGCGGGTGCACCGGGCCCAGCGCATGTCCGGTGACCTCGATCCGCAGCGTCTTGTGCAGCAGCGTCACCGTGATCATGAGCGTGATCACCAACTGGCCGTCCCACAGCACGAACTGCACGCCCAGGTAGTGCCGGTCACCGGCGCCGAACTGCTGCTGATCGCAGATCCGCTGCAGCTCGACGCCCTTTATCTGGAAGCCCTCCTCCTCGGAGGTGCCGCCGCGCTCGACCGACTTGGCGCCCTCGGTGACGGCGGAGACCACCCAGTGGCGCACCTGGGGCGGGGCGGTGAAGCCGCCGGTGTGCAGCGGGGTGCGCTCCAGCATGCGCAGCTGGTCGTGGATCGCCCGGATGACGTCCCAGCTGCGGAAGGGGTCGATCTCCTTGTCGGGGTCGGCCGACACCAGGTCCTCGGCGAGCTGCCAGCTGCCCCAGCGGGTGCCCATGCCGAGTATGCCCTTGGCTCCGGCGTAGAAGACCACGTTGCTGTACTGCTCGGCGGTGAGCTTGTGCAGTGACTTGCGCAGCACCTCGGCGGAGGTCTGGCCCGGGTGGTTGGGCACGGTCTCGGGCACCTTGGCGCCGACTCCGGTGCCCGAGACCAGCCCGCCCCAGTAGTCCCGCAGCTCCTTGGCGGTGCGCTCACAGATCTGCTTGGCGATGTACCAGCCGATCACCGGGGCGACCACCACGCCCCGCAGGTATATGCCCCAGAAGCCGCTGAACGGCAGCTTGATCAGGAAGATGAGGACGAAGATGCCGAGCGCCGCCATCAGGGCGGTGCCCAGCGCTCCCATCCGCTTGTCCTGGGCCCCGGCCACCGAGCGGCGCAGCTGGAAGGCGCCGAGCCACAGCAGCGCCCCGGGGAGGAACAGCAGCCCGAAGATCACCATGACGACGGTGAGGCGGGCGTCCCGGACCTTGCGGATGCGGTTGGCGGCCAGGCAGTGCTCGACGATCGTCTGGGGCTCGGTGCCGAAGGACTGGATCACCTGGTTGCGGCCGCCGCCGAGCATGCGCAGCTGCACGGCGCGCGAGAACGCCTCGCCCAGGTTCGGCTCGAACAGCGAGATCTTGGGCGCCTTCACCTCCGAGACCGTCCACTCGGAGTTGGCCTCCAGCAGCTTCGCCACCGGGTCGTCACGGTAGGCGGCCGAGGCCAGCGCCTGTGTCGCCGCCGTCTCTCCCGCAGACCCGGACAGGGGCACCTGTGCCCCGGGACTGAAATCGAATCCGTCCGTCACCAACGCCCCCAATACCGCACGCTGTTTGCGCTGCGACCTCAGCGTATAGGGGGTGCGTACCGCCTGTCGCCAGGGCGTCGTGGCCTGTGGATAACTTCCCGGCTCACAGGCGCGCGCCGCCCGCCGCCCGCCCCCGCCGCGTTGGCGGCGTGCGGCGGGCTGCAGGCGACGCGCGGCGGTCGACTGGCGGCGGCCCGTGAACTACGCCCCCGCCCCGGCCCGTTCGCCGCGCATCCGCTCGGCGATCTGCTGCGGCATCGGCTCGTGCCGGGCGTACGAGCGGCTGAACCGCCCGGTGCCGTGCGACAGCGACCGCAGGTCGACCGCGTACCGGCCGATCTCGATCTCCGGGACCTCCGCCTGGATCAGGGTCCGGCCGCCGCCCGACTGCTCGGTGCCGACGACCCGGCCGCGCCGCCCGGACAGGTCGCTCATGACGGCGCCGACATAGTCGTCGGAGATCAGGACGCCGACCTGGACCACCGGCTCCAGCAGCTCGATCCAGGTGTCGGCGGCCGCCTCGCGCAAGGCGAGCGCGCCCGCCGTCTGGAACGCGGCGTCGGAGGAGTCCACCGAGTGCGCCTTGCCGTCCAGCAGCGTGATCCGCACGTCGACCAGCGGGTTCCCGGTGGAGACGCCGCGCGCCGCCTGGGCCCGTACGCCCTTCTCGACGGACGGGATGAACTGCCGGGGCACCGCGCCGCCGACGACCTTGTCCACGAACTCGATGCCCGAGCCGCCGGGCAGCGGCTCCACCTCGATCTCGCAGATCGCGTACTGGCCGTGGCCGCCGGACTGCTTGACGTGCCGCCCGCGCCCGGAGGACTTGCTTCCGAACGTTTCGCGCAGCGCCACCTTGTACGGGACGGCGTCCACCTGTACCCCGTAGCGGCCGCGCAGTCGCTCCAGCGCGACGTCCATATGGGCCTCGCCCAGGCACCACAGCACCACCTGGTGGGTGTCCGGGTTCTGCTCCAGCCGCATCGTCGGGTCCTCGGCGACCAGCCGTGACAGGCCCAGCGACAGCTTGTCCTCGTCCGCCTTGCTGTGCGCCTCGATGGCGACGGGCAGCAGCGGGTCGGGCATCTGCCACGGCTCCATGAGCAGCGGCCGGTCCTTGGCCGAAAGCGTGTCCCCGGTCTCGGCGCGGGTCAGCTTGGCGACGCACGCCAGATCGCCCGCGATGGCCTGGGACAGGGTGCGCTGCTGCTTGCCGAACGGCGTGGACAGGGCGCCCACCCGCTCGTCCACGTCGTGGTCCTCATGGCCTCGGTCCTCCAGGCCGTGCCCCGAGACATGCACCGTCTCGTCCGGGCGCAGCGTCCCGGAGAAGATCCGGACCAGCGAGATCCGGCCGACGTACGGATCGGAGGAGGTCTTGACGACCTCGGCGGCCAGCGGGCCGTCCGGGTCGCAGGTCAGCGCCGGGCAGGGGGCGCCCTGCGGGGTGGTGACCTCGGGTGCCTCGCGCTCCAGCGGGGTCGGGAAGCCGCGGGTGATCAGCTCCAGCAGCTCGGTGGTGCCCAGGCCCTGCCGGGAGCCTCCGGCGGCGGGCGCGGCGGCCAGCACGGGGTGGAAGCTGCCGCGGGCGACGGCCTTCTCCAGGTCGTCGATCAGCGTCTTGACGTCGATCTCCTCGCCGCCCAGATAGCGGTCCATGAGGGTCTCGTCCTCGCTTTCGGCGATGATCCCCTCGATGAGCCGGTCGCGGGCCTCCGAGACCAGCGGGACCTGGCCGTCGGTGGGCGGGGTCTCGGTCCGCGACCCCGAGGAGTAGTCGTAGACCCGCTGGGAGAGCAGGCCGATCAGCCCGGTCACCGGGGCGTGCCCGTCCGGGGCCGGTTCGCCGCGCAGCGGCAGGTAGAGCGGCAGGACGGCGTCGGGGTCGTCGCCGCCGAAGGTCCGGCGGCAGATCTCCGTCATGTCCTCGAAGCTGGCGCGGGCCGCCTCCAGGTGTGTGATCACGATGGCGCGCGGCATCCCGACCGCCGCGCACTCCTCCCACACCATGCGGGTGGCGCCCGCTATGCCCACCGCGTCCTGGGCCGCGGAGACGACGAAGAGGGCCGCGTCCGCTGCCCGCAGACCGGCCCTCAGCTCCCCGACGAAGTCGGCGTATCCCGGGGTATCCAGGAGATTGATTTTCACCCCGCCCCATTCGACGGGGACCAGTGACAGCTGTACCGAGCGCTGCTGCCGGTGCTCGATCTCGTCGTAGTCGGAGAGGCAGCCGCCGTCCTCGACCCGGCCCGCCCGGTTGATCGCGCCGGTCGACAGCGCCAGAGCCTCCACGAGTGTCGTCTTCCCGGACCCGCTGTGGCCGACCAGCACCACATTCCGCAGGGAGCTGGGCCGGTCGGCCGCCGCTGCCCTTCCGGCGGCCCCTGGGTGTGTGTTCGTCTTCTCGCCCATGTGTCTCGCCTCCCGGTCGACACCTTGCGATACTTCGAGCTTTCCACCGAGGTCACGGCGCGTCCATACGTCGCACATCGGGGCGTCACACGGGAGGGGCGTGGGAGCGGTCCGACAGGTGCGCGGCGCCCCGGTAGCGCCTGGCTACGATGGGCCCGCCGGTGGCCTCTTGGCCATCCGGCCCGTATCGACCCACCGGGAAGGCCATGCTGAACAAGTACGCGCGTGCTTTCTTCACGCGTGTTCTCACACCGTTCGCCGCCCTGCTCATCCGTCTCGGCGTCAGCCCGGACGCGGTGACCCTCACCGGAACCGGTGGTGTGATCGCGGGAGCGCTGGTCTTCTACCCCCGCGGCGAGTTCTTCTGGGGCACCGTCGTCATCACGCTGTTCGTCTTCTCGGACCTGGTCGACGGCAATATGGCGCGGCAACTGGGCCGCTCCAGCCGCTGGGGCGCGTTCCTGGACTCGACGCTGGACCGGGTCGCCGACGGGGCGATCTTCGGCGGTCTGGCGTTGTGGTACGCGGGCGGGGGCGACGACAATGTGTTGTGTGCGGTGACCATCTTCTGTCTCACCAGCGGCCAGGTCGTCTCGTACACCAAGGCGCGTGGCGAGAGCATCGGGCTGCCGGTGAACGTCAACGGGCTGGTCGAACGTGCCGAGCGGCTGGTGATCTCGCTGGTCGCCTGCGGCCTCTCGGGCCTGCACATGTTCGGTGTGCCGCACATCGAGATCCTGCTGCCGATCGCGCTGTGGATCGTCGCCGTGGGCAGTGCGGTGACCCTCGTGCAGCGCGTGGTCACCGTGCGCCGGGAGGCGGCCGAGGCGGACGCCGCGGACCGGCCGGTGGCCCAGGGGGGCGAGACACGGTGAGGGAAAAGCTGACCGACGCGCTGTACGGGCTCGGCTGGAGCACGGTCAAGAAGCTCCCGGAGCCGGTCGCTGTAGCGCTCGGGCAGCGCATAGCCGATCAGGCGTGGAAGCGGCGCGGCAAGGGCGTGCTGCGCCTGGAGGCCAATCTGGCGCGCGTGGTGCCCGAGGCCTCGCCGGGGCGGCTGGCCGAGCTGTCGCGGGCGGGCATGCGCTCGTACATGCGCTACTGGATGGAGTCCTTCCGGCTCCCCACGTGGAGCAGGGAGCGCATCCGCGGCGGCGTCGAGATCAAGGACGTGCACTACCTGGTCGACGGCCTGGCCAGCGGCCGGGGCGTGGTCCTCGCGCTGCCCCACATGGGCAACTACGACCTCGCCGGGGCCTGGGTCACCACCAAGCTGGAGGTGCCCTTCACCACGGTCGCGGAGCGGCTGAAGCCGGAGTCGCTGTACGACCGGTTCGTCGCCTACCGCGAGGGGCTGGGCATGGATGTCCTGCCGCACGAGGGCGGAGCCGCGTTCGGCACGCTGGCGCGGCGGCTGCGGGCGGGCGGGCTGGTCGCTCTGGTGGCCGACCGGGATCTGTCCGCCTCCGGGGTGGAGGTGTCGTTCTTCGGAGAGTCCGCGAAGATGCCCGCGGGCCCGGCCCGGCTCGCGGCGCAGACCGGTGCGCTGCTGCTGCCGGTCACTTTGTGGTACGACGAGTCCCCGGTCATGCAGGGCCGGGTGTATCCGCCCGTCGAGGTGCCGGAGAGCGGCACCCGGGACGAGCGCACCGCCGTCATGGCCCAGCAGGTCGCCGACGCCTTCGCCTCGGGGATCGCCGAACACCCGGAGGACTGGCACATGCTCCAGCGACTGTGGCTGGCCGACCTGGATCACGGTCCTGGAATGGAGAAGCCTTGAGGATCGGGATCGTCTGCCCCTACTCCTGGGATGTCCCGGGCGGGGTGCAGTTCCACATCCGCGACCTGGCGGAGCACCTCATCCGGCGCGGCCACGAGGTCTCCGTCCTGGCGCCAGCGGACGACGAGACCCCGCTGCCGCCGTACGTCGTCTCCGCGGGGCGCGCGGTCCCGGTGCCGTACAACGGCTCGGTCGCCCGGCTGAACTTCGGCTTCCTGTCGGCCGCCCGGGTGCGGCGCTGGCTGCACGACGGCGCGTTCGATGTCATCCACATCCACGAGCCCACCTCGCCTTCGCTCGGGCTGCTCGCCTGCTGGGCGGCGCAGGGGCCGATCGTCGCCACCTTCCACACCTCCAACCCCCGCTCGCGGGCCATGATCGCCGCGTATCCGATCCTGCAGCCCGCCCTGGAGAAGATCAGCGCGCGGATCGCGGTCAGCGAGTACGCGCGGCGGACCCTGGTCGAGCACCTGGGCGGCGACGCCGTCGTCATCCCCAACGGCGTCGACGTGGACTTCTTCGCGGACGCCGAGCCGAAGGAGGAGTGGCAGGGCGACACGATCGGGTTCATCGGCCGCATCGACGAGCCCCGCAAGGGGCTGCCGGTGCTGATGCGCGCCCTGCCGAAGATCCTCGCCGAGCGGCCCGGGACCCGGCTGCTGGTCGCCGGGCGCGGCGACGAGAAGGAGGCGGTCGCGGGGCTCCCGGAGGAGCTGCGGGGCCGGGTCGAGTTCCTGGGGATGGTCAGCGACGAGGACAAGGCGCGCTTCCTGCGCAGCGTGGACGTGTACATCGCGCCCAACACGGGCGGCGAGAGCTTCGGCATCATCCTGGTGGAGGCCATGTCCGCGGGCGCCCCGGTCCTCGCGAGCGACCTGGACGCGTTCGCCCAGGTCCTGGACGGGGGAGCGGCCGGTGAGCTGTTCGCCAACGAGGACGCGGACGCGCTGGCGGCCGCCGCGGTACGGCTGCTGGGCGACCCGAAGCGGCTCGCCGAGCTGCGCGAGCGGGGCAGCAGCCATGTGCGCCGCTTCGACTGGTCGACGGTCGGGGCGGACGTCCTGGCGGTCTACGAGACGGTGACGGACGGTACGTCGTCCGTCGACGCGGATGACCGCGTCGGCCTGCTGACCCGGCTGGGCCTGACCCGCGACTAGGGTCCGCGACTGGGCTCCGGCCGCGCGGGCCGTAGGCGGTAGCGTGGCGCGCCGTGAGCACACTGATCTGGATCGCGGTCGCGCTGGTCGTCGTCGCCGTCTATCTGAGCTGGACCGCGGGGCGGCTGGACCGGCTGCACAGCCGCCAGGACGCGGCGCGGGCGGCGCTGGACGCGCAGCTGCTGCGCCGCGCCTCCATCACCCAGGAGCTGGGCACCGCCGGGGTGCTCGACCCGGCCTCGTCGATGGTGCTCTACCAGGCCGCGCACGCCGCCCGGCAGGCCGAGGAGGAGCACCGCGAGGTCGCCGAGAGCGAGCTGAGCCAGGCGCTGCGGGCCGTCTTCGAGGAGCCCGCGCAGGTCGAGGCGGTGCGGGAGGCGCCGGGCGGTGAGGCGGCGCTGGAGGAGCTGGCGGAGGCGGTGCGCCGGGTGCCGATGGCGCGGCGGTTCCACAACGACGCGGTGCGGGCGTCGCGGGCGTTGCGGCGCCACCGCAAGGTGCGCTGGTTCCGGCTGGCGGGGCATGCCCCGTTCCCGCTGGCGTTCGAGATGGACGACGAGCCTCCGGCGGCCCTGGTGGCGCGCGCGGCGCACTGATAGCTGGAGCTGCCGGGCTTCCGGAGGGCGTTGGAGCCACCGGCCTTCGATTGGCCCTTGCCGAGGCCCGGCCGGACCGGGTTTCGTTGATGCGTGTACCACACACGTCCATGACCCGGACCGGATGGCCGGGTCATGAACAGGTATCGAACGGCCCTACGATGGGCTCATCGCACTTTTCACTATCGAGTGAGGTCAAACCGTGTCCACCACGTCCGCCAGCACGTCCCCGTCCGCCCAGAACCCGGCGGCTCCCGCGACCGGCACCGCCCGCGTCAAGCGCGGCATGGCCGAGCAGCTCAAGGGCGGCGTGATCATGGACGTCGTCACGCCGGAGGAAGCCAAGATCGCCGAGGACGCCGGTGCCGTCGCGGTCATGGCGCTGGAGCGGGTCCCGGCCGACATCCGCAAGGACGGCGGCGTGGCCCGGATGTCCGACCCGGACATGATCGACGGCATCATCAGCGCGGTCTCCATCCCGGTCATGGCGAAGTCCCGGATCGGCCACTTCGTCGAGGCGCAGGTGCTGCAGTCCCTGGGCGTCGACTACATCGACGAGTCCGAGGTGCTGACCCCGGCCGACGAGGTCAACCACAGCGACAAGTGGTCCTTCACCACCCCGTTCGTGTGCGGTGCCACCAACCTGGGCGAGGCGCTGCGCCGCATCGCCGAGGGCGCGGCGATGATCCGTTCCAAGGGCGAGGCCGGTACCGGCAACGTCGTCGAGGCGGTCCGTCACCTGCGCCAGATCAAGAACGAGATCGCCCGGCTGCGCGGCCTGGACAACCACGAGCTGTACGCCGCGGCCAAGGAGCTGCGCGCCCCGTACGAGCTGGTCGCGGAGATCGCGCAGACCGGCAAGCTGCCGGTCGTGCTGTTCTCCGCCGGTGGTGTCGCCACCCCGGCCGACGCCGCGCTGATGCGTCAGCTCGGCGCGGAGGGCGTCTTCGTGGGCTCCGGCATCTTCAAGTCCGGCGACCCGGCGAAGCGCGCCGCGGCGATCGTGAAGGCGACCACCTTCTACGACGACCCGAAGGTCATCGCGGACGCGTCCCGCGACCTGGGCGAGGCCATGGTCGGCATCAACTGCGACACCCTCCCCGAGGCCGAGCGGTACGCCAACCGCGGCTGGTAGCCACGGGCTGATCAGCACCGCATGACGCGTCCGGTGGACGGTCCGCGCCGCCCGCGGGCCGTCCACCGTTCGCGTATCTCCCGTACAACCGAGCTGACATCCGAGAGGTCCCCGTACCGTGTCCGAGACGTCCCAGACTCCCCTCATCGGCGTGCTCGCCCTCCAGGGCGACGTCCGTGAGCACCTGGCCGCGCTCACCGCCGTCGGCGCCGAGGCCCGGCCGGTGCGCCGCCCCGAGGAGCTGGCCGAGGTCGAGGGTCTGGTGATCCCCGGCGGCGAGTCCACCACCATGTCCAAGCTCGCGGTGATCTTCGGGCTGCTGGAGCCGCTGCGCGAGCGGGTCCGGGCGGGCCTGCCGGTATACGGCACCTGCGCCGGTATGATCATGGTCGCGGACAAGATCCTCGACGGCCGGGAGGACCAGGAGACCCTGGGCGGCATCGACATGATCGTGCGCCGTAACGCCTTCGGCCGCCAGAACGAGTCCTTCGAGGCCGCCGTCGGCATCAAGGGCATCGAGGGCGGCCCGGTGGAGGGCGTCTTCATCCGTGCGCCGTGGGTCGAGTCGGTGGGCGCGGGTGCCGAGGTGCTGGCGACGTACGAGGGGCACGCGGTCGCGGTCCGGCAGGGCAATGTCCTGGCGACGTCGTTCCACCCGGAACTGACCGGTGACCACCGGGTGCACGCCCTGTTCGTGGAGATGGCTCAGCGCGCGTAGCGCTCCGTTGAGGGTGGCGGTGGGCGACGGGAGGGCGCGGACCGCGCGCTGAGCGGCGATCCCGGTAGGATCTCAGGCGTTCGTACAGAATTGGGTAACGCGAAGGAGACAGGCGGATGTCCGGCCACTCTAAATGGGCTACGACGAAGCACAAGAAGGCCGTGATCGATGCCAAGCGCGGCAAGCTCTTCGCGAAGCTGATCAAGAACATCGAGGTCGCGGCCCGGATGGGCGGAGCCGACATCGACGGCAATCCGACGCTCTTCGACGCCATCCAGAAGGCCAAGAAGCAGTCGGTTCCGAACAAGAACATCGACAGCGCGGTCAAGCGCGGTGCCGGTCTTGAGGCGGGCGGCGCCCAGTACGAGACGATCATGTACGAGGGCTACGGCCCCAACGGCGTCGCGGTGCTCATCGAGTGCCTGACCGACAACCGCAACCGCGCCGCCTCCGACGTCCGCGTGGCCATGACCCGCAACGGCGGTTCGATGGCCGACCCGGGCTCGGTGTCGTACCTGTTCAACCGCAAGGGCGTCGTGATCGTCCCCAAGGGCGAGCTGTCCGAGGACGACGTGCTGGCCGCGGTGCTCGACGCGGGCGCCGAGGAGGTCAACGACCTCGGTGAGTCCTTCGAGGTCCTGAGCGAGGCCACCGATCTGGTCGCGGTCCGCACCGCGCTCCAGAAGGAGGGCATCGACTACGACTCGGCCGACACCAACTTCGTGCCCACCATGCAGGTGGAGCTGGAGGAAGACGCCGCGCGCAAGATCTTCAAGCTGATCGACGCGCTGGAGGACAGCGACGACGTGCAGAACGTCTTCGCCAACTTCGACGTCTCCGACGAGGTCATGGCCAAGGTCGACGCCTGAGGGCACATCAGCGCACACGCGGGGCGGGCGGGTCGGCGGGGACACACCCCACCGGCCCGTCGGCGTTGTCGGCCGGTGCTGTCGGTGGCAGCCGCTAGCCTGCAGGAACACATGACCGAAGCGTGATCGGGGCGACAGCGTTATCAGGGTGACGAGGGGAGGGCCGCGGTGCGGGTGCTGGGCGTGGACCCGGGGCTGACCCGGTGCGGCATCGGCGTGGTCGAGGGGGTCGCGGGCCGCCCGCTGCGGATGCTGGGCGTCGGCGTCGTACGGACCCCGGCGGACGCCGCGATCGGCGACCGCCTCGTCCTCGTCGAGCGCGGCATCGAGGAGTGGCTGGAGGCGTACCGGCCCGAATACGTCGCGGTGGAGCGGGTGTTCAGCCAGCACAACGTGCAGACCGTGATGGGCACCGCCCAGGCCAGCGCCGTCGCCATGCTCTGCGCCGCCCGCCGCGGGCTGCCGGTCGCGCTGCACACCCCCAGCGAGGTCAAAGCGGCCGTCACCGGCTCAGGGCGCGCCGAGAAGGCCCAGGTCGGCGCGATGGTCACCCGGCTGCTGCGGCTGGACGCCCCGCCCAAACCGGCCGACGCCGCCGACGCCCTGGCGCTCGCCATCTGCCACATCTGGCGCGCCCCCGCGACCAACCGGCTCCAGCAGGCCGTCGCCGCCCACCGCACCACCCCGAGCCGCCCCAGGAAAGGCCGTATTACATGATCGCGTTCGTCTCCGGTCCGGTCGCGGCCCTCGCCCCGGACACCGCCGTCGTCGAGGTCGGCGGCGTCGGGATGGCGGTCCAGTGCACCCCGGGCACCCTGGCCGGGCTGCGGGTCGGCGAACCGGCCCGGCTCGCCACCTCGCTCGTGGTCCGCGAGGACTCCCTGACGCTGTACGGCTTCGCGGACGACGACGAGCGCCAGGTCTTCGAACTGCTCCAGACCGCCAGCGGGGTCGGCCCCCGGCTCGCCCAGGCCATGCTGGCCGTCCACGCGCCGGACGCGCTGCGGCTCGCCGTCTCCACGGGAGACGAGAAGGCGCTCACCGCCGTCCCCGGCATCGGCAAGAAGGGGGCGCAGAAGCTGCTTCTGGAGCTGAAGGACCGGCTCGGCGCGCCGGTCGGCAGGAGCGTGCCCGCCGCCCGCCCGGCCGCCGCCGGGGGCTGGAGCGACCAGCTGCACACCGCCCTGGTCGGCCTCGGCTACGCCACCCGGGAGGCCGACGAGGCGGTGGCCGCCGTCACCCCGCAGGCCGAGGCGGCCCTGGCCGAGGGCGGTGCGCCGCAGGTGGCGCAGCTGCTGCGGGCCGCCCTGCAGACCCTGAACCGCACCCGCTGACCGGCCGCCGGGGCGCGATGCCGCGCCCGGCCGGACCGCTCGATGAGATCTCGCGAGGCGAAACGCAGTGAACTGGGACGAGACCGCACCGGCCGACGCCGACGACGCCCTCACCGGCGCCCTGCCCGGCGACGCGGGCAGCCGGCTGGTGGGCGCCGACGCCGACGGGGACGACCAGGCGGTGGAGGCCGCACTCCGCCCCAAGGACCTGGGGGAGTTCGTCGGCCAGGAACGGGTCCGCGAGCAGCTGGACCTGGTCCTCAAGGCGGCCCGGCAGCGCGGCGGCACCGCCGACCACGTGCTGCTCTCCGGCGCGCCCGGGCTCGGCAAGACCACCCTCTCGATGATCATCGCGGCCGAGATGAACGCCCCGATCCGCATCACCTCAGGACCGGCCATCCAGCACGCGGGCGACCTCGCCGCGATCCTCTCCTCGCTCACCGAGGGCGAGGTGCTGTTCCTGGACGAGATCCACCGCATGTCCCGGCCCGCCGAGGAGATGCTGTACATGGCGATGGAGGACTTCCGCGTCGACGTCATCGTCGGCAAGGGGCCCGGGGCCACCGCCATCCCGCTGGAGCTGCCGCCGTTCACCCTGGTCGGCGCGACCACCCGTGCCGGGCTGCTGCCGCCCCCGCTGCGCGACCGCTTCGGCTTCACCGGCCACATGGAGTTCTACGCCCCCGCCGAGCTGGAGCGCGTGATCCACCGCTCCGCCCGGCTGCTGGAGGTGACCATAGAGCCCGAGGGCGCGTCCGAGATCGCCGGGCGCTCCCGGGGCACGCCCCGGATCGCCAACCGGCTGCTGCGCCGGGTCCGCGACTACGCCCAGGTCAAGGCGGACGGCCTCATCACCCGGGAGATCGCCGCGAGCGCCCTGGCGGTCTACGACGTGGACGGCCGCGGTCTCGACCGGCTGGACCGGGCGGTGCTCAGCGCCCTGCTCAAGCTGTTCGGCGGCGGCCCGGTGGGCCTGTCCACCCTGGCGGTAGCGGTGGGGGAGGAGCGTGAGACGGTGGAAGAGGTCGCCGAGCCGTTCCTGGTACGCGAGGGCCTGCTGGCCCGTACGCCCCGGGGCCGGATCGGGACCCCCGCGGCCTGGGAGCATCTGGGCCTCACCCCACCGCAGCGCGGTGCCGGGGGCGGCCAGAGCGGCCTCTTCGAGGCATGAAGGCGCGTAACCCCGGCATCATGGCGTTAAGACCGAATAATGGTGGGGTCAGGAACCCCGGTGCCACGCCGGGCGTTGTTCCATAGGTGCGGGCTCGCTTAGACTCCGCCGATGCCGTCCGTATGCCGTCCGTTCTTCCGGCTGGCATACCCACCCCCGTAGACCAGGCCGCGCCCCAGCGGTCGTGTGAAGGATCTCCGTCCCGTGAATATCGTGACTCTCCTGCCGTTCATCGTGCTCATCGGGGCCATGTTCCTGATGACTCGGTCGGCCAAGAACAAGCAGCGCCAGGCCGCACAGATGCGCGACACCATGCAGCCGGGCACCGGCGTGCGGACCATCGGCGGCATGTACGCGACGGTCAAGGAGGTCCACGACGACACGGTCCTTCTTGAGGTGGCCCCCGCCGTTCACGCGATCTACGCGAAGAACGCGATCGGCGCCGTCCTCTCCGACGCCGAGTACAACCACATCGTCCACGGCATCGACCCCGACGAGGACGAGGCCGCCAAGACCTCGGTCGTCCCGGACGACGCCTCCTCGCTGACCACGCCCGCGGGCGGCGCCGACGACGCCGCCGACGCCCCGGCGTCCGGTGAGCCGGAGGACGAGAAGGCCGGCGCCAAGAAGATCGACCTCGGCAAGAACGACGCCGACGCGGCCGACGCGCCCGAGGACGAAAAGCGGGACGGCGGCGCCGACGCGAAGTAGTCCTGCACTGTGTGAACACGGCGTGCCCCCGCTCGGCGCGCCGTGATTCATGGACGGTCTAGGCTCCGGCGGGGGCACGTCCCCACAAGACTTCGTGGCCGCCCCGCGCGCATGCGTCGCGGGGCGGCCTGACAGGGAGATACGACAAGGTGGCAGCACCGAAGAAGGGCCGCAGGTCCCCAGGGTCGCAGGGCAGGCCCGGGCGCGCGCTGGCCGTGATCCTGATCGCCATGGTGGCGCTCACCGCGGGGATGTTCATCTCCGGTCACACCACACCGCGCCTGGGTATCGACCTCGCGGGCGGCACCAGCTTCACGCTGGAGGCCAAGAACCAGCCGGGCAAGCCCAACGCGATCAACACGGCCAACATGAACACCGCCGTGGGCATCATCGAGCGGCGGGTCAACGGCCTGGGCGTGTCCGAGGCCGAGGTCCAGACACAGGGTCCGAAGCACATCATCGTGAACATCCCCAAGGGGACGAACGCGAAGCAGGCCCGGCAGCAGGTCGGCACCACCGCGCAGTTGTACTTCCGGCCGGTGATGACCACCACGTCCGGCGGCAAGACCAAGCAGCCCGGCAGCACCCCGAGCCCCTCCGCGAGCGCGTCCAAGGGCAAGCCGGACAAGGGTGACCAGGGCAGCAGCGGGAAGCCCGAGAACGCACCCAGCCCCTCCGCGAGCACCCAGGGCCGTGCCGTCCCCGAGGCGCTGAAGGCCGATAACGCCGATAAGGCCGACAAGGCCGCGCCGACCCCGGACCCGTCCAAGACCCCCCAGAGCGGCGAGACGGGCAAGCCGTCGGACGCCCCCAGCCAGCCCGACCAGGAGAAGCTGGCCAAGGACTTCGCGGCGCTGGACTGCACCACCAGGGCGGGGCGTGCCGCGGCAGCGGAGAAGGCGGCCAACACCAAGCCGACCGACCCCGTTCTGGCCTGCAGCCAGAAGGGTGACTCGAAGTTCGTCCTGGCCCCCTCCGAGGTCGAGGGCACCGACGTGGACGACGCCTCGTCCGTCTTCGACAGCCAGAACGCCTCGGGCTGGATCGTGCAACTCGACTTCAACAGCAAGGGCGCCAAGAAGTTCGCGAAGACGACCGGTGAGCTGACCAAGCAGCAGTCGCCGCAGAACCGCTTCGCGATCGTCCTGGACGGCGAGGTCGTCTCCGACCCCGAGGTCACCCAGGGCGCCATCACCGGCGGCCGCGCCACCATCTCCGGCGGCTTCACCCAGCAGAGCGCCTCGGACCTGGCCAACGTGCTGTCCTTCGGCGCCCTGCCGCTGTCCTTCGACATCGCGGACGAGACCACCGTCTCCGCGGCCCTCGGCGGCGAGCAGCTGAACGCCGGTCTGATCGCCGGTGCCATCGGCCTGGCCCTCGTGGTGATCTACCTGGTCGTCTACTACCGAGGCCTGTCCCTGGTGGCCATGGCGTCCCTCGCGGCCTCCGCCATACTGACGTACACGATCATGGTGTTGCTCGGCCCGGGCATCGGCTTCGCGCTGAACCTGCCAGCCGTCTGCGGCGCGATCGTGGCCATCGGTATCACCGCCGACTCGTTCATCGTCTACTTCGAGCGCATCCGTGACGAGATCCGTGAGGGCCGCTCGCTGCGCCCGGCCGTCGAGCGCGGCTGGCCCCGGGCCCGGCGCACCATCCTGGTCTCCGACTTCGTGTCGTTCCTCGCCGCCGCGGTGCTCTTCATCGTGACCGTCGGCAAGGTGAAGGGCTTCGCCTTCACCCTGGGGCTCACCACGCTGCTCGACGTCGTCGTGGTGTTCCTGTTCACCAAGCCGCTGATGACGCTCCTCGCCCGCCGCCCGTTCTTCGGGAACGGTCACCCGTGGTCCGGTCTGGATCCCAAGCGCCTCGGGGCCAAACCGCCACTGCGCCGCAGTCGTCCCGCCGCCCCCGGCCCCGCCGACACGAAGGAGGCGTGAGATGTCGCGACTCGGCAATCTCGGCGCCAGGCTCTACCGAGGCGAGGTCGGCTACGACTTCGTCGGCAAGCGGAAGATCTGGTACGCCATCTCGATACTGATCACCATCACGGCCATCGCCGGCCTGGCGGTGCGCGGGCTCAACATGGGCATCGAGTTCTCCGGCGGCGCGGTCTTCAACACCCCGAGCAGCAACATCTCGGTCTCCCAGGCCCAGGAGGTGGCGGAGAAGGCGTCCGGCGGCCACACCGCCGTCGTCCAGGAGCTGGGCCGCGGCGGTCTGCGGATCCAGATCAGCGAACTGGGCACCAAGGAAGCGGTGCCGGTCCAGGAGAACCTGGCCAAGGAGCTGGGCGTCAAGACCGACAAGATCGACACCCAGCTGGTCGGCCCGAGCTGGGGTGAGGAGATCGCCGGCAAGGCATGGCAGGGCCTCGCGATCTTCATGGTCCTGGTGGTGATCTATCTAGCCATCGCCTTCGAATGGCGGATGGCGCTGGCCGCCCTGATCGCCCTGATCCACGACCTCACCATCACCGTCGGTGTCTACGCGCTGGTCGGCTTCGAGGTCACCCCGGGCACCGTGATCGGTCTGCTGACGATCCTCGGTTACTCCCTCTACGACACCGTCGTCGTCTTCGACGGTCTCAAGGAGGGCGCCAAGGACATCACCAAACAGACCCGCTACACCTACGCCGAAGTGGCCAACCGCAGCCTCAACTCGACCCTGGTGCGCTCCATCAACACCACGGTCGTGGCGCTGCTGCCGGTCGGCGCGATGCTCTTCATCGGCGGCGGTCTGCTCGGCGCGGGCATGCTCAACGACATCTCGCTCGCCCTGTTCGTCGGCCTCGCCGCCGGTGCGTACTCCTCGATCTTCATCGCCACCCCGCTGGTCTCCGACTTCAAGAGCCGTGACCCGCAGATGAAGGCGCTGGCCAAGCGGGTGCGCGCCAAGCGCGCCGCGGCCGCCAAGGCCGAGGCCGAGCGCGAGGGGAAGGACGAGGACCACCCGGCCGACGACGGCGACGAGGCGGACCTGGAGGACGCGGCCCCGGCCGGAGTCGTCGGCCAGCGCCGCCAGCCCGCCGCCCGCAACCGGGGCCGCGGCCGACCGTCGGGGAAGCGCCGATGAGCGGGCAGGCCGCGGAACAGACCACGACCGCGACCCCCGGCCCCCTCGGCACCGAGGAGCTGCGCGGGCTGCTGCTCAGCCGCATCCAGGACGTGCCGGACTACCCGCAGCCGGGCGTGATGTTCAAGGACATCACCCCGCTGCTGGCCGACGCCGCCGCCTTCTCCGCGCTGACCGAGGCGCTCGCCGAGCTGTGCGTGCGGCACCGGGCGGACAAGGTCGTGGGCCTGGAGGCGCGCGGCTTCATCCTCGCCGCCCCGGCCGCCGTGCGCGCCGGGATCGGCTTCGTACCGGTCCGCAAGGCCGGAAAGCTCCCCGGGGCGACCCTGGGGCAGGCGTACGAGCTGGAGTACGGCACCGCGGAGATCGAGATACACGCGGACGCGCTGGCCCCCGGCGACCGGGTCCTGGTCATCGACGACGTGCTCGCCACCGGCGGTACCGCCGAGGCCTCCCTCCAGCTCATCCGGCGGGCCGGCGCGCAGGTCGCCGGAGTCGCCGTGCTCATGGAGCTGGGCTTCCTGGAGGGCCGCAGACGCTTGCTGAGCGCGCTCGACAGCGCCCCGCTGGAGGCCCTGATCACGGTCTGACCGGAATCCGCCGAAACCGCCGCCGGAGGGCGGGGACCTGCGCAAGGAACAGGTCCCCGCCCTCCGGCGTTCCCCAGCATCGCGGCCGAGAGGCAAGCGGAGTGGCGGGATCGATACCATTGGCACCCCGACCCCCCGGGGTCCGGACCGCTTGAGGAGTGCTCTCTTGCCAGACGAGGCCCAGCCGCTCTCCCCCGGAGTCCGTCCCGCAGCGGACGCGACCACCGCCGCCGAGCCGACGGCGGCCTCAGCCACGCCCGGAAACGGCGCGGACCGTCCGGCCCCGGCGTCCGGCGCCCCCGAGCAGACGCGCCCGAAGCCCCCGGCGGCGGGCCGCCCGGGCGAGCTGAGGCCCGCCCCGGCCGCGCCGCGCACCACCCAGAGCCCGGCCCCGCGCTCCGGCTCGTCCAACCGCGTACGCGCCCGCCTCGCCCGCCTCGGCGTGCAGCGCTCCAGCCCGTACAACCCGGTCCTGGAGCCCCTGCTGCGCATCGTGCGCGGCAACGACCCCAAGGCGGACGGCGCCACGCTGCGCCAGATCGAGCGCGCGTACCAGGTGGCCGAGCGCTGGCACCGGGGCCAGAAGCGCAAGAGCGGCGATCCGTACATCACCCACCCGCTCGCGGTGACCACGATCCTCGCCGAGCTGGGTATGGATCCGGCCACGTTGATGGCCGGGCTGCTGCACGACACCGTCGAGGACACCGAGTACGGCCTGGACACCCTGCGCCGCGACTTCGGCGATCAGGTCGCCCTGCTCGTCGACGGCGTCACCAAGCTGGACAAGGTCAAGTTCGGCGAGGCGGCCCAGGCCGAGACCGTGCGCAAGATGGTCGTCGCGATGGCCAAGGACCCCCGGGTGCTGGTGATCAAGCTCGCCGACCGGCTGCACAACATGCGCACCATGCGCTACCTGAAGCGGGAGAAGCAGGAGAAGAAGGCCCGCGAGACGCTGGAGATCTACGCCCCGCTCGCCCACCGGCTGGGCATGAACACCATCAAGTGGGAGCTGGAGGACCTCGCCTTCGCGATCCTCTACCCCAAGATGTACGACGAGATCGTCCGGCTGGTCGCCGAGCGCGCCCCCAAGCGCGACGAGTACCTGGCCGTCGTCACCGACCAGGTCCAGGGCGATCTGCGGGCGGCCCGCATCAAGGCGACCGTCACCGGCCGCCCCAAGCACTACTACTCCGTCTACCAGAAGATGATCGTGCGGGGCCGGGACTTCGCCGAGATCTACGACCTGGTGGGCATCAGGGTGCTCGTCGACACCGTCCGCGACTGCTACGCGGCGCTCGGGACCATCCACGCGCGGTGGAACCCGGTGCCCGGGCGGTTCAAGGACTACATCGCGATGCCCAAGTTCAACATGTACCAGTCGCTGCACACGACGGTCATCGGGCCCAGCGGCAAGCCGGTCGAGCTGCAGATCCGCACCTTCGACATGCACCGCCGCGCCGAATACGGCATCGCCGCGCACTGGAAGTACAAGCAGGAGGCCGTCGCGGGCACCTCCAAGGTGCGCACCGACGTGCCCCGGGGCAAGGCCGGCAAGGACGACGCCGTCAACGACATGGCGTGGCTGCGGCAGCTCCTGGACTGGCAGAAGGAGACCGAGGACCCGGGCGAGTTCCTGGAGTCGCTGCGGTTCGACCTGTCCCGCAACGAGGTCTTCGTCTTCACGCCCAAGGGCGACGTCATAGCGCTGCCCGCCGGGGCCACCCCGGTGGACTTCGCCTACGCCGTCCACACCGAGGTCGGCCACCGCACGATCGGGGCGCGGGTGAACGGGCGGCTGGTGCCGCTGGAGTCGACCCTCGACAACGGCGACCTGGTGGAGGTCTTCACCTCCAAGGCGGCCGGTGCCGGGCCGTCCCGCGACTGGCTGGGCTTCGTCAAGTCGCCGCGGGCCCGTAACAAGATCCGCGGCTGGTTCTCCAAGGAGCGCCGCGACGAGGCCATCGAGCAGGGCAAGGACGCGATCGTCCGGGCGATGCGCAAGCAGAACCTGCCGATCCAGCGGATCCTGACCGGCGACTCGCTGGTCACCCTCGCCCACGAGATGCGCTACCCGGACATCTCCTCGCTCTACGCGGCCATCGGCGAGGGCCATGTCTCCGCGCAGAACGTCGTCGGCAAGCTCGTCTCGGCCCTCGGCGGCGAGGAGGCCGCCAACGAGGACATCGCCGAGACCGCCCCGCCCATCCGGCGCTCCAAGCGCCGCTCCAACGCCGACCCGGGCGTCGTCGTCAAGGGCGTCGAGGACGTGTGGGTCAAGCTGGCCCGCTGCTGTACGCCGGTGCCGGGCGACCCCATCATCGGCTTCGTCACCCGCGGCAGCGGCGTCTCCGTGCACCGCGCCGACTGCGTCAACGTCGACTCGCTCTCCCAGCAGCCCGAGCGCATCCTCGACGTCGAGTGGGCGCCCACCCAGTCGTCGGTCTTCCTGGTCGCCATCCAGGTCGAGGCGCTGGACCGGTCCCGGCTGCTGTCGGACGTCACCCGCGTCCTGTCCGACCAGCACGTCAACATCCTGTCGGCGGCCGTGCAGACCTCCCGCGACCGGGTGGCCACCTCGCGCTTCACGTTCGAGATGGGCGACCCCAAGCACCTGGGACACGTCCTGAAGGCCGTACGCGGCGTCGAGGGCGTCTACGACGTGTACCGGGTCACTTCGGCCCGGGCGCGCTGAGAAAGCGCCGCAGAACGCCCGCAGAACGCGAAGGGCGGCCCCGGACTCTCCCGGGGCCGCCCTTCGCGTTCAGACGTTCAGCTGTCCGGCGTCAGCCGCCGAACTCCTCCAGGCCCTTGAGCGCCTGGTCCAGCAGCGCCTGCCGGCCCTCCAGCTCCTTGGAGAGCTTGTCGGCCTTCGCGTTGTTCCCCGCCGCGCGGGCCGCGTCGACCTGGGAGCGCAGCTTGTCGACGGCGTCCTGGAGCTGACCGGTGAGCCCCTGGGCGCGCGCCCGCGCCTCCGGGTTCGTACGCCGCCACTCGGCCTCGTCGGCCTCCTGGAAGGCGCGCTCGACCGTGTGCAGCCGGCCCTCGACGCGGGCGCGGGCGTCCCGCGGCACATGGCCGATGGCCTCCCACCGCTCGTTGATCGACCGGAACGCCGCGCGGGACGCCTTCAGGTCCGAGATCGGCAGCAGCTTCTCGGCCTCGGCGACCAGCTCCTCCTTGCGCTCCAGGTTCTCCCGCTGCTCGGCGTCGCGCTCCGCGAAGACCGCGCCCCGGGCCTGGAAGAAGACGTCCTGAGCGCCCCGGAACCGGTTCCACAGGTCGTCCTCGTGCTCGCGCTGCGCGCGGCCCGCGGCCTTCCAATCGGACATCAGCTCCCGGTAGCGGGCCGCGGTCGGCCCCCAGTCGGTGGAGCCGGACAGCGCCTCCGCCTCGGCGACCAGCTTCTCCTTGGTCTGCCGGGCCTCCTCGCGCTGCGCGTCCAGCGCCGCGAAGTGCGCCTTGCGCCGCTTGGAGAACGCCGAGCGGGCGTGCGAGAACCGGTGCCACAGCGCGTCGTCCGCCTTGCGGTCCAGCCGCGGCAAGCCCTTCCAGGTGTCGACCAGGGCGCGCAGCCGCTCCCCGGCCGCCCGCCACTGCTCACTGGCCGCCAGCTCCTCGGCCTCGGCGACCAGCGCCTCCTTGGCCTGCCGGGCCTCGTCGGCCTGGACCGCCTTGGCCGCCCGGCGCTCCTCACGGCGCGCCTCGACGTCCTTGGCGAGCTGGTCGAGCCGCTTGCGCAGCGCGTCCAGGTCGCCGACCACATGGTGCTCGTCGACCTGCTGCCGGATGTGTTCGATGGCCGCCGTCGCGTCCTTGGCCGACAGGTCGGTGGTCTTGACCCGGCGCTCGAGAAGGTCGATCTCGACGACCAGACCGTCGTACTTGCGTTCGAAGTAGGCGAGGGCCTCTTCCGGCGACCCCGCCTGCCACGATCCGACGACCTGCTCACCGCCGGCCGTACGCACGTACACGGTCCCCGTCTCGTCGACGCGGCCCCAAGGCTCGCTGCTCACAGCGCCTCCTCCACATGATGCCGGGGCGGGCGTGCGGCCCGCGGGCATCGTCCACAGTTTCTTCCGGCCGGGCAGCGACGCCCGGGCCGGTCTCCCAGCAGGATGGTGCGGCCATCGCGGCAGACACCCTGCACAACGCCAACATAGGCGACCGGTGCCCCGGCTGTCCGTATCCTGCGCGACCGAAATTTCGCGGTACGCACGCCCGGCGACCTCAGGACTTGGTGACCGTCGCCTTGTTGATCACCACGCTGGCGTTCGGGGCGGTGTTCTGCATCTGATCGGGGGCCGCCGCTCCGGCGGAGGCGATCTTCTTCAGGACCTTCATACCGTCCTTGGAGATCTTCCCGAAGGGCGTGTAGTCCGGCGGCAGCGGGCTGTCCTGGTAGACCAGGAAGAACTGGCTGCCGCCGCTGTCGCGGCCCTGCTTGGTCTGCGCGTTGTACTGGTTCGCCATCGCGACCGTGCCCGCCGGGTACTTGCCGCCCTTGAGCGAGGGGTCCTTCAGGTTCTCGTCCGGCAGCTTGTAGCCGGGGCCGCCCGCGCCGGTGCCCTGCGGATCACCGCACTGGAGCACGTAGATCTGCTGGGGCACCAGCCGGTGGCACTTGGTGTGGTCGAAGTACCCCTTGCCCGCCAGGAAGTTGAACGAGTTCACCGTGTGCGGCGCCTTGGCCGCGTCCATGTCGATGGAGATGTCCCCGCAGGTCGTCTCCAGGTTCATGGCGTACGAGGCCGACTTGTCGATGGAGACCGCGGGCTCCTTCTTGAACGACATCTTCTTCGGCTTCTTCCCCGCGACCGCCTTCGCCTCCTTGGCGCACGGGTCCGGCGCCTTGCTGGTGGAGGGGGCCGAAGGAGTGGACGCGGCGTCGTCCTTCTTCTTGTCCTTGTCGTCCCCGGAGAAGGCGCCCGCGGCCGCCACGGCCCCGCCGCCCGCCAGCACCACGGCCAGCACGGAAGCGATCACCACATTGCGCTGGCGGGACTTGCGCCGTGCCGTCTCGCGCCGCTGCTGCTGCCGCAGGTACTTCTCCCGGGCAAGCTGCCGCCGCCGCTGCTCGCTACTGACCACCGGGTCGTCTCCTCACGCCGTATGTCATTCGGTGTCCTGCCGGAGGGCTCGGCCGTACCGTATACGGGTTCGCTGTGCCGGGGCCGCCGCCGGTAAGCTCTGGAGCTGCCGACATTCTTCCGCCGGCCGACTCTTCCGGACGACATTTAAGGACGATCGTGCTCATTGCCGGGTTCCCCGCCGGGGCCTGGGGGACCAACTGCTACCTGGTCGCCCCCGCCGCGGGTGAGGAGTGCGTGATCATCGACCCGGGCCACCAAGCGGCCCAGGGCGTCGAGGAAGCCGTCTCCAAACACCGGCTCAAGCCTGTCGCCGTCATCCTCACCCACGGCCACATCGACCATGTCGCCTCGGTGGTCCCGGTCTGCGGCGCCCATGACGTACCGGCCTGGATCCACCCCGCCGACCGCTACATGATGAGCGACCCGGCCAAGGCGCTCGGGCGGTCCATCGGGACGCAGCTGATGGGCGAGCTGACCGTCGGCGAGCCGGACGACGTGAAGGAACTGGCGGACGGCTCCGAACTGAAGCTGGCCGGGATGGAGTTCACCGTCGCGCACGCGCCGGGCCATACCAAGGGGTCGGTGACCTTCAGGCTGCCCGAACAGGCGGACATCCCCCCGGTGTTCTTCTCGGGCGACCTGCTCTTCGCCGGCTCCATCGGACGCACCGATCTGCCCGGCGGCGACCACGCCGAGATCCTCGAGTCCCTGGCCCGTGTGTGCCTGCCGCTCGACGACTCGACCGTGGTGCTGTCCGGCCACGGCCCCCAGACCAGCATCGGCCGCGAGCGCGCCACCAACCCCTTCCTGCGGCAGGTGGCCGCCGGCCCCCAAGGCGCCGCCGACGCGGCCGCGGCTCCGCGACGAGGAATGTGACGAGAGAACCCACGTTGAGCACCTTCAAGGCCCCCAAGGGCACCTATGACCTGATCCCGCCGGTCTCCGCGACCTACCTCGCGGTGCGGGACGCCATCGCCACCCCGCTCCGGCGGTCCGGCTACGGCTACGTCGAGACCCCCGGCTTCGAGAACGTCGAACTCTTCGCGCGCGGTGTCGGCGAGTCCACCGACATCGTCACGAAGGAGATGTACACCCTCACCACCAAGGGCGGCGACGAGCTGGCGCTGCGCCCCGAGGGGACCGCGTCGGTGCTGCGCGCCGCGCTGGAGGCCAACCTGCACAAGGCCGGGAGCCTGCCGGTCAAGCTCTGGTACTCCGGCTCGTACTACCGCTACGAGCGCCCCCAGAAGGGCCGCTACCGCCACTTCTCGCAGGTCGGCGCCGAGGCGATCGGCGCAGAGGACCCGGCCCTCGACGCCGAGCTGATCATCCTCGCGCACGACGCCTACCGGTCGCTGGGGCTGCGTGACTTCCGCATCCTGCTGAACTCGCTCGGCGACGCCGAGTGCCGCCCCGTCTACCGGGCCGCCCTCCAGGACTTCCTGCGCGGGCTCGACCTGGACGAGGACACCCGGCGGCGCATCGACATCAACCCGCTGCGGGTGCTCGACGACAAGCGGGACGCCGTCCAGAAGCAGCTGACCGGAGCGCCGCTGCTGCGCGACTACCTGTGCGACGGCTGCCGCGAATACCACGCGCAGGTGCGCGAGCTGATCACCACGCAGGGCGTGGTCTTCGAGGACGACCCGAAGCTGGTCCGCGGCCTCGACTACTACACCCGGACCACCTTCGAGTTCGTCCACGACGGGCTCGGCTCGCAGTCCGCGGTCGGCGGCGGCGGCCGGTACGACGGCCTCTCCGAGATGATCGGCGGCCCGGCGCTCCCGTCGGTCGGCTGGGCGCTCGGGGTGGACCGTACGGTGCTCGCGCTGGAGGCCGAGGGCGTCCGGCTGGACCTGCCGGACGCGACGAGCGTCTTCGCCGTGCCGCTGGGGGAGGAGGCCCGGAAGGTCCTCTTCGGCGTCGTCGCCGAGCTGCGCAAGGAAGGCGTGGCGACCGACTTCGCGTACGGCGGCAAGGGGCTCAAGGCCGCGATGAAGGCCGCGAACCGCAGCGGGGCGCGGTACGCCATCGTGGCGGGCGAGCGTGACTTCGCGGAGGGCGTGGTCCAGCTGAAGGACATGGAGTCGGGCGAACAGGAGGCCGTTCCGCTGTCCAAGATCGTGACCGCGGTCCAGGCGAAGCTGAGCTGACTCCCTCAGAGGGGGCTGCCGTCAACGCGGCGGGAGCGATTCATCCTGCCAATCGACGCGGCCCCCCGGGGCCGGTCCCGCCCCTCGGGGCGGGATCATGGCCCCCCGCTGCGCCCCGGAGCCCGTGCTTATCCGCGCCCAACGGAAGATCCGCGAAGATGGTCGGGCCCTGACAACGGGGCATTGCGGCGCCATGGGTTGGGGCACAATGGCCGTGCCCGACGGGGCCGGACAGTGTGGAGAGCGACGGACGGCGATATGGCGACGACACTGATGGACGACGTGGAGTCCGACGAGGCGCGGGACGGCGCTCGGACCGGAACGGGGGGCGGCCGCGCCTTCGCGCTCCTGCTCATGATCACCGGCGCGATGGGGCTGCTGGCGGCCTGGGTCATCACGCTCGACAAGAACAAGATCCTTGAGTTCAAGGCCGACGGCAAGGTCTTCACCCCCGGCTGCAGCCTCAACCCCGTGGTCTCCTGCGGCAACATCATGGAGAGCAAGCAGGCCGAGGCGTTCGGCTTCCCGAACCCGATGCTCGGCCTGGTCGCCTACGGGATCGTCATCTGCGTGGGCGTCTCCCTGCTGGCCGGGGCGCGCTTCCCGCGCTGGTACTGGCTGACGTTCAACGCGGGCACCCTCTTCGGCGCCGGTTTCGTGACCTGGCTCCAGTACGAGTCGCTGTACGTCATCGGCTCGCTGTGCCTGTGGTGCTGCCTGGCCTGGGTCGCCACCATCGTGATGTTCTGCTACGTCACCGGCCACAACCTCAAGCACGGCTACCTCCCGGCGCCCGACGGACTGCGGCGCGGGCTGCTGGAGTTCCACTGGGTGGTTCCGGTGATGTGGCTCGGCGTGATCGGGATGCTGATCCTGACGCGCTGGTGGGACTTCTGGACCAGCTAACCCCAGCCCGGGAATCCGCCCGAGCCCGCGAAACCGCTGGCCCGGGCCCCGGGGAAGGGGCGCTGTCGGTGCGGTGTCATAGGCTTCCCGGGTGGAGCCAGATCTGTTCACCGCCGCCGCCGAGGACCGCCAGGAGAAGGACCCGTCCAGCAGTCCGCTGGCCGTGCGCATGCGCCCGCGCACGCTGGACGAGGTCGCAGGCCAGCAGCATCTGCTGCGCCCCGGGGCCCCGTTGCGCAGACTGGTCGGCGAGGGCAGCGGGGGCCCGGCCGGGCCGTCCTCGGTGCTGCTGTGGGGCCCGCCCGGCATCGGGAAGACCACCCTCGCGTATGTGGTCAGCCAGGCCACCCAGAAGCGGTTCGTGGAGCTTTCGGCGATCACCGCGGGGGTGAAGGAGGTGCGGGCCGTCATCGACGGCGCACGCCGCTCCTCGGGGGCGTACGGCCGGGAGACCGTGCTCTTCCTGGACGAGATCCACCGTTTCAGCAAGGCGCAGCAGGATTCGCTGCTGCCCGCCGTGGAGAACCGCTGGGTCACCCTGATCGCGGCCACCACCGAGAACCCGTACTTCTCGGTGATCTCCCCGCTGCTGTCCCGCTCGCTGCTGCTCACCCTGGAACCGCTCACCGACGAGGATCTGCGCGGGCTGCTGCGCCGTGCGCTGGCCGACGAGCGGGGGCTCGGCGGCGCGGTCACCCTGCCCGACGAGGCCGAGGGGCATCTGCTGCGGATCGCGGGCGGGGACGCCCGGCGGGCGCTCACCGCGCTGGAGGCGGGGGCCGGGGCGGCGATCGCCAAGGGCGAGGCGGAGATCACGCTGACCACGCTGGAGGAGGCGGTCAACCGGGCCGCGGTCACCTATGACCGGGCCGGTGATCAGCACTATGACGTGGCAAGCGCTCTCATCAAGTCGATCCGCGGCTCGGATGTGGACGCCGCGCTGCACTATCTGGCGCGGATGATCGAGGCGGGGGAGGACCCGCGGTTCATCGCGCGGCGGCTGATGATCTCGGCGAGCGAGGACATCGGGCTGGCCGATCCGACCGCCCTGCCCACCGCCGTGGCGGCGGCGCAGGCGGTCGCGCTGATCGGTTTCCCCGAGGCCGCTCTGACGCTCAGCCATGCCACGATCGCGCTGGCGCTCGCGCCCAAGTCCAACGCGGCCACGACGGCGATAGGGGCGGCGCTGGCGGACGTCCGGGCGGGGCTCGCGGGCCCGGTGCCGCCGCATCTGCGGGACGGGCACTACAAGGGCGCCGAAAAGCTCGGCCACGCCCAGGGCTATCTGTATCCGCACGATCTGCCGGGCGGTATCGCGGCGCAGCAGTACGCGCCGGACAAGATCCACGGGAAGCGCTACTACGAGCCGACGCGGTACGGGGCGGAGGCCCGCTACGCCGATGTGGTCGAGCGGGTCCGGGCGCGGCTGCGCGGTGACCCGCCGCCGGAGTCCTCGCAGTAAGGGGTCCTCTTAGTAAGGGGTTTCGGCCCGCGCCGCCCCCGCACCCCTGGTCCGGGGGCGCCGTCACGGGCTTGCTCCGTCCCGGGCCGGGCGCCCGGGGCCGCTCCTAGTCGGCGGCCGCCTCGAACAGGGCGTGCATCGCGCGGCGCAGTTCGGAGACGCTCTCCACCGGCTCCGGGAAGTCGAAGCGCGCGTCGAACGGCTGGTCGGCGTCGTCGGTGAAGCGGACGCGCAGGCCGAAGCGGTCGAGGGCCACGGGGATCGCGGCGCCACGGGTGCACACCATGGACGAGCGCTCGCCCAGCAGGGCGCACAGCCCGCTCACCTGGTCGCTGTGGGCCGCGTGCAGATGCTGCAGCAGCTCGGCCTCGTGCGGGGCGAGCGGGTCGGGGGCGGCCTGCGCGAAGTCGTCCGGCTCGACGCCGTCCGCGCCCCACAGGTCGTCCACACAGGCCTCGGCGACCTCCAGCCGCAGCAGCGTCCACGCGGCGGTCCGGCTGCGCGGTCCGGCGGCGGAGTCGGGCTGCAGGGCCTCCCCGAGGCCCAGCAGCTCACCGACCGGGTGGTGCTGGGCGAGCAGTGCCGCGCTCGCGGCGCGGTCGCCGCCGCGTACGGGGGTGAGCCAGCCCGCCACCCAGGCGCGGCCGCGAATCCGCTGGGGCACCGAGACCGGGGCGACATCCGTGATCTCTATCACGCAGGTCAGGTCGTCATCCTGCGCGTAGGCCGCGGCGCGGGCCGCCGGTGAGGCGCCGGAGACCAGCAACAGCACATCCCCGTCCGGGGTGACGGCGCGGGCGGCCGGTCCGTCCGTGCCGAGATCATCGGGGACCTCGATTCCGGGAATCGTCAATGACGCCGTAGCCTTGGCTTCCACGAGAGTTCGTACACGCTCTGCCGCCGTAGGCCGCAGGGCGTCTTCCTTGGGACGCGGCTGACCCTCCTGAAGGCTCTGAGCAGTGCTGGGCAGGGGGATCCCAGGTCGAAACATGCGTTCTCCTCGGCTAAGGTAAGGCATACCT
The DNA here is from genome assembly GCF_042731515.1 of Streptomyces sp. NPDC059850. Lineage (NCBI taxonomy): Bacteria > Bacillati > Actinomycetota > Actinomycetes > Kitasatosporales > Streptomycetaceae > Streptomyces > Streptomyces sp. NPDC059850. The sequence goes on from NZ_JBHWJI010000035.1 coordinate 51,102, forward strand.
AACTTACATGGAGGTTCGTTCCACGTGAACCAGTCGCGTCCCAAGGTCAAGAAGTCGCGCGCACTCGGCATCGCGCTGACGCCGAAGGCCGTCAAGTACTTCGAGGCCCGTCCCTACCCGCCCGGCGAGCACGGCCGTGGCCGCAAGCAGACCAGTGACTACAAGGTCCGGCTGCTGGAGAAGCAGCGCCTGCGCGCTCAGTACGACATCAGCGAGCGCCAGATGGCCCGTGCCTACGACCGCGCTCGGAAGGTCGATGGCAAGACAGGCGAGGCCCTGATCATCGAGCTTGAGCGCCGTCTGGACGCGCTCGTCCTGCGGTCGGGAATCGCCCGCACGATTTACCAGGCCCGCCAGATGGTGGTCCACGGTCACATCGAGGTCAACGGCCGCAAGGTCGACAAGCCCTCCTTCCGGGTCCGCCCGGACGACGTGGTGATGGTCCGCGAGCGCAGCCGCGAGAAGCACCCCTTCCAGGTGGCCCGTGAGGGTGGCTACGCCCCCGACGGCGAGACCCCGCGCTACCTGCAGGTCAACCTGAAGGCGCTCGCCTTCCGCCTGGACCGGGACCCGAACCGCAAGGAGGTCCCGGTGATCTGCGACGAGCAGCTCGTCGTCGAGTACTACGCCCGCTGACCCAGCGGATCCGTCTGTGCTCAACAGCCCGCGGGTTCCCCATCGACCGCTGTGTCGGAGGGGAGCCCGCGGGCTGTTTGGCTGAGGGGAATGCGTTTCAGCCGGGCCTGCCCGGCGCGATAGGGTCGATACCTGCCGCCCGCGCCGGATGACCGCCCGAGACCGGCGGGCGACGGACGACTCGAATCGACGCACGATTCGAATCGACGGACGACCTGAACGACGACGACCGACGTGATCGGCAGCAGGGAGCGGTGCAACGTGTCCGGTGGAGAGGTGGCCGGGATCCTCGTGGCCGTCTTCTGGGCGATCCTGGTGTCCTTCCTCGCCCTCGCCCTGGTGAGGCTCGCCCAGACGCTCAAGGCGACGACCCGGCTGGTGGCCGAGGTCACCGAGCAGGCGGTGCCGCTGCTCAGCGAGGCGTCAGCGACCGTGCGCGAGGCGAACACCCAGCTCGCGCGCGTGGACTCGATCGCCTCCGACGTCCAGGAGGTCACCTCGAACGCCTCCGCGCTGTCCTCGACCGTCTCCTCCGCCTTCGGCGGACCGCTGGTCAAGGTGGCCGCGTTCGGCTACGGCGTCCGGCGCGCGATCGGCCGTAAGGCGGCTCCCGAGGACGCGCCCGCGCGCACCGTTGTCATCGGCAAGACCCTGCCGTCCGCCCGCCGGGGCGGCCGCCGCAACCGTGGATCGAAGGGCTGAGAGACCGGATGTTCCGCCGCACTTTCTGGTTCACCACCGGCGTCGCAGCCGGTGTGTGGGCCACCACCAAGGTCCAGCGCAAGCTCAACCAGCTCACCCCCGAGAGCCTGGCGGCGCAGGCCGCCGACCGGGCGGTGCTCGCCGGACGGCGGATCAAGGTCTTCGCGCTCGACGTGCGCGACGGCATGGCCGACCGCGAGGCGGCCCTCAAGGACGCCCTGGGACTGACCTCGGCGCCGCCCAACGACCTCACGCAGCTCCCCGCCCAGCGCGGCCGGGCCCAGCTCACCCACACGTCTCCGTACCCCTACCCGAACGCCCGAAATGAGGACCACTGATGGAGTCGGCTGAAATCCGCCGCCGCTGGCTGCGCTTCTTCGAGGAGCGCGGGCACACCGTCGTGCCGTCGGCGTCGCTCATCGCGGACGACCCGACCCTGCTGCTGGTCCCCGCGGGCATGGTGCCCTTCAAGCCGTACTTCCTCGGCGAGGTCAAGCCGCCCTTCGACCGCGCCGTCAGCGTGCAGAAGTGCGTGCGGACGCCGGACATCGAAGAGGTCGGCAAGACCACCCGGCACGGCACGTTCTTCCAGATGTGCGGCAACTTCTCGTTCGGCGACTACTTCAAGGAAGGCGCCATCACCTACGCCTGGGAGCTGCTGACCAGCTCCGTGGCGGACGGCGGCTACGGTCTCGACCCCGAGCGCCTGTGGATCACCGTCTACGAGCAGGACGACGAGGCCGAGCGCATCTGGCGCGACGTCGTCGGCGTCCCCGCCGAGCGCATCCAGCGCCTGGGCATGGGCCCCAACTACTGGTCCATGGGCGTCCCCGGCCCCTGCGGCCCCTGCTCCGAGATCAACTACGACCGTGGTCCGGAGTTCGGCGAGGAGGGCGGCCCGGCCGTCAACGACGAGCGCTACGTGGAGATCTGGAACCTGGTCTTCATGCAGTACGAGCGCGGCGCGGGGGAGGGCAAGGAGAACTTCCCCATCCTCGGTGAGCTGCCCAGCAAGAACATCGACACCGGCCTCGGCCTCGAACGCCTCGCGATGATCCTGCAGGGCGTGCGGAACATGTACGAGACCGACACCCTGCGCGTCGTGATGGACAAGGCCACCGAGCTGACCGGGGTCGCCTACGGCGCCGCCCACGAGTCCGACGTATCGCTGCGCGTGGTCGCCGACCACATGCGCACCTCCGTCATGCTCATCGGCGACGGCGTCACCCCCGGCAACGAGGGCCGCGGCTATGTGCTGCGCCGCATCATGCGCCGCGCCATCCGCAACATGCGCATCCTCGGCGCCACCGAGCCGGTCGTCGGCGAGCTGGTGGACACGGTCCTCAAGACGATGGGCCAGCAGTACCCGGAGCTGCTGACCGACCGCAAGCGCGTCGAGACCGTCGCGCTCGCCGAGGAGTCGGCCTTCCTGAAGACCCTCAAGGCCGGTACGAACATCCTCGACACCGCTGTCACCGACACCAAGGCCGCGGGCGGCTCGGTGCTGGCCGGCGACAAGGCGTTCCTGCTCCACGACACCTGGGGCTTCCCGATCGACCTCACCCTGGAGATGGCCGCCGAACAGGGCCTCTCGGTGGACGAGGACGGCTTCCGCCGCCTGATGCGGGAGCAGCGGGAGCGCGCCAAGGCCGACGCCAAGTCCAAGAAGACCGGCCACGCCGACCTGTCCGCCTACCGCGAGGTCGCCGACACCTCCGGCTCGACCGAGTTCACCGGCTACAGCGACACCTCCGGCGAGTCCACCGTCGTCGGCCTGCTGGTCGACGGGGTGTCCTCGCCCGCCGCCTCCGAGGGCGACGAGGTCGAGGTCGTCCTCGACCGCACCCCCTTCTACGCCGAGGGCGGCGGCCAGCTCGCCGACATGGGCAGGATCAAGCTGTCCTCCGGCGCCGTCGTCGAGGTGCGGGACGTCCAGCAGCCGGTGCCCGGCGTCAGCGTGCACAAGGGCGTCGTCCAGGTCGGCGAGGTGACGGTCGGCTCCGCCGCGTACGCCGAGATCGACGTCGCCCGCCGCCGGGCCATCGCCCGCGCCCACAGCGCCACCCACCTCACCCACCAGGCGCTGCGCGACGCCCTGGGCCCGACCGCCGCCCAGGCCGGTTCGGAGAACTCGCCCGGCCGCTTCCGCTTCGACTTCGGCTCGCCGTCCGCCGTCCCCGGCGGGGTGCTCACCGACGTCGAGCAGAAGATCAACGAGGTGCTCTCCCGCGAACTCGATGTCCGCGCCGAGGTCATGAGCATGGACGACGCCAAGAAGCAGGGCGCCATCGCCGAGTTCGGCGAGAAGTACGGCGACCGGGTGCGCGTGGTGACCATCGGCGACTTCTCCAAGGAGCTGTGCGGCGGTACGCACGTCCACAACACCGCCCAGCTGGGTCTGGTGAAGCTGCTCGGCGAGTCCTCCATCGGCTCCGGCGTGCGCCGCGTGGAGGCTCTGGTGGGCGTGGACGCGTACAACTTCCTCGCGCGTGAGCACACGGTCGTCTCCCAGCTCACCGACCTGGTCAAGGGGCGTCCTGAGGAGCTTCCGGAGAAGATCTCCGGCATGCTCGCCAAGCTCAAGGACGCCGAGAAGGAGATCGAGCGGTTCCGCGCCGAGAAGGTGCTGCAGGCCGCCGCCGGGCTCGCCGACGGCGCCAAGGACGTCCGGGGCGTCTCGCTGGCCACGGGCCGAATGCCGGACAGCACCTCCGCCGACGACCTGCGCAAGCTGGTGCTGGACGTACGCGGACGGCTGGACCAGAAGTCGGGCGCCGTCGACCGGCCCGCCGTCGTCGCCCTGTTCACCGTGGCGAACGGCCGTCCGCTGACCGTCATCGCCACCAACGAGGCGGCCCGCGAGCGCGGTCTCAAGGCCGGTGACCTGGTCCGTACCGCCGCCAAGACGCTCGGCGGCGGAGGCGGCGGCAAGCCGGACGTCGCCCAGGGCGGCGGCCAGAACCCGGACGCCGTCGGCGACGCCATCGAGGCCGTCGAGCGGCTCGTCGCGGAATCGGGCCAGTAGCCGTGCGGCGCGGCCGGCGTATCGCCATCGACGTCGGGGACGCCCGGATCGGGGTCGCCTCGTGCGACCCCGACGGGATCCTCGCCACCCCCGTGGAGACCGTGCCGGGACGCGACATCCCGGCCGCCCACAAGCGGCTGGCGGCCCTCGTCGAGGAGTACGAGCCCATCGAGGTGGTGATCGGCCTCCCGCGCTCGCTCAACGGGCGTGAGGGGCCGGCCGCGACCAAGGTGCGCACCTTCGCCCGGGAGCTGGCGCGGCGGGTCCAGCCGGTCTCCGTACGGCTCGTGGACGAACGTATGACGACCGTCACAGCGACGCATGGCCTCCGGGCTTCCGGGGTGTCGTCCAAGAAGGGCCGTTCGGTGGTTGACCAGGCAGCTGCGGTGGTCATCCTGCAGAGCGCGCTGGAGACCGAGCGGGCCTCGGGGCGGGCCCCGGGCGAGGCCGTCGAAGTGGTCATCTGATCGCGATACTGTAACGTTCCGCGCGACATGGCAGCCGTCGCTTGTGCCGCGAGCGCACACGGTGGCTGCCACCGCCATCGCTAGGGGTTCGATGACTGAGTACGGCCGGGGACCCGGCTCCCAACCGTGGCATCCCGAGGACCCGTTGTACGGGGACCAGGGATGGGGCGGGCATCAGGCGGTGACGGGTCAGGAACCGTATCCGCAGGACCCGAACGACCCCTACGGACAGGTCCCCTACGCACCGGACGGCTACGCGCAAGGCGGCTACGACCCGGCTCTCCACAGCCAGGACGTCTACGGGCAGGACCCCTACGGGCACCAGCAGTACCCGCACGGATACCCGCAGGACGCCCAGCCGTTCCCGCAGCAGCAACAGCAACCCCCCTGGGACCAGCACGGCCAGCAGGGGCAGCAGCAGTACGACACCGGCGGCTGGGACGTCTCGTACGGCGCCGGGATGGACCCGAACGACCCGTACGGCTACGCGGCCCAGGGCGGCGGCCAGGAGGGCTTCCCGCAGCAGGCGGCGCACGAACCCCCGCAGGCGATGCCGCAGGACGCGCAGATGCCGGGGCAGACCCAGCAGATGCCCCAGGTACCGCAGCAGGCACAGCCGCCGCAGCAGGAACAGGAGCCGCAGGAGCCGCAGGAGCCGCAGGAGCCGGAGCAGCGGGCATCCCGGAAGGACGCCCCGGCGGACGACCACCCGTTCTTCCGGAACGACAGCGGCGGCACGGCGGACGACGGCGAGGACGACGCCTCCGAGGGGCGCTCCAAGAAGTCCAAGAGAGCCCAGAAGGCCGAGCGGGCCGAGAAGGCGAAGAAGGGGAAGTCCGAGCCCAAGCGCCGCAACGGGGTCGCCTGTCTCTTCGTCACCGTCGTCCTGGTGGGCGTCGTCGGCGGAGGCGGCTACTTCGCCTACGACTTCTGGCAGACCCGCTTCGGCCCGGCGCCGGACTACGAGGGCCAGGGCTCCGGTCAGGTCGAGGTGGAGGTCCCCGACGGCTCGGGCAACGCCGAAATCGGCGGCATCCTCGCCGAAAAGGGCGTGGTGAAGAGCAGCGGCGCATTCGTGGAAGCCGTGGAGAGCAGCGGCAAGTTCGTCCAGCCGGGCAGCTACAGCCTCCGCAAGGAAATGTCCGGCGAGGCCGCGGTGAAGCTGATGCTCAGCCCCGCGGGCAACAACGCGCTGATCGTCACCGAGGGCATGCGCGATGTGGCGGTCTACGCGGCGATCGACAAGAAGACCGGCGTCAAGGCGGGCACCACGGCGGGCGTTGCCAAGAAGGAGGCCAAGAACCTCGGGCTGCCTTCCTGGGCGAATGACAATGCGAAGATCAAGGATCCGCTGGAAGGATTCCTCTACCCGTCCCGCTACAGCGTGGGCAAGAACGCGAAGCCCGCGGACGTGCTGCGCAAGATGGTCGCCGAGGCCAAGCGGAACTACGCGAAGCAGGACCTGGAGGGCCAGGCCAAGGAGCTGGGTCTCAAGAGCCCGCTGCAACTCATCACGGTGGCGAGCCTGGTCCAGGCAGAGGGCATCACCCACAGCGACTTCCGCAAGATGGCCGAAGTGGTCTACAACCGGCTCAAGGTCGGCAACACCGAGACCAATGGCAAGCTGGAATTCGACTCGACGTACAACTACGTCAAGAACCAGAGCAAGCTCGATATCTCGATCAGCGAGATCAAGGGCTACGACAACCCGTACAACACCTACTTCTACAAGGGTCTGCCGCCGGGCCCGATCGGGAACCCCGGCGCGGACGCGCTCAAGGCGTCGATGAACCCGACCGGCGACGGCTGGTACTACTTCGTGGCGATCGGCAACAAGAGTCAGTTCTCCAAGACCTACGCGGAACATCAGAAGTGGGTCGACAAGTTCAACAAGCAGCAGCGCGAGAACACCGGCTGAGGAAAGATGTCGCACAACCGCAAGGCAGCCGTGCTCGGCTCGCCGGTCGCCCACTCCCTGTCCCCGGCGCTGCACAACGCCGCGTACCGGAAGCTGGGGCTCGACGGCTGGCACTACGGCACCGTCGAACTCGACGAGGCCGCGCTGCCGGGCTTCTTCGAGCGGCTCGGCACGGCGGGCGAGCCGGACTGGGCGGGGTTCTCGGTGACCATGCCGCTCAAGCGCGCGGTCATCCCGCTGCTGGACCGGGTCAGCGACACGGCGGCCTCCGTGGAGGCGGTCAACACGGTCGTCCTGACCGACGACGGCCGGCGGCTCGGCGACAACACGGACATCCCCGGCATGGTGGCGGCACTCGCGGAGCGCGGCGTCCAGCGGGTGGAGCGGGCGGCCGTCCTGGGCGCCGGGGCCACCGCCTCCTCCGCCCTGGCCGCGCTCTCCCGCATCTGCGACGGCGAGGTCACCGCGTACGTCCGCAGCGACGCCCGGGCCGCCGAGGTGCGGCAGTGGGGCGAGCGGCTGGGCGTGACGGTGCATACGGCGGACTGGGCCGACGCGGCCGAGGCGTTCGACGCGCCGCTGGTGATCGCCACCACCCCCGCCGGGACGACCGACGCGCTCGCGGCGTCAGTCCCCGAGCGGCCCGGCACGCTCTTCGACGTCCTCTACGACCCCTGGCCGACCGCCCTGGCCGCCGCCTGGTCGGCGCGCGGCGGCGCGGTAGTCGGCGGGCTCGACCTGCTGGTCCACCAGGCCGTGGGGCAGGTCGAGCAGATCACCGGGCGCGCCCCGGCGCCGCTCGCCGCGATGCGCGAGGCGGGCGAGGCGGCCCTCGCCGCCCGTGGCTGACGCCCGCGCGGCGTTCCCGATCCCGCCCCGACCCGGCCTCGACCCTGTACGGCGTCTCAGGCTCAGGTCCGTCTGATGGACCACTGCCCCGGCCGCCTGGGCGGACGTGGGAGGATCGGAGGAGGCGGGCCAGGCCCCACCAGGTCCCGCCACGAGACGTCGAGGGGCAACGCATGAGGGAGCACCGTTGAGCAGGTTGCGCTGGCTGACCGCGGGGGAGTCGCACGGCCCCGCGCTTGTGGCGACGCTGGAGGGGCTGCCCGCCGGGGTGCCGATCACCACCGACATGGTGGCGGACGCCCTCGCGCGGCGCCGACTCGGTTACGGCCGCGGGGCGCGGATGAAGTTCGAGCGCGACGAGGTCACCTTCATTGGCGGCGTCCGGCACGGTCTGACCCTCGGCTCCCCGGTCGCGATCATGGTCGGCAACACCGAGTGGCCCAAGTGGGAACAGGTCATGGCCGCCGACCCGGTCGACCCCGAGATCCTGGACGGGCTGGCCCGTAACGCGCCGCTGACCCGCCCCCGCCCCGGCCACGCCGACCTCGCGGGCATGCAGAAGTACGGTTTCGACGAGGCGCGGCCCATCCTGGAGCGCGCCAGCGCCCGCGAGACCGCAGCCCGCGTCGCCCTCGGCGCCGTCGCCCGCTCCTACCTCAAGGAGACGGCCGGGATCGAGATCGTCTCCCATGTGACCGAGCTGGCCGCCGCCAAGGCCCCGTACGGCGTCTACCCGAAGCCGTCCGACGTCGAGCGGCTGGACGCCGACCCGGTGCGCTGCCTGGACGCCGACGCGAGCAAGGCGATGGTGGCCGAGATCGACCAGGCCCACAAGGACGGCGACACCCTCGGCGGCGTCGTCGAGGTGCTGGCGTACGGCGTGCCGGTGGGTCTCGGCTCGCATGTGCACTGGGACCGCCGACTGGACGCCCGGCTGGCCGCCGCGCTGATGGGCATCCAGGCCATCAAGGGCGTCGAGGTCGGCGACGGCTTCGACCTGGCCCGGGTGCCCGGCTCCCAGGCGCACGACGAGATCGTGGCGACCGACGAGGGCATCAAGCGCTCCTCCGCCCGCTCCGGCGGCACCGAGGGCGGGCTGACCACCGGCGAGCTGCTGCGGGTACGGGCCGCGATGAAGCCCATCGCGACCGTGCCGCGCGCGCTGGCCACCATCGACGTCACCACCGGCGAGGCCACCAAGGCCCACCACCAGCGCTCGGACGTGTGCGCGGTGCCCGCCGCGGGGATCGTCGCCGAGGCGATGGTCGCCCTGGTCGTGGCGGACGCGGTCGCCGAGAAGTTCGGCGGCGACTCGGTCGCCGAGACCCGCCGTAACGTCCAGGGCTTCCTCGACAGCCTGGCCATCCGGTGAGCGGGCCACACGAGGGGGACGGCCCCGCCGCGGTCCTGGTCGGGCCCATGGGCGTCGGGAAGACCACCGTCGGACGGGGGCTCGCGGAGCGGCTGGGCACCACGTTCCGCGACACCGACACCGACATCGTGGAGAGCGCGGGCAAGGAGATCTCCGAGATCTTCATCGACGAGGGCGAGCCCCACTTCCGCGAGCTGGAGCGGCAGGCCGTGCGGACCGCCGTCGCCGGTCATCAGGGCGTGCTGGCGCTCGGCGGCGGCGCGATCCTGGACCCGGGCACCCGCGCCCTGCTCACCGGCCTCCCGGTGGTCTTCCTGGAGATGGGCGTCGCCGAGGCCGTCAAGCGCACCGGTCTGGACGCCCCCCGCCCGCTGCTCGCCGTCAACCCGCGCCAGCGCTGGCGCGAGCTGATGGAGCAGCGCCGCCCGCTGTACACCGAAGTCGCCCGGGCCGTCGTGACGACCGAGGGCCGCACCCCGGACGAGGTCGTCGACGCCGTCATGGACGCACTGGAGCTGAAAAAGGCATGAGCACCGAAACCCCCACGCGCATCCAGGTCGGCGGCACCGCGGGCACCGCGCCGTACGAGGTCCTGGTCGGCCGCCAGCTCCTCGGCGAACTGCCCGGGCTCATCGGGGATGCTGTCAAGCGCGTCGCCGTCCTGCACCCCGAGGCGCTGGCCGACACCGGTGAGGCGATCCGCCAGGACCTCGCCGACCAGGGGTACGAGGCCGTCGCGATCCAGCTGCCGAACGCGGAGGAGTCCAAGACCGCCGAGGTCGCCGCGTACTGCTGGAAGGCGCTCGGCCAGACCGGCTTCACCCGCAGCGATGTGATCGTCGGCGTCGGCGGCGGCGCCACCACCGACCTCGCCGGTTTCGTCGCCGCGACCTGGCTGCGCGGGGTGCGCTGGATCGCCGTCCCGACGACCGTGCTCGGCATGGTCGACGCGGCGGTCGGCGGCAAGACGGGCATCAACACCGCCGAGGGCAAAAACCTCGTCGGCGCCTTCCACCCCCCGGCCGGGGTGCTGTGCGACCTGGCCGCGCTGGACTCGCTGCCCGCCAACGACTACATCAGCGGCCTCGCCGAGGTCATCAAGGCCGGATTCATCGCCGACCCGGCCATCCTGGAGCTGATCGAGCAGGACCCGGCCGCGGCCCGCACCCCCGGCGGCGCGCACACCGCCGAGCTGATCGAGCGTTCCATCCGGGTCAAGGCCGAGGTCGTCTCCAGTGACCTCAGGGAGTCCGGCCTGCGCGAGATCCTCAACTACGGGCACACGCTCGCGCACGCCATCGAGAAGAACGAGCGCTACAACTGGCGGCACGGCGCCGCCGTCTCCGTCGGCATGGTCTTCGCCGCCGAACTGGGCCGTCTCGCGGGCCGCCTGGACGATGCGACCGCCGATCGGCACCGCGCCGTCCTGGAGTCCGTCGGACTGCCGCTCACCTACCGCGGCGACCAGTGGCCCAAGCTGCTGGAGACCATGAAGGTCGACAAGAAGTCCCGCGGTGACCTGCTGCGCTTCATCGTGCTGGACGGCATCGCCAAGCCGACCGTGCTGGAAGGCCCGGACCCGGCGGTGCTGCTCGCGGCGTACGGGGAGATCTCCCGGGAGACGTCCGGGAGCTGACCGGGTTCCGTCACAACCGTGTCATCACCATCGAAGCCCGCGGCACCGCCGCGGGCTTTCGAACACCCCGGTACGGGACGGAAGTTGCGGCCGCTTGAAGACAAATTGCCTGGCTGACGCGCCGGGACGGGCACTCATCGGGTTTCCGGGGCGTTCACACAGCGCGGGCCTGGGCAGGTACCGTTCGGTAGGAGCGGCCTCACCGCCGCGTCACCACGCGACAGTTGTTCCGTCACGACTGCCGCCTGTACGAGACGGAGTGCCACCGGATGCAGCACGCAGTGGGCGCAGGCTGGGCCCAGAGCGCGAGCCAACCCCCCGGTCCCCATGCGCACCCCCCGGCCCCGCCCGTACCTCCGGTGCCCACCCCACCGGCGCCGCCCGCGCACCCCGCGGTGCCCATGCAGCCGGTGCCCGTGCCCCCGGTGCCCGCCCCGCCCGCGCCCCCGGTGACGGGCCATCCGCAGCCCGCGCACCCCACCCCGCAGCCGCCCGTCGAGCACCCCGGCTCCACCGGCCACATCCAGCTGCCGCCCGGCGGGCCCGTCCCGCTGCCGCACCCGCCCGCCGACCCGGCCATGGCCGACGCCTCCCACGCGGCCGTCGCCGTGCTGCTCATCGGACCGGCCGGAGCGGGCAAGACCACCGTCGCCCGCTACTGGGCCGACCGCCGCCGGGTGCCGACCGCCCACATCAGCCTCGACGACGTCCGCGAATGGGTCAGGTCGGGCTTCGCCAACCCCCAGTCGGGCTGGAACGAGAACTCCGAGGCGCAGTACCGCCTCGCCCGCCGCACCTGCGGCTTCGCCGCCCGTAACTTCCTGGCCAACGGCATCTCCTGCATCCTGGACGACGCCGTCTTCCCGGACCGCCCCGTCGTCGGCCTCGGCGGCTGGAAGCGGCACGTCGGCCCCGGCCTCCTGCCCGTGGTGGTGCTCCCCGGCCTGGAGATCGTCCTGGAGCGGAACGCGGCCCGCAGCGGCAACCGCCGCCTCAGCGACGAGGAGGTCGCCCGCATCCACGGCCGGATGGCGGGCTGGTACGGCTCGGGGCTGCCGATCATCGACAACTCGACGTACGACGTGGAGACCACCGCCCGCATGCTGGACGAGGTAGTGGCCCGCTCCATCGCCAGCCCGCCCGCTTTCTAGGAGCTGAGGCCCGGCCGCTCGTCCGGCGGCGCTCAGACGGCCGGGGCGGGCCGGAGTGCGTACGCTCAGGGGCATGTCCCAGGTGTACGCGGCCCGACGTGCCCGCCTGCACGACCAGTACGCGGCCGCCGGGAGCGAGGCCGCCCTGGTCTCCCGGCCCGCCAACGTGCGCTATCTGTGCGGCGACGCGCCCCCGGGCGCCACGCTGCTCCTCGGGCCCGTCCAGGACGTCCTGGTGGCGCCCGAGGCGTCCTCGTGGGGGCCGGTGCCGGGGCCGCATCCGGAGGATCTGCGGCTGCTCCTGCTGTCCGGGCCTGACAGCGACCCGGCCGTGGCCGCCGCCGACCTGGCGGCGGCGGACGGCGCCGAGTCGCTGGCCGTCGAGGAGCACGATCTGACCGTGGCCCGCCACCGGGCGGTCGGCACCGCCGCCCCGCGGCTGCGCCTGACCGATCTGGGGCGGACCGTCGAGCAGCTGCGGATCGTCAAGGACGACGAGGAGATCTCCTGCCTGCGGATCGCCGGGGAGCTGGCCGACCAGGCCCTCGGCGAGCTGCTGGAATCGATCCTGGTGGGCCGCACCGAGCGGCATCTCGCGCTGGAGCTGGAGCGCAGGCTGGTGGATCACGGGGCGGACGGCCCGGCGTTCCCCACCGTCGTCGCCGCGGGGCCGCACGCGGGCCGGGCCGGGCATCCGCCCACCGACCGGCGGGTGGAGGAGGGCGACTTCCTGACCATCTGCCTGGGCGCCGACTACCGGGGGTACCGCTGCCAGGTGGGCCGTACGTTCGTCATCGGCCCCTCGCCCGCGGACTGGCAGGTCGAGCTGTACGACCTCGTCTTCGCCGCTCAGCGGGCCGGTAGGGAGGCGCTGCTGCCGGGGATGGCGTACCGGGACGTGGACCGGGTGACCCGCCAGGTGCTGGACGCCGCGGGGTACGGGGAGGGTCTTGAGACGCGTACCGGACACGGTGTGGGCCTCGAAATCGACGAGGACCCTCGGCTCTCGCCGTCGGCCATGGGTAAACTGGACGCTTGTGTGCCGGTCACCGTCGAACCGGGGGTCCACCTCCCGGGGCGGGGCGGTGTCCGGATCGACGATACGCTCGTCGTCCGCCCCGAGGCGGACGGCGGACCCGAGCTACTCACCATCACGACCAAAGAGCTGCTCGCGCTGTAGTTCTGGCTGACAGTCTTCGGCTGACGGCACTGTCGGCTGACGGCATTGGCTGATAACGGCGCATCGCGGCTCTCTGGTCTCCACCAGCTGTAGTCCAGGAGATCCCGCAACCGTGGCATCCACGAACGACCTCAAGAACGGCCTTGTGCTCAAGCTTGACGGCGGCCAGCTCTGGTCCGTCGTCGAGTTCCAGCACGTCAAGCCCGGCAAGGGCCCTGCCTTCGTGCGCACCAAGCTCAAGAACGTGCTGTCCGGCAAGGTGGTCGACAAGACTTTCAACGCCGGCGTGAAGGTCGAGACGGCCAATGTCGACAAGCGCGGCATGCAGTTCTCGTTCAAGGACGGCGAGAGCTTTGTGTTCATGGACATGGACACCTATGACCAGATCTACGTCACCCCCGAGGTCGTCGGCGACAACGCCCGGTATCTGCTCGAGGGCTTCGAGGCGGTCGTCGCGATGTACGAGGGCAACCCTCTGTATGTCGAGCTGCCCGCCGCCGTCGAGCTGGTGATCGAGTACACCGAGCCCGGCGTCCAGGGTGACCGCTCGACCGGTGGCTCCAAGCCCGCCAAGCTGGAGACCGGCTACGAGATCGGCGTCCCGCTCTTCATCACCACCGGTGAAAAGATCAAGGTTGACACCCGTTCCGGTGAGTACCTCGGCCGGGTGAACAACTAACCGTGGCTGCCCGCAACAAGGCCCGTAAGCGTGCCTTTCAGATCCTTTTCGAGGCCGACCAGCGTGGCAGCTCCGTGCAGACCGTCCTCGCGGACTGGATTCGGCACGCCCGGACCGACGACCGGCAGCCCCCGGTCAGCGAATACACGATGCAGCTCGTCGAGGGATACGCGGAGCACACCGCGCGAATCGACGAGCTGCTCGCCACCTACGCGGTGGGCTGGACGCTGGACCGGATGCCGGTCGTCGACCGGAACATCCTGCGGCTCGGTGCCTATGAGCTGGTGTGGGAGGACGCGACCCCGGACGCGGTGGTGATCGACGAGGCGGTTCAGCTCGCCAAGGAGTTCTCCACCGACGACTCGCCGTCGTTCGTCAACGGTCTGCTGGGCCGGCTCAAGGAGCTGAAGCCCGGCCTGCGCCGCGACACGGAGACCCGGGACCCGGAGACCCAGGACTCGGAGACCCAGGCCTAGCCCAGGCCCTGGCCGCCCGGTCAGCAGGAGTCAGCACAAAGCCGCCGGGGGCGGTGGAGGCCGTACGGCACTTCCACCGCCCCCGGCGGCACGTTTCTGCTGGTGGAGAGGGTGCGAGAGCGCTATGCGCGCCCGTTACACATCCTCGTGCTGGACCGCGCGACGCGCGTCGGCACCCAGCACTCCCCAGCTGATCAGCTGTTCGGTCAGCACGGACGGCGACTGGTCGTAGATCACGGCGAGGGTGCGCAGGTCGTCCTGGCGGATCGACAGCACCTTGCCGTTGTAGTCGCCGCGCTGGCTCTGGATCGTGGCGGCGTACCGCTGGAGCGGGCCCGCCTTCTCGACCGGCACATGGGCCAGCCGCTCCAGGTCCAGCACCAGCTTCGGCGGCGGCTCCGCCGCCCCGGCCGGGCTGGTGCCCGGCAGCAGCTCCTGCACCGGGACGCCGTAGAAGTCGGCCAGTTCGGCGAGACGCTGGACGGTCACGGCGCGGTCGCCGCGCTCGTACGATCCCACCACCACGGCCTTCCACCGGCCCTGGGACTTCTCCTCGACGCCGTGAAGGGAGAGGCCCTGCTGGGTGCGGATGGCGCGGAGCTTGGCCCCGAGCTGTTTGGCGTATTCGCTGGACATAAAGCTCCCCGGACACTGAATCGACGTGCGGCTCCGCCGCGCGGCTGGTAACTCACTGTGAAGGTTACGTAGCGTAATCTCCATTCGTCAAGCCGAATGGAGCGGAGGGGCTCCCGCCAGGGGTGTTGACGAGCGCCCCATGCGCCCCTGCTACTGTGAATGGCGCAAATCCGACGTCCTTTAAGGTCCGTCCCGTGAGGCGGAGAAGGAGGTCCGTTCCATGGACGCCCGTACCTCGGACGCCGCGCGTTCCGTGCTCGAAGCACCGGACATCGCGCGCGTTCTGACCCGCATCGCCCACGAGATCGTCGAGCGCGCCAAGGGCGCCGACGACGTGGTGCTCCTCGGCATCCCGACCCGCGGTGTCTTCCTCGCCCGGCGGCTGGCCGCCCGGCTGGAGGAGATCACCGGCAGGTCGCCCGGTGAGCTTCCGGTCGGCTCGCTCGACATCACGATGTACCGCGACGACCTGCGGCTGCGGCCCGCCCGCGCGCTGGCCCGCACCGAGATCCCCGACGACGGCGTCGACGGCCGCCTGGTCGTCCTCGTCGACGATGTGCTCTTCTCCGGCCGCACCATCCGCGCCGCGCTCGACGCCCTCGGTGACATCGGGCGGCCGCGCGCCGTCCAGCTGGCGGTCCTCGTCGACCGGGGTCACCGGGAACTGCCGATCCGGGCCGACTACGTCGGCAAGAACCTCCCCACGTCGCTGCGGGAGACGGTCAAGGTCCAGCTCACCGAGGAGGACGGCCGCGACAGCGTGCTCCTCGGCCTGCGCGAGACCACCCCCGCGGACGGGAAGTAGCGCCCCGGTACCGACGGCGACGGCTCCCGGCGATCCCGGGTACCCGGCCTCGGTGCCACCGGTACGGAGCCCCACGGCCCGGCACCGGACCCGGCGCATGCCCGCCCGCACGCCCGCATCCCTCCTCAACCACGGAGCAACCGGATGAAGCGTCACCTCATCTCGGCCGCCGACCTCTCGCGCGACGACGCCGTCCTGATCCTCGACACCGCCGAGGAGCTGGCCCGGCTCGCCGACCGGCCGATCAAGAAGCTGCCGACCCTGCGCGGCCGCACCGTCGTGAACCTCTTCTTCGAGGACTCGACCCGCACCCGCATCTCGTTCGAGGCGGCCGCCAAGCGGCTGTCCGCCGACGTCATCAACTTCTCCGCCAAGGGCTCCTCGGTCTCCAAGGGCGAGTCCCTGAAGGACACCGCGCTCACCCTGGAGGCGATGGGCGCCGACGCCGTCGTCATCCGGCACCCCTCCTCCGGCGCCCCGCACCGGCTGGCCACCTCCGACTGGATCAACGGCTCGGTCGTCAACGCCGGTGACGGCACCCATGAGCACCCCACCCAGGCGCTGCTCGACGCCTTCACGATGCGCCGCAGGCTGGCCTCCGGGGGCGCCGGGGTGGGCCAGGACCTGGCCGGCCGCCGGATCACCATCGTCGGCGACGTGCTGCACAGCCGGGTCGCCCGCTCCAACGTCCACCTGCTGTCCACCCTCGGCGCCGACGTCACCCTGGTCGCCCCGCCCACCCTCGTCCCCTTCGGCGTCGAGAGCTGGCCCTGTGACGTCTCGTACGACCTGGACGCGGTGGTGGGCAAGTCCGACGCCGTGATGATGCTGCGGGTCCAGCGCGAGCGCATGAACGCCGCCTTCTTCCCCACCGAGCGCGAGTACGCGCGCCGCTACGGCCTGGACGCCGACCGGATGGCCCGGATGCCCGAGCACGCCATCGTCATGCACCCCGGCCCGATGAACCGCGGCATGGAGATCACCGCGGAGGTCGCCGACTCCGACCGCTGCACCGCCGTCGAGCAGGTCGCCAACGGCGTCTCGATCCGCATGGCCGTCCTGTACCTGCTGCTCGGCGGCAACGAGCCCGCCGTCACCGCCGCCCGCACCGAGGAGAACCAGTAACCATGAGCGACACGAACAAGACGCTGCTGCGCGGCGCGAAGGTGCTCGGCGGCGAGCAGCGGGACGTGCTGATCGAGGGCGAGCGGATCGCCGCCGTCGGCACCGGCCTCGACGCGGACGGCGCCACCGTCATCGACGCCGCCGGGCAGATCCTGCTGCCGGGCCTGGTCGACCTCCACACCCATCTGCGCGAGCCCGGTCGGGAGGACTCCGAGACCGTCCTCACCGGCACCAAGGCCGCCGCGGTCGGCGGCTTCACCGCCGTCCACGCCATGGCCAACACCTTCCCCGTGGCCGACACCGCGGGCGTCGTGGAGCAGGTGTGGCGGCTGGGCAAGGAGTCCGGCTACTGCGATGTGCAGCCCATCGGCGCCGTCACCGTCGGCCTGGAAGGCAAGAAGCTCGCCGAGCTGGGCGCCATGCACGAGTCCGCCGCCGGGGTCCGGGTCTTCTCCGACGACGGCAAGTGCGTCGACGACGCCGTGATCATGCGCCGCGCCCTGGAGTACGTGAAGGCCTTCGACGGCGTGATCGCCCAGCACGCCCAGGAGCCGCGGCTCACCGAGGGTGCCCAGATGAACGAGGGCATCGTCTCCGCAGAACTGGGCCTGGGCGGCTGGCCCGCCGTCGCCGAGGAGTCGATCATCGCCCGCGACGTACTGCTCGCCGCGCACGTCGACTCCCGGGTGCACATCTGCCACCTGTCCACCGCGGGATCCGTCGAGATCGTCCGCTGGGCCAAGTCCAAGGGCTGGAACGTCACCGCCGAGGTCACCCCGCACCACCTGCTGCTCACCGACGAGCTGGTCCGCTCGTACAACCCGGTCTACAAGGTGAACCCGCCGCTGCGCACCGAGGCCGACGTGATGGCGCTGCGCGAGGCGCTGGCCGACGGCACCATCGACTGCGTCGCCACCGACCACGCCCCGCACCCCCACGAGGACAAGGACTGCGAGTGGGGCGCGGCGGCCATGGGCATGGTCGGCCTGGAGACCGCGCTGTCCGTCGTCCAGCACACCATGGTCGACACCGGGCTGCTGGACTGGGCGGGCGTCGCCGACCGGATGGCCGTCCGTCCCTCCGCCATCGGCCGCCTCACCGGCCAGGGCCGTCCCATCGCCGCGGGGGAGCCCGCCAACCTCACCCTGCTGGACTCCGCATACCGTGGTCAGGTAAACCCCGCGGGCTTCGCCTCCCGCAGCCGCAACACCCCCTACGAGGGCCGGGAACTGCCGGGCCGGGTGACGCACACCTTCCTGCGGGGCCGGGCGACGGTCGTGGACGGGAAACTGGCGTGATATCTCCGAACCCTTTGATCTCCTTGGCGGCCGAGCAGCGGTCCCAGGACGTCACCGACTGGGCCGCCCGCATCGGCTGGGTCGTCGGCCTGCTGCTCTTCATCGCGCTGGTCTACTGGCTGATGCGCGAGGGCTGGAAGTGGCGCGGCACGCTCCAGGGCGATCTGCCCGAGCTGCCCGAGGCCCCGGCCGCACCGGGCCCCGCGCAGCTCACCCTCACCGGCCGCTACCACGGCTCCACCACCGCCGGACAGTGGCTCGACCGCATCGTGGCCCATGGCCTCGGTACCCGCAGCCGCGTCGAGCTGACCCTCACCGACCAGGGCATGAGCGTCGTACGGCCCGGTGCCCAGGACTTCTTCATCCCGGCCGGAAGCCTCCGCGGCGCCCGGCTCGACAAGGGCATCGCGGGCAAGGTCCTCGCCGAGGGCGGGCTGCTGATCGTCACCTGGCAGCTCGGCGACCGGCAGATCGACTCCGGATTCCGCTCCGACCACGCCGCCGAGCACGCGGCCTGGGTCGAAGCCCTCGGCGTCACCGAAGACGTCACGGACGACGTCAAGAACGACGTCAAGAACGCAGAGCTCAACCAGGAAGGCGCACGATGACGACCTCCACCAGGGGGGCCCAGACCCCCGCCGTACTCGTCCTGGAGGACGGCCGCAGCTTCCGTGGCCGCGCCTACGGGGCCGTGGGGGAGACCTTCGGCGAGGCCGTGTTCTCCACCGGGATGACCGGCTACCAGGAGACCCTGACCGACCCGTCCTACCACCGCCAGGTCGTCGTCATGACCGCGCCGCACATCGGCAACACCGGCGTCAACGACGAGGACCCCGAGTCGGGCCGCATCTGGGTCTCCGGCTACGTGGTGCGCGACCCCGCCCGTACGCCGTCCAACTGGCGCTCCCGCCGCTCGCTGGACGACGAGCTGACCGCCCAGGGCGTCGTCGGCATCAGCGGCGTCGACACCCGCGCCCTCACCCGCCATCTGCGCGAGCGCGGCGCCATGCGCGTCGGCATCTTCTCCGGCGAGGCCCTCGCCGACGAGGCCACCCTGCTCGCCCGGGTGCAGGCGGCCCCGCAGATGAAGGGCGCCGACCTGAGCGGCGAGGTGGCGACCAAGGAGACGTACGTCGTCCCCGCGATCGGCACCAAGCGGTTCACCGTCGCCGCCGTCGACCTCGGCATCAAGGGCATGACCCCGCACCGGATGGCCGAGCGCGGCATCGAGGTGCACGTCCTGCCCGCCACCGCCACGGTCGACGACCTCTACGCGGTGAACCCGGACGGCGTGTTCTTCTCCAACGGCCCGGGCGACCCGGCCACCGCCGAGCACCCGGTCTCCCTGATGCGCGCCGTGCTGGAGCGGTCCACCCCGCTGTTCGGCATCTGCTTCGGCAACCAGATCCTGGGCCGCGCCCTCGGCTTCGGCACCTTCAAGCTGAAGTACGGCCACCGCGGCATCAACCAGCCCGTGCAGGACCGCACCACCGGCAAGGTGGAGGTCACCGCGCACAACCACGGCTTCGCCGTCGACGCCCCGCTCGACGCGCCCAGCGACACCCCCTACGGGCGGGCCGAGGTCTCCCACGTCTGCCTCAACGACAACGTGGTCGAGGGGCTGCGCCTCCTCGACCGCCCCGCATTCAGCGTCCAGTACCACCCCGAAGCCGCCGCGGGCCCGCATGACGCCGGGTACCTGTTCGACCGCTTCGTCACCCTGATGGAGGGCCAGCGTGCCTAAGCGCACCGACATCCAGTCCGTCCTGGTCATCGGCTCCGGCCCGATCGTCATCGGCCAGGCCGCCGAGTTCGACTACTCCGGCACCCAGGCCTGCCGGGTGCTCAAGGCCGAGGGCCTGCGGGTCATCCTGGTCAACTCCAACCCGGCCACGATCATGACCGACCCGGAGATCGCCGACGCCACGTACGTCGAGCCGATCACCCCGGAGTACGTCGAGAAGATCATCGCCAAGGAACGCCCCGACGCGCTGCTGCCCACCCTCGGCGGCCAGACCGCGCTCAACACCGCCATCTCCCTCCACGAGGCGGGCACCCTCGACCAGTACGGCGTCGAGCTGATCGGCGCCAACGTCGAGGCGATCAACAAGGGCGAGGACCGCGACCTCTTCAAGGACGTCGTCGAGGCGGTCAACGCCAAGATCGGCCACGGCGAGTCCGCCCGCTCGTACATCTGCCACTCCATGGACGACGTCCTCGCGGGCGTCGAGGAGCTGGGCGGCTACCCCGTCGTCGTCCGCCCCTCCTTCACCATGGGCGGCGCCGGCTCCGGCTTCGCCCACGACGAGGACGAGCTGCGCCGCATCGCCGGGCAGGGCCTGAACCTCTCGCCCACCACCGAGGTGCTGCTGGAGGAGTCGATCCTCGGGTGGAAGGAGTACGAGCTGGAGCTGATGCGCGACAAGCACGACAACGTCGTGGTCGTCTGCTCCATCGAGAACTTCGACCCCATGGGCGTGCACACCGGTGACTCGATCACCGTCGCCCCGGCGATGACGCTGACCGACCGCGAGTACCAGGTGCTGCGCGACATCGGCATCGCCGTCATCCGCGAGGTCGGCGTGGACACCGGCGGCTGCAACATCCAGTTCGCGGTCAACCCCGAGGACGGCCGGGTCATCGTCATCGAGATGAACCCGCGCGTCTCCCGCTCCTCCGCGCTCGCCTCCAAGGCCACCGGCTTCCCGATCGCGAAGATCGCCGCCCGGCTGGCCGTCGGCTACACGCTGGACGAGATCCCCAACGACATCACCGAGAAGACCCCGGCGTCCTTCGAGCCCACGCTCGACTACGTCGTGGTCAAGGTGCCGCGGTTCGCCTTCGAGAAGTTCCCGGCCGCCGACGCCCGCCTCACCACCACCATGAAGTCGGTCGGCGAGGCCATGGCCATCGGCCGTAACTTCACCGAGGCGCTGCAGAAGGCGCTGCGGTCGATGGAGAAGAAGGGCAGCCAGTTCGACTTCACCGGTGACCCCGGTGGCCTCGGTGACAAGGCCGAGCTGCTGGAGCGGGCCGATGTCCCGACCGATGGCCGGATCAACACCGTCATGCGGGCCATCCGCGCCGGGGCCACCCCGCAGGAGGTCTTCGACGCCACGAAGATCGACCCCTGGTTCGTGGACCAGCTCTTCCTGATCAAGGAGGTCGCGGACGAGCTGGCGGCCGCCGACAAGCTGGGCCCGGAGCTGCTCGCCGAGGCCAAGCGGCACGGCTTCTCCGACGCCCAGATCGCCGGGATCCGCTCGCTGCGCGAGGACGTGGTCCGCGAGGTGCGGCACGCGCTCGGCGTCCGGCCCGTCTACAAGACGGTCGACACCTGCGCCGCCGAGTTCGCCGCCAAGACCCCGTACTTCTACTCCTCCTACGACGAGGAGTCCGAGGTCGCCCCGCGCGAGACCCCGGCCGTGATCATCCTCGGCTCCGGCCCCAACCGCATCGGCCAGGGCATCGAGTTCGACTACTCGTGCGTCCACGCCTCCTTCGCGCTGAGCGCCGCGGGCTACGAGACCGTCATGGTCAACTGCAACCCGGAGACCGTCTCCACCGACTACGACACCTCCGACCGGCTCTACTTCGAGCCGCTCACCCTGGAGGACGTCCTGGAGATCGTCCACGCCGAGCAGCAGGCGGGCCCCGTCGCGGGCGTCATCGTCCAGCTCGGCGGACAGACCCCGCTCGGCCTCGCCCAGGCCCTCAAGGACAACGGCGTGCCCATCGTCGGCACCTCGCCCGAGGCCATCAACCTCGCCGAGGAGCGCGGCGCCTTCGGCCGGGTGCTGACCGAGGCCGGACTGCCCGCCCCCAAGTACGGCACCGCCTTCTCCTTCGAGCAGGCCAAGGGCATCGCCGCCGAGATCGGCTACCCGGTCATGGTCCGCCCGTCCTACGTGCTGGGCGGCCGCGGCATGGAGATCGTCTACGACGAGGCCTCGCTCGCCGCGTACCTGGAGCGGCACGCGGGCCTCATCTCCGAGCACCCGGTGCTCATCGACCGCTTCCTCGACGACGCGATCGAGATCGACGTCGACGCGCTCTACGACGGCCAGGAGCTGTACCTCGGCGGCGTCATGGAGCACATCGAGGAGGCCGGTATCCACTCCGGCGACTCGGCGTGCGCGCTGCCCCCGATCACCCTCGGCGGCTTCGACATCAAGCGGCTGCGCGCCTCCACCGAGGCCATCGCGCGCGGCGTCGGCGTGCGCGGGCTGATCAACATCCAGTTCGCGATGGCCGGGGACATTCTCTACGTCCTGGAGGCCAACCCGCGCGCCTCCCGTACGGTCCCCTTCACCTCCAAGGCCACCGCCGTACCGCTGGCCAAGGCCGCCGCCCGGATCTCGCTGGGCGCGACCGTCGCCGAGCTGCGCGCCGAGGGCCTGCTGCCCGCGACCGGCGACGGCGGCACCCTGCCGCTGGACGCGCCGATCTCGGTCAAGGAGGCCGTCATGCCCTGGTCGCGGTTCCGCGACGCCTCGGGGCGCGGCGTGGACACCATCCTCGGCCCGGAGATGCGCTCGACCGGCGAGGTCATGGGCATCGACTCGGTCTTCGGCGCGGCGTACGCCAAGTCGCAGGCCGGGGCGTACGGGGCGCTGCCCACCAAGGGGCGCGCCTTCGTCTCCGTCGCCAACCGCGACAAGCGCTCGATGATCTTCCCGGCCCGGGAGCTGGTCGCCCTCGGCTTCGAGCTGATGGCCACCTCGGGCACGGCGGAGGTGCTGAAGCGCAACGGCATCAACGCCACCGTCGTCCGCAAGCAGAGCGAGGGGGAGGGGCCGGACGGTACGAAGACCATCGTCCAGCTCATCCACGACGGCCAGGTCGACCTGATCGTCAACACCCCGTACGGCACCGGCGGCCGCCTCGACGGCTACGACATCCGTACGGCGGCCGTCGCCCGCGGCGTCCCGTGCCTGACCACCGTCCAGGCGCTCGCCGCCGCCGTCCAGGGCATCGAGGCGCTCGGCCGGGGTTCGGTCGGCGTCCGGTCGCTCCAGGAGCACGCGGAACATATGACGTCCGCCCGCGAGGAGTGAGGCGAGGGAGGGGGACACCGGCCGGTGTCCCCCTCTTCGCGAGCCCCCTTCTTCTCGTCTCGCCGCGCGCAGAAAGCTGCCCATGTACTCGCTGTTCTTCAACCTGATCTTCCGGCGCATGGACCCGGAGAGCGCCCACCACCTGGCCTTCGGCTGGATCCGGCTGGCCGCCCGCGTCCCCGTCCTGCGCACCTTCCTCGCGGCCCTCCTCGCCCCCCGCGACAAGGCGCTGCGCACCGAGGCGCTGGGCCTGCGGATGCACGGGCCGTTCGGGCTCGCCGCCGGGTTCGACAAGAACGCCGCCGGGATCGACGGCATGGCCATGCTCGGCTTCGACCACGTCGAGATCGGCACCGTCACCGGACAGCCGCAGCCCGGCAACCCCAGGAAGCGGCTCTTCCGGCTGGTCTCCGACCGTGCGCTGATCAACCGCATGGGCTTCAACAACGAGGGCTCGGCCGCCGTCGCCGCCCGTCTCGCGGCCCGCCGCGCCGCCTTCCGTACGACGGTCGGCGTCAACATCGGCAAGACCAAGGTCGTCCCGGAGGCGGAAGCGGTCGCCGACTATGTGACCTCGACCGAGCGACTGGCCGCCTACGCGGATTACCTCGTCGTCAACGTCTCCTCGCCCAACACCCCCGGACTGCGGAACCTCCAGGCCGTCGACCACCTGCGGCCGCTGCTGACCGCGGTCCGCGAGGCCGCCGACCGCAGTGTGAGCGGACGCCGGGTGCCGCTGCTGGTAAAGATCGCGCCAGATCTCGCCGACGCGGACGTGGACGCGGTCGCCGATCTCGCCGTCGAACTCGGGCTGGACGGGATCATCGCGACGAACACGACCATCGCGCGGGACGGGCTCGGTCTGACGTCCCCGGCGGGGGTCGTCGGTGAGACCGGCGGGCTGTCCGGCGCCCCGCTCAAGGCCCGCTCGCTGGAGGTGCTGCGGCGGCTGTACGCGCGGGTGGGGGACCGGCTCACGCTCGTGGGCGTGGGCGGGATCGAGACGGCCGACGACGCGTGGGAGCGGGTCCTCGCGGGGGCGACGCTGGTGCAGGGCTACAGCGCGTTCGTCTATCGCGGGCCGTTCTGGGCCCGCGAGATCCACCGTGGGCTCGCCGCCCGGCTTGCCGCCTCGCCGTACGAGACCTTGGCCGACGCGGTCGGTGCGGACGCGCGCGCGTAGTCGGGTGGGGGCTCCGCCCCCACACCCCCGCCGGGGCTCCGCCCCAGACCCCGCTCCTCAAACGCCGGAGGGGCTGAATACCTGAGGAGAGAACCATGACCCTGCCCACCCCCTTCGGCACGCGCCTGCGCCAGGTCATGGACGACCGTGGCCCGCTCTGTGTCGGCATCGATCCGCATGCCTCCCTGCTCGCCGACTGGGGGCTCGGGGACGACGTGGCGGGGCTGGAGCGGTTCACGCGGACCGTGGTGGACGCCCTCGCCGGGCGCGTCGCCGTGCTCAAGCCGCAGTCGGCCTTCTTCGAGCGCTTCGGGTCGCGCGGCATCGCCGTGCTGGAGCGGGCCGTGGCGGACGCGCGGGACGCCGGGGCGCTGGTGCTGATGGACGCCAAGCGCGGCGACATCGGGTCCACCATGGCCGCGTACGCCGCCGCCTACCTCGACCCCGCCAGCCCGCTGTTCTCGGACGCGGTCACCGTCAGCCCCTACCTCGGATTCGGCTCGCTGCGGCCCGCGCTGGACGCCGCTCGGGCGAGTGGTGCGGGGGTGTTCGTACTGGCGCTGACGTCCAACCCGGAGGGCGCCGAGGTGCAGCACGCGGCGCGGCCGGACGGGACGACCGTCGCCGCGTCCGTGCTGGCCCACCTCAAGGCGGAGAACGCCGAGGAGGCCGGGCAGGGCGCGCTCGGCTCGTACGGCGCGGTCGTCGGGGCGACCCTGGGCGGCACCGCGGAGCGGATCGGGGCGGAGCTGGCGATCGACGGGCCGCTGCTGGCGCCCGGCATCGGCGCCCAGGGCGCGACCCCGGCGGACCTTCCGGCGGTGTTCGGCGCGGCGGTCCGTAACGTCGTTCCGAGCGTCAGCCGAGGGGTCCTGAAGTACGGACCGGATGCCTCCGCACTGGTCGAGGCGGCGGCCCGAATGGCTGATGACGTGCGTGCCGTGGCTGAATAACCGGGCTATTTTGTCCATGAATGTCCCAGTCGAGCGAGTCTGACCAGGACTTTTCGTCTGTTCTCGCTGACTGGAGCGGGATCGGCCGCTAGTCTCCGACGAGAGCGAACGCGCTGTTGCGTTGCGCGTTGCTCCCCAGGTGAGGGCCGACTAGGTTCCTCACCGGTCCCTATCCGATCAGTTCGACATCCGAGGTGACGTAGGCGTGGCTCTTCCGCCCCTTACCCCTGAACAGCGCGCAGCCGCGCTCGAAAAGGCCGCCGCGGCTCGCCGGGAGCGCGCCGAGGTCAAGAATCGGCTCAAGCACTCCGGCGCGTCTCTGCACGAGGTCATCAAGCAGGGCCAGGAGAACGATGTCATCGGCAAGATGAAGGTCTCCGCCCTCCTGGAGTCCCTGCCCGGCGTCGGCAAGGTCCGCGCCAAGCAGATCATGGAGCGGCTCGGCATCTCCGAAAGCCGTCGTGTGCGCGGGCTCGGCTCCAACCAGATCGCATCCCTCGAGCGTGAGTTCGGCGGCGCCGCCGGCTGACGTTTTCCGGCACCGCCGGGAACCTGGATAATCTGCTGCATGGCAGCACATCCAGTACGTCCGCGGCTGACCGTGCTCTCCGGCCCCTCCGGGGTCGGTAAGAGCACGGTCGTCGCGCATATGCGCAAAGCACACCCCGAGGTCTGGCTCTCGGTCTCCGCCACGACTCGTAAGCCCCGCCCCGGTGAGCGTCACGGTGTCCAGTACTTCTTCGTGGACGACGGAGAGTTCGACAAGCTCATCGCCAACGGTGAGCTGCTGGAGTGGGCCGAGTTCGCCGGTAACCGCTACGGCACCCCCCGCGAGGCGGTCATCGACCGGCTCGACGCGGGCGAGCCGGTGCTGCTGGAGATCGACCTGCAGGGCGCGCGGCAGATCCGCGAGTCCATGCCGGAGGCCCAGCTGGTCTTCCTCGCCCCGCCCAGCTGGGAGGAGCTGGTCCGCCGGCTCACCGGCCGGGGGACCGAGGCGCCCGAGGTCATCGAGCGGCGGCTGGAGGCGGCCCGGATCGAACTGGCCGCCGAATCCGAGTTCGATACCACCCTGGTCAATACCTCCGTCGAGGACGTGGCGGCTGAGCTGCTAGCCTTGATGCGAGTGGCTTGATCTTCAATTCATTCTTGCCATGAGGCGTAATAAGGAAGGCTAGAGAGTGTCCTCTCCCATGACCGCGCCCGAGGGCATCATCAACCCTCCGATTGATGAGCTGCTCGAGGCGACCGACTCGAAGTACAGCCTCGTGATCTACGCGGCCAAGCGCGCGCGTCAGATCAACGCGTACTACTCGCAGCTCGGTGAGGGTCTGCTCGAGTACGTCGGCCCCCTGGTGGACACCCACGTCCACGAGAAGCCCCTGTCGATCGCGCTCCGCGAGATCAACGCGGGTCTGCTGACCTCCGAGGCCATCGAGGGCCCGGCTCAGTAGGTTTAAGATCGCTCATCACCGGCCCGGCGGCCTCGCTGCCGGGCTTGTGGTGTGTCATGGGTACGTATCTTCGTAAACGGCGGGGAAGAGGCGAGCGATGGCCAAGGCGGACACACCCCGGGTCGTACTGGGGGTCAGCGGCGGGATCGCCGCCTACAAGGCGTGTGAGCTGCTGCGGCGGCTGACGGAGTCCGGGCATGACGTACGCGTCGTGCCGACCGCGTCCGCCCTGCACTTCGTCGGCGAGGCGACCTGGTCGGCGCTCTCCGGGCATCCGGCGGGCACCGAAGTGTGGGAGTCCGTCCACGAGGTGCCGCATGTGCGCATCGGCCAGTCCGCCGACCTGGTCGTGGTCGCCCCCGCCACCGCCGACCTGCTCGCCAAGGCCGCCCACGGCCTCGCCGACGACCTGCTCACCAATACGCTGCTCACCGCGCGATGTCCGGTCGTCTTCGCCCCCGCCATGCACACCGAGATGTGGGAGCACCCCGCGACCCGGGAGAACGTGGCGACCCTGCGCCGCCGCGGCGCCGTGGTCATCGAGCCCGCCGTCGGGCGGCTGACCGGTGTGGACACCGGCAAGGGGCGGCTGCCGGACCCGCAGGAGATCTTCGAGGTCTGCCGCCGGGTGCTGACCCGCGGGCCCGAGGCGACCCGCCCGGATCTGGCCGGACGCCATGTGGTGATCAGCGCCGGAGGCACCCGCGAGCCGCTGGACCCGGTGCGCTACCTGGGCAACCGCTCCACCGGCAAGCAGGGGTACGCCCTGGCCCGCTCCGCCGTGGCCCGGGGCGCCAGGGTGACTCTTGTCTCGGCCAACAGCGAGCTGCCCGACCCGGCCGGTGCCGATGTGGTGCGGGTCGGGACCGCGGTCCAGCTGCGGGAGGCGGTCCTGAAGGCCGCCGCGGACGCCGACGCCGTCGTGATGGCCGCCGCGGTCGCCGACTTCCGGCCCGCCCGGTACGCCCCGGGAAAGATCAAGAAGCGGGACGGGCAGGAGCCCGAACCGGTCGCCCTGGTGCGCAACCCGGACGTTCTGGCGGAAATCTCCGCCGATCGCTCCCGCCCCGGGCAGGTCGTCGTCGGTTTCGCGGCCGAGACCGATGACGTTCTGGTGAACGGCCGGGCGAAGCTCGCCCGCAAGGGCTGCGATCTGCTCGTGGTGAACGAGGTGGGGGAGCACAAGACCTTCGGCTCGGAGGAGAACGAGGCCGTGGTGCTCGGGGCGGACGGCACCGAGACGCCCGTTCCGTACGGCCCGAAGGAGGTCCTGGCCGACACGGTCTGGGATCTGGTGGCGGCCCGTTTGGGCTGAGTCCCCGGGCTCCCCGGTCGGCCGTCGCGCGATCTTCACAGGACATTCGCGTGACCTTTGGCCCTTCGTGGGTAGGGATTGTCGGCACCGTGGGTTGATCGAGGCGGGAGCGCCCGTTCGGGCCATGACAGCTTTCTGTCATGGAGGCCTTGCTGTATTTCAGCTCGAGGCGAGGTATGTTCCAGGTCAGGCCAGCTCGTCCTGTGAGACGGGGATGCTCGACCGGCGGATACGCCGGATAAACTGGCCCAGGAACCGCATCGGGCGCAGCCCCCGGGCGGTCCCGCCCATGATCAGCCAGCAGCCGCTGCAACCCCAGGGAGCGATGTGTCCCGCCGCCTGTTCACCTCGGAATCCGTGACCGAGGGTCACCCCGACAAGATCGCTGACCAGATCAGCGACTCCATCCTCGACGCGCTCCTCAAGGAGGACCCGACCTCCCGGGTCGCCGTCGAGACCCTGATCACCACCGGTCTGGTTCACGTGGCCGGTGAGGTGACCACCAAGGCGTACGCCGATATCGCGACGCTCGTCCGCAACAAGGTCCTCGACATCGGCTACGACTCGTCGAAGAAGGGCTTCGACGGCGCCTCCTGCGGCGTCTCGGTGTCGATCGGCTCACAGTCCCCCGACATCGCCCAGGGCGTCGACTCCGCCTACGAGCTGCGGGTCGAGGGCGACGAGGACGAGCTGGACAAGCAGGGCGCGGGCGACCAGGGCCTGATGTTCGGCTACGCGTGCGACGAGACGCCCGAGCTGATGCCGCTGCCGATCAACCTGGCGCACCGGCTCTCCCGCCGCCTGTCCGAGGTCCGCAAGAACGGGACCATCCCGTACCTGCGCCCGGACGGCAAGACCCAGGTCACCATCGAGTACGACGGCCACAAGGCGGTCCGCCTGGACACCGTCGTCGTCTCCTCGCAGCACGCCTCGGACATCGACCTGGACTCGCTGCTCGCTCCCGACATCAAGGAGTTCGTGGTCGAGCACGTCCTGAACGAGCTGGTCGAGGACGGCATCAAGCTGGAGACCGAGGGCTACCGGCTGCTGGTCAACCCGACCGGCCGCTTCGAGGTCGGCGGCCCGATGGGTGACGCGGGCCTGACCGGCCGCAAGATCATCATCGACACCTACGGCGGCATGTCCCGCCACGGTGGCGGTGCCTTCTCCGGCAAGGACCCGTCCAAGGTCGACCGCTCCGCCGCGTACGCGATGCGCTGGGTCGCCAAGAACGTCGTCGCCGCGGGCCTCGCCCAGCGCTGCGAGGTCCAGGTCGCCTACGCCATCGGCAAGGCCGAGCCGGTCGGTCTCTTCGTCGAGACCTTCGGCACCGCCACGATCGACGCCGAGAAGATCGAGAAGGCCATCTCCGAGGTCTTCGACCTGCGCCCGGCCGCGATCATCCGCGACCTCGACCTGCTCCGTCCGATCTACGCCCAGACGGCGGCCTACGGCCACTTCGGCCGCGAGGACTCGGACTTCACCTGGGAGCGCACCGACCGCGTCGACGCCCTCCGCGCGGCGGCCGGTCTGTAAGGACCACAGCTTGCGGTACGGCCCGGACGCCCCTGCGGCGTCCGGGCCTTCGCATGTCCGAGTCCTCTGCTAAGACTTGATCTGTGAGCAGGGACGACGAGCAGCGTGAGACCCCGGCGGAGGAGCCGCAGGGGGGTGAGCAGCTCGCGCTCATCCGGGACAGTGTGCGCAAGGCCAAGGTGCCCCGGGCCAAGCCTCGGACCTGGCGCGGAGCCGCGCTGGCCAAGGAGCTGCCGGTGGCCAAGGTGCTCGTGGACAAGGGGCCGGTCCACCTCGACAAGCTGTGGGACTACGCGGTCCCGGCCGAGATGGACGCCGAGGCGCGGCCCGGGGTGCGGGTGCGGGTGCGGTTCGGGGCCGGGACGGGGCGGGTGCGCGAGGGGCGGCGCGAGGGCGGCGGGCTGCTCGACGGGTACATCGTCGAGCGGGTCGCCGAGTCCGACTACCGTGGGCCCCTCGCGGCCATCGCCCAGGTCGTGTCGCCCGAGCCGGTACTCGGGCCGGGGCTGCTCGCGCTGTGCCGGGCCGTCGCCGACCGGTACGCCGGATCGCTGGCCGACGTCCTGCAGCTGGCCATGCCCAAGCGCCACGTCCGCGCCGAGTCCGAGACGTCCCCGCCGCCGCTGCCCCCGCCCGGGCCGCCCGCGCCCGGCAGCTGGCAGCGCTATCCGGCCGGGCCCGGGTTCCTGGAGGCGCTGGCGGGCGGCGGCACGCCCCGGGCCGTATGGACAGCGCTGCCCGGGCCGCACTGGCCGGACGAGTGGGCCGCCGCCGTCGCCGCCACGCTCGCGTCGGGGCGCGGCGCGCTCGTCGTCGTACCGGACGGGCGCACCGCCGCCCGGGTCGACGCGGCGCTCACCCGGGCGCTCGGCGGCGCGGGGCGGCATGTGCTGCTGACGGCGGACCTCGGGCCCGAGGAGCGCTACCGGCGGTGGCTGGCGGTCAGCCGGGGGTCGGTGCGGGCCGTCGTCGGCACCCGGGCGGCCATGTTCGCGCCGGTTCGCGACCTCGGCCTGGTGGGCATCTGGGACGACGGCGACCAGAGCCACAGCGACGACCACGCCCCGCAGCCGCACGCCCGCGACGTCCTGCTGCTGCGCGCCGTCCACGAGAAGACGGGCTTCCTGCTGGGCGACCTCGGCCGCACCGTGGAAGCCGCCCAGCTGGTGGAGAACGGCTGGGCGCGCCCCCTGGAGGCCGGCCGTGAGCAGGTCCGCGCGGCGGCCCCGCTGATCCGTACCGTCGACGAGGGCGAGGTGGCCCGGGACGCCGAGGCCCGCGCGGCCCGGCTGCCCACGCTCGCCTGGCAGACCGTACGGGAGGCGCTGACCCGGGGCCCGGTGCTGGTGCAGGTGCCGCGCCGGGGCTACGTACCCCGGCTGGCCTGCGAGCGCTGCCGCGAGCCCGCCCGCTGTCGGCACTGCTCGGGCCCGCTGGAGGCGCGCGACGCGGACCGGCTGGCCTGCGGCTGGTGCGGGCGGGCCGAGACGGCCTGGCACTGCGCGGAGTGCGGGGGCTCCCGGCTGCGGGCGAGCGTCGTCGGTGCCCGGCGCACCGCGGAGGAGCTGGGCCGCGCCTTCCCCGCCGTGCCGGTCCGTACCTCGGGCCGGGACCACGTACTGGACACCGTGCCGGACCGTCCGTCGCTCGTCGTCTCCACTCCCGGTGCCGAACCGGTCGCCGAGGGCGGTTACGCGGCCGCCCTGCTGCTGGATGGCTGGGCCCTGCTCGGCCGCCCCGACCTGCGCGCGGGCGAGGACGCGCTGCGCCGCTGGCTGGAAGCGGCCGCGCTGGTGCGGGGGCAAGAGGACGGCGGGCTCGTCGTGGTGACCGCCGAACCGACGCAGCGGCCGGTCCAGGCGCTGGTCCGCTGGGACCCCGCCGGTTACGCGGCGCGCGAACTCGCCGAGCGGTCGCAGCTGGGCTTCCCGCCGGTCTCGCGGATGGCGGCGGTGGCCGGGCCCGCGGAGTCGGTGGCCGAGCTGATCGCGTCGGCGCCGCTGCCGGAGGGGACGGAGACCCTGGGGCCGGTCCCGCTGGCCCCCACCCCGCAGGGCCGCCCGCGCCGCCCCGGCGATCCGCCGCCCGGTGCGCAGTGGGAGCGCGCCCTGCTGCGGGTGCCTCCGGGCCAGGGCCGAGCCCTGGCGGCGGCCGTCAAGGAGGCCAAGGCGCTACGGCTGGCCCGTGGCGACAAGGACCCGACGGTCCGGGTGGACCCCCTGGACATCGGCTGAGTGCGACCAGCCTCAAAACCAGTCTCAAAACCAGCTTCAAAAACCAGCCTCAAAAAGAGGGCGGGCGTTCTTAGCCGTTGCGGGGGCTCGGGAAGACGCCCGGGCGGGGTTCGGGGAGGGCCGGGGCGGGGTGCGGGACGGAGCGGGCGGCCGGGACCGACGGGACCGGCGGCACGGCGGCGGGCTCGGGGCTGTGCCCCGCCGGGGGCTCGCCGCCCTCCGCGGGGCTCGCCGCCGAGGCGCGGCGCGAGCCGTAACGGCGGTGCACCGCCTGCTTGGTGACGCCGAGCGCCGAGCCCACCGCGTCCCAGGAGAAGCCGAGCGAGCGGTCGAAGTCCACCGCGGCGGTGACCAGGGTTTCGACGCTGTCCCGCAGCTCCTGGGCGAGCCGTACGGTGGGCGCCGGGGCGCGGCCGTAGACGACGAAGCCCGCGGCCGGTCCGGTGCGCCGCGGCCGGTAGACGTTGCCCAGTTGGGCGGTGAGGGTGCGCAGCGCGTCCACCTGTCGGCGGACCCGCTCGATGTCCCGGACCAGGAGGTGCAGGCTGGCCCGTGCCTGGGCGTCGTGAGTTGCGTGGTCGGCCATGAACAAGCCTCTCGAACCGGCGGTGAAGGGGGCGGGCGGGAAGGGTGCCGGGCCGCGGGTCGCGGCCCGGCGCGGTCAATCTCTCTTGACCAACGCGGCACCCGCCCGTCGGTCACGGTCCGGGGCGTGCGGGAGTTGGCCCGTACGCCCCCTGGGGTGCCGGACCATAGACTGAGACGCCGTTTCCGCCGTTTCGCGCTCCGTGTCACGCCCCGCGTCACGGCCCCGTGTCACGCCCCGCAACGAGAGGTAGTCCGTCACCCATGAGGCTCGTCTTCGCCGGTACCCCCGAGGTCGCTCTGCCCGCGCTGGACGCACTGATCGCGTCCGACCGGCATGAGGTGGTGGCGGTCGTGACCCGTCCCGACGCGCCCGCCGGGCGCGGCCGCCGGCTGGTGGCCAGCCCGGTCGCGGAGCGGGCCGAGGAGGCGGGCATCGAGGTGCTGAAACCGGCCAAGCCGAGGGACGCGGACTTCCTCGCCCGGCTCACCGAGATCGCCCCGGACTGCTGCCCGGTCGTGGCGTACGGCGCGCTGTTGCCCAAGGCGGCGCTGGAGATCCCGGCACACGGCTGGGTCAATCTGCACTTCTCGCTGCTGCCCGCGTGGCGCGGCGCGGCGCCCGTGCAGCACGCGGTGCTCGCGGGCGACGAGGTGACCGGCGCGTCGA
Source organism: Streptomyces sp. NPDC059850 (assembly GCF_042731515.1). Classification (NCBI taxonomy): domain Bacteria; kingdom Bacillati; phylum Actinomycetota; class Actinomycetes; order Kitasatosporales; family Streptomycetaceae; genus Streptomyces; species Streptomyces sp. NPDC059850. The sequence goes on from NZ_JBHWJI010000035.1 coordinate 84,044, forward strand.
CGTTCCAGATCGAGGAGGGGCTGGACTCCGGGCCGGTGTATGGGGTGGTCACCGAGGACGTACGGCCCACCGACACCAGCGGCGATCTGCTGGCCCGGCTGGCCATGGCCGGGTCCGGGCTGCTCGCGGCGACGATGGACGGCATCGAGGACGGTTCGCTGCGCGCGGTGCCGCAGTCCGCCGAGGGCGTGTCCCTCGCCCCGAAGATCAACGTCGAGGACGCGGAGATCGACTGGTCGGCGCCCGCGCTGCGGGTCGACCGGCTGGTGCGGGCGTGCGCCCCGGCCCCGGGCGCGTGGACCACGTTCCGCGGGGAGCGGCTGAAGGTGGTCTCGGCGGCCCCGGCGGCGGACCGTACGGAGCTGGCCCCCGGCGCGCTCGCCGCGACCAAGAAGGCGGTGTACGCGGGCACGGCCAGCCACGCCGTGGAGCTGACCTGGGTCCGGCCGCAGGGCAAGAAGCCGATGCGGGCGGCGGACTGGGCCCGTGGCGTACGGATCGCCGAGGGCGAGCGGCTCGGCGGCTGACGGGGCCCAAGCGGACGCGCCGGGGGAGGCCGGTCGTTGACTTCAACCTTGGTTGAAGTCCTACCGTCCTGATCGTGCCGCCGGTCCGGACCCACCGGCGTAACTCCGTGGCGGCACCCCGGAACCCTTCGGAGGTGCGCGATGAGCATGGAAGTCACCGCGTGGCATTCCCTGTACCAGGCCACCCACGCCAACGACGACCGGCGGCCCTTCTCGCGGGCGACCCTGCGCCGCATCGGGACCTTCGCCCGCCCGCACCGCCGCCCGCTGCTGCTGTTCGTCCTGCTGAGCACGGTGGTGGCGGTGACCGCGGTCGCCACCCCGCTGCTCGCGGGCCGGGTGGTGAACGCGATCGACCGCCACGCCCACCAGTCCACGGTCCTCGGCCTGGCCGGGCTGATCGCCGCCATCGCGGTGGCCGAGGCGGGCGTCGGGCTGCTGACCCGGCGGCTGTCCGCGAACATCGGCGAGGGGCTGATCCTCGATCTGCGCACCGCCGTCTTCGACCATGTGCAGCGGATGCCGGTCGCCTTCTTCACCCGCACCCGCACCGGTGCGCTGGTCAGCCGCCTCAACAATGATGTGATCGGCGCGCAGCGGGCGTTCAGCGACACCCTCTCCGGAGTGGTGAGCAACGCGGTGACGCTGCTGCTCACCTTCGTCGTGATGGTCGGCATCTCGTGGCAGATCACGCTGCTCGCGCTGGTGATCCTGCCGGTGTTCCTGCTGCCCGCCCGCCGGGTCGGCCGACGGCTCGCCACGCTGCGGCGCGAGGCGGCGGCCCACAACTCCGCGATGGGCACCCAGATGACCGAGCGGTTCTCCGCGCCCGGCGCGACGCTGGTGAAGCTCTTCGGCCGCCCGGCCGACGAGTCCGCCGAATTCGCCGCGCGGGCCCGCCGGGTGCGGGACATCGGCGTCCGCACCGCGATGGTCCAGGTCTCGTTCGTCACCGCGCTGACCCTCGTCTCCGCCCTGGCCCTCGCCCTCGTCTACGGCCTCGGCGGCTACTACGCGCTGCGCGGCAGCCTCGACCCCGGTGCCGTCGTCGCCCTCGCGCTGCTGCTCACCCGGCTGTACGCGCCGCTGACCGCGCTGGCCGGGGCGCGGGTGGAGGTGATGAGCGCCCTCGTCAGCTTCGAGCGGGTCTTCGAGGTGCTGGACCTGAAGCCGCTGATCACCGAGAAGCCGGACGCCCGCCAGGTGCCGGAGGGGCCGGTGGCGGTGGAGTTCGACCACGTCGACTTCGGCTATCCGTCCGCCGACAAGGTGTCGCTGGCCTCCCTGGAGGAGGTCGCCCAGCTGGACACCCGCGGTGGCGTCCAGGTGCTGCACGACGTGTCCTTCCGCGCCGAACCCGGCCAGATGGTCGCGCTGGTGGGATCGTCCGGCGCGGGCAAGTCGACCATCGCGCAGCTGCTGCCGCGCCTGTACGACACCGACGAGGGCGCCGTCCGGCTGTCCGGCGTGGACGTCCGCGACCTGACCGCCGCCTCGCTGCGCGGAGCCCTCGGCATGGTCACCCAGGACGGCCACCTCTTCCACGACACGATCCGCGCCAACCTGCTGCTGGCCCGCCCCGAGGCGGCCGAGGAGGAGCTGTGGGAGGTGCTGCGCCGGTCCCGTCTCGACGGGCTGATCGCGTCGCTCGCGGACGGTCTCGACACGGTCGTCGGCGAACGCGGCTACCGGCTCTCCGGCGGTGAGCGCCAGCGGCTGACCATCGCCCGGCTGCTGCTGGCCCGCCCCCGGGTGGTGATCCTCGACGAGGCCACCGCCCACCTCGACTCCACCTCCGAGGCCGCCGTGCAGGAGGCGCTGGCCGAGGCGCTGGAGGGACGGACCGCCGTGGTGATCGCCCACCGGCTGTCCACGGTGCGGGCGGCGGACCTCATCCTCGTCGTGGAGGACGGCCGGATCGTGGAGCGCGGCACCCATGACGCGCTGCTGGCCGCCGAGGGGCGCTACGCGGAGCTGTACCGCACCCAGTTCGCACAGCGCCCCGCGGCCGGGGAGGCAGCGAAAGCGCTGAGCTGAGCGGCGTAGGCTGGTGTGCTGATCACCCCATACCTTCCGGAGCACATTTCCCGTGAGCCACCAGCCCGGCCCTCCCCGTCGCAGCCGCCCCGGCAAGCCCTACCGCCGACCGAAGAAGGACCCCGTACGGATCCTCGCCTTCGAGGCGCTGCGGGCGGTCGACGAACGGGACGCGTACGCCAACCTCGTCCTCCCGCCCCTGCTCCGCAAGGCGCGGGAGGACGACGGCTTCGACGCCCGGGACGCGGCGCTCACCACCGAGCTGGTCTACGGCACCCTGCGCCACCAGGGCACCTACGACGCGATCATCGCCGAATGCGTGGACCGCCCGCTGCGCGAGGTGGACCCGCCCGTCCTCGACGTGCTGAGCCTGGGTGCCCACCAGCTGCTGGGCACCCGCATCCCCACCCACGCCGCCGTCTCCGCGACCGTCGAACTGGCCCGGGTGGTGCTCGGCGACGGCCGCGCCAAGTTCGTCAACGCGGTCCTGCGCAAGATCGCCGCAGCGGACCTCGACACCTGGCTGGAACGGGTCGCCCCGCCGTACGACGAGGACCCCGAGGACCACCTCGGCGTCGTGCACGCCCACCCGCGCTGGATCGTCTCGGCGCTGTGGGACGCGCTCGGCGGCGGCCGCGCCGGGATCGAGGACCTGCTGGAGGCCGACAACGAACGGCCCGAGGTCACCCTCGTCGCCCGCCCCGGCCGGTCCGGCACCGACGAACTGGTCGCCGCCGTCGGCGAGGAGTCCGCGCTGCCGGGCCGCTGGTCCCCGTACGCCGTGCGGCTCACCGAGGGCGGCGAGCCCGGCGCGCTGGACGCGGTCCGCGAGGGGCGCGCCGGGGTGCAGGACGAGGGCAGCCAGCTCGTCGCCCTCGCCCTCGCGAACGCCCCGCTGGAGGGCCCCGACCGGCGCTGGCTGGACGGCTGCGCGGGCCCCGGCGGCAAGGCCGCCCTGCTCGGCGCGGTCGCCGCCGGGCGCGGCGCGGCCCTGGTCGCCGCCGAGAAGCAGCCGCACCGGGCCCGGCTGGTGGAACGGGCCCTCACCGGCAACCCCGGCCCGTACCAGGTGATCACCACCGACGGGACCCGCCCGCCCTGGCGTCCCGAGAGCTTCGACCGGGTGCTGGTGGACGTCCCGTGCACCGGCCTCGGCGCCCTGCGCCGCCGCCCCGAGGCCCGCTGGCGCCGCCGCCCCGAGGACCTGGCCGGATTCGCCCCGCTCCAGCGCGGCCTGCTGCGCGAGGCGCTGGCCGCCGTACGGATCGGCGGCGTCGTCGGCTACGCGACCTGCTCCCCGCACCCGGCCGAGACCCGCGCCGTGGTCGAGGACGTCCTCGGCGAGGCCCGCAAGGGCGAGGCCGCCACGGCCGAGTGGATCGACGCCCGCCCCCTGATGCCCGGCGTCCCCGCGCTCGGCGAGGGTCCCGACGTCCAGCTGTGGCCCCACCTCCACGGCACCGACGCCATGTACCTGGCCCTGCTGCGCCGCACGGGCTGAAGGGGCGGGGGGCGTTCGAACAGAAGGCGGTCACGGGATATCTTGATGTCGAGCAATGTTACAGACGTGGAGCGGAGCACCCGGTGACTGACTCGACCATCATCTATACGCACACCGACGAGGCCCCGGCCTTGGCGACGTATTCGTTCCTGCCTGTGGTCGAGGCCTACGCCTCGACGGCCGGGGTCTCCGTGGAGCGGCGGGACATCTCCCTGGCCGGGCGCATCATCGCTCAGTTCCCGGAGCGCCTTGAGGAGAGCCAGCGCATCGAGGACGCCCTCGCCGAGCTGGGCGACCTGGCCAAGACGCCCGGGGCCAACATCATCAAGCTGCCGAACATCTCGGCCTCCATTCCGCAGCTGAAGGCGGCCATCGCCGAGCTGCAGGAGCAGGGCTACGCGCTGCCGGACTACCCGGACGACCCGAAGACCGACGAGGAGCGGGACATCGGCGCCCGGTACGACAAGGTCAAGGGCAGCGCCGTGAACCCGGTTCTGCGCGAGGGCAACTCCGACCGCCGCGCCCCGGCCTCGGTCAAGAACTACGCCAAGGCCAACCCGCACCGCATGGGCGCCTGGTCGGCCGATTCCAAGACCAACGTCGTCCACATGACCGGCGACGACTTCCGCTCCACCGAGAAGTCCGCCGTGATCGCCGAGGACGGTTCGCTGCGCATCGAGCTGACCGGTGACGACGGCTCCACCACCGTGCTGCGCGAGTCGGTGCCGGTGCTCGCGGGCGAGGTCGTGGACGCGTCCGTGCTGCGCGTCGCCGTGCTGCGCGAGTTCCTGAAGGAGCAGGTCGCGCGGGCCAAGGCCGAGGGCGTGCTGTTCTCGGTGCACCTGAAGGCCACGATGATGAAGGTCTCCGACCCGATCATCTTCGGCCATGTCGTACGGGCCTTCTTCCCGAAGACCTTCGCCGAGTACGGCCAGGTGCTGGCCGCGGCCGGGCTCACCCCGAACGACGGGCTCGGCGGCATCCTCAAGGGCCTGGAGTCGCTGCCCGAGGGCGCGAAGATCAAGGAGTCCTTCGAGGCGGAGCTGGCCGAGGGCCCGGAGCTGGCCATGGTCGACTCCGACCGGGGCATCACCAACCTGCACGTCCCGAGCGACGTCATCGTCGACGCCTCCATGCCCGCCATGATCCGCACCTCGGGTCACATGTGGGACACCAAGGGCGAGGAGGCCGACACCCTCGCGGTCATCCCGGACAGCAGCTACGCGGGCATCTACCAGGTCGTCATCGACGACTGCCGCGCCAACGGCGCCTTCGACCCGTCCACCATGGGCTCGGTGCCCAACGTCGGCCTGATGGCGCAGAAGGCCGAGGAGTACGGCAGCCACGACAAGACCTTCGAGATCCCGTCCACCGGCACCGTGCGGGTGACCGACGGCCAGGGCAACCTGGTCCTGGAGCAGACGGTCAGCGAGGGCGACATCTTCCGGATGTGCCAGACCAAGGACGCGCCGATCAAGGACTGGGTCAAGCTGGCCGTCACCCGCGCCCGCGCGACCGGCGACCCGGCGGTGTTCTGGCTGGACGAGGGCCGCGCCCACGACGCCAACCTGATCGCCAAGGTCGAGCAGTACCTCCCGGAGCACGACACCGAGGGGCTGCGGATCGAGATCATGTCGCCCGTCGACGCGATCGCGTTCTCCCTGGAGCGCATCCGCCGTGGCGAGAACACGATCTCGGTGACCGGCAATGTGCTGCGTGACTACCTGACCGACCTGTTCCCGATCCTGGAGCTGGGCACCAGCGCCAAGATGCTGTCGGTCGTGCCGCTCATGAACGGCGGCGGGCTGTTCGAGACCGGCGCGGGCGGCTCCGCGCCCAAGCACGTGCAGCAGCTGGTCAAGGAGAACTACCTGCGCTGGGACAGCCTGGGCGAGTTCCTGGCGCTCGCGGTCAGCTTCGAGCACCTCGCGCAGACCACGAACAACGCGCGGGCCCAGGTGCTCGCCGACACCCTCGACCGGGCGACCGCCACGTTCCTCCACGAGAACAAGTCGCCCAGCCGCCGGGTCGGTGGCATCGACAACCGCGGCAGCCACTTCTACCTGGCGCTCTACTGGGCCCAGGAGCTGGCCAAGCAGACCGAGGACACCCAGCTCGCGGAGTCGTTCAAGGCGCTGGCCGCGACCCTGACCGAGCAGGAGCAGACCATCGTGGACGAGCTGCTGGCCGTCCAGGGCTCGCCGTCCGACATCGGCGGCTACTACCAGCCCGACGGTGCCAAGGCGTCGGCCGTGATGCGTCCGTCGCAGACCCTCAACCAGGCGCTGGCCGCCCTGCGCTGACGGTCGTCTCCGTAACGCCCGTGTTCCGCCCCGGCTCGGCCTCGCGCCCGGCCGGGGCGGTTCCGTATCCCCCGCTACGGGACAGCGGGCATCGCTTCCTGCGGGGCGCGGGTCGGGGTGTACGGCGTTGCCGACCTCGGGCCGAGGTCCTTGTGGACCGCGCGGGCCACGGCCTGGATGGCGGCGACCCCGTCGTGCATCTTCGCGTTGTCCTGGGTGAGCACCGTGAGCGTGTAGTCATGGCCGCGCCCGGTGAACGCGCCGATGCTGTGCACCCGCCAGCCGTGCGCCGCCCGGGACAGCCAGCCGTTCTTCACCTGGATCGTGGTGCCGCGCGGCGCGCCCGCCGGGGTGCCCCAGCGCTGGGATGGCACGACGCCACGCATCAGCCGCAGGATGTACGTACGGGAGCGGTCGCCCAGCACCGTGTTGCGCCGCGTCACCCGCTCCAGCAGCTTCTCCTCGTCGTTCGCGGTGATCTGGGTGAGCCCCCAGTAGCCACCGCCGCCGGGCACGGTCCTGGTCATCCCGGCGGCCCGCAGGAACGCCTTCACCCTGACCACCTTGAGCTGCCGCCACAGCGCGCTGGTGGCGCCGTTGTCCGACTTCGTGATCATGGCGGTGGCGAGCCGGGACTCGCGCCGGGTCAGCGTCCGGCCGTGCTTCTCGGCGTCCCACAGCAGCGTGGCCAGCACCGTCACCTTCACCACGCTCGCGGAGTCGAACGGCCGGTCCGCGCGCAGCGTGCAGCGGGTGTGCGTGGCCGGGACCCGGAGGCTGACCGCCGTGGTGGCGGACCGGCCGTGCAGCGCCGCGGTGATGTCCCGGGCGAGCCTGGCGGCCTGCCCCGCCCGGTCGGAGACGCAGACCGTCCGCGAGGGCCGGGGTGTCGCGGCCGTGGCGGTCTCCGCCCCGGTGAGCGCCGGGGCCAGCAGCCCTGCGGCCAGCGCCACGGAGAGTGCGGCGCGGGTTCGCGGGCGTATTCGCTTTTCCGTCATGGTCGGTTGCCTCTGGCTTACGTGGTCCTGTCCGTCACCCCATCGCGGCTCCCGCGCGGCGGCAACCGGAGCGGGGCAACCGGGGCGGACAGCGGGCGGCGGCCGGATCGTGATCATCCCGCGTCCATGGCCCGGCCGCGGGCGTGGCAGGCTGGTCCCATGGCCGTGCAGATCAACCCCAGCATCCTGTCCGCGGACTTCTCCCGCCTGGCTGACGAAGCCAAGGCCGTCGAGGGCGCCGACTGGCTCCATGTCGACGTGATGGACAACCACTTCGTGCCCAATCTGACCCTCGGAGTGCCGGTGGTGGAGGCGCTGGGCAAGGCGACGGACACGCCCATGGACTGCCACCTCATGATCGAGGACCCGGACCGCTGGGCCCCGAGTTACGTGGAGGCGGGCGCCGGTTCGGTCACCTTCCATGTGGAGGCCGCGGCCGCGCCGGTGCGGCTGGCGCGCGAGATCCGGGCCAAGGGCGCGCGGGCGGCGATGGCGCTCAAGCCCGCGACCCCCATCGAGCCGTACGAGGACCTGCTGCCCGAGCTGGACATGCTGCTGGTGATGACCGTGGAGCCCGGCTTCGGCGGGCAGGCGTTCCTCGACATCATGCTGCCCAAGATCCGCCGCACCCGTGAGCTGATCTCCCGGCACGGCCTGGAGATGTGGCTCCAGGTGGACGGCGGGGTCTCCGCCTCGACCATCGAGCGGTGCGCGGAGGCGGGCGCCGACGTGTTCGTGGCGGGTTCCGCGGTCTACGGGGCGCAGGACCCGGACCAGGCCGTACGCGATCTGCGCGCCCTGGCCGAGAAGGCGGCGGGCACAGGCGGACTGTGCGGCCACTGAGCCACCGCTCGGTGAACGTCACGGTAAAGCACGAACCAACTCCACCGTTTCTGACAGGATGAACGGTGAGGCCGGAACATTGACAAGTGAGGAGACCGCGGTGTCGACGGGCCGTTCAGCCACGCGGATGGGACCCGCCGAACTGGTGCAGGCGGCGGCCATGGCGCGCCGCTTCTACCTTGAGGGCAAGTCCAAGATCCAGATTGCCGAGGAGTTCGGGGTCAGCCGCTTCAAGGTCGCGCGCGTGCTGGAGACCGCGCTCGAACGTGACCTGGTGCGGATCGAGATCCGGGTTCCCGCCGAACTCGACGCGGAGCGCTCCGACGCGCTGCGCGCCCGCTACGGGCTGCGCCACGCGGTCGTCGTCGAGTCCCCGGCCGACGCCGAGGCCGACTCCCCGGACCCGGAGAACCTGGGCGAGGTCGCCGCGGACCTGCTCGGCGAGCTGGTGAACGAGGGCGATGTGCTCGGGCTGGCCTGGGGCCGTTCCACCATCCACATGGCCGCGGCGCTGCACCGGCTGCCCCCGTGCACCGTCGTGCAGCTGACCGGCGTGTACGACGCGGGCACGGCCGAGCGCGGCTCGGTCGAGGCGGTCCGGCGCGCCGCCGCCGTCTCCGGCGGCGAGGCCCACCCGATCTACGCGCCGATGCTGCTGCCGGACACCGCGACCGCCGACGCGCTGCGCGGGCAGACCGGGATCGCCCGCGCTTTTGAGTACTTCGACAAGGTCACCGTGGCCTGCGTCTCCATCGGCTCGTGGGAGGCCGGGATCTCGACGGTCTACGACATGATCAGCGAGAAGGAGCGGGCCCACTACGAGAGCCTCGGCGCCGCCGCCGAGATGTCGGCCCACCTCTTCGACGCCGAGGGCCGCCGCATCGGCCGCGACCTGGGCGAGCGCTGCATCACGGTCGAGGCCGACCGGCTGCGCCGGATCCCCGAGGTGGTGGCCATCGCGGGCGGCCGCCGCAAGGCGGAGGCGATCGGCGCGGTGCTGCGGTCGGGCCTGGTCACCAGCCTGGTGACGGACACGGCGGCGGCCGACCACCTGCTCCTGGAAGCGGACCCCGGCCCCCGCCCCGCCCTCGACCGGGCCGACCCCGACGGGGTGTAGCGGCCCGCCCCCGGCGCCCCTGGCGCCGGGCCCGTGGAATGACGGTTCGTATTACGGTTTGTATTGAGGTCCGCATGGGACACTGAAGTACGTGCGTTTCCTCAATGATCAGAAGCCGCAGTACGACCTGACATACGACGATGTGTTCATGGTGCCGAACCGCTCCGCGGTCGGCTCCCGCCAGGGCGTCGATCTGGCCTCACCCGACGGCACCGGCACCACCATCCCGCTCGTGGTCGCGAACATGACCGCGATCGCGGGGCGCCGGATGGCCGAGACGGTCGCCCGGCGCGGTGGCCTCGTCGTCATTCCGCAGGACATCCCGATCGACGTCGTCGCCGATGTCGTCCGCTGGGTCAAGGGCCGCCACTTGGTCCTGGACACCCCGATCGTGCTCGCACCCTCCGGCACCGTCGCCGACGCGCTGTCGCTGCTGCCCAAGCGGGCGCACGGCGCGGGCGTCGTCGTGCAGGACGGCCGTCCGGTGGGCGTGGTGACCGAGACCGACCTGACCGGAGTGGACCGGTTCACGCAGCTGTCCGAGGTGATGTCCCGGGAACTGCTGCTGCTCGACGCCGACATCGACCCGCAGGAGGCCTTCGGCCGCCTCGACGCGGCGCACCGCAAGTTCGCCCCGGCCGTCGACGCGGACGGGAAGCTGGCCGGCATCCTGACCCGTAAGGGCGCGCTGCGCGCCACGCTGTACCAGCCCGCCGTGGACGGGCGCGGACAGCTGCGGATCGCCGCCGCCGTGGGCGTCAACGGCGATGTGGAGGGCCACGCCAAGGCGCTGCTCGACGCCGGGGTGGACACCCTGGTCGTGGACACGGCGCACGGCCACCAGGAGTCGATGATCACCGCGCTGAGGGCGGTCCGCGCGCTGGACCCGCGGGTCCCCGTCGTCGCGGGCAACGTGGTCGCCGCGCAGGGGGTGCGCGATCTGGTCGAGGCGGGCGCCGACATCGTCAAGGTCGGCGTCGGACCGGGCGCCATGTGCACCACCCGCATGATGACCGGCGTGGGCCGCCCGCAGTTCTCGGCGGTCCTGGAATGCGCCGCCGAGGCGCGGAAGCTGGGCAAGCACGTCTGGGCGGACGGCGGGATCCGGCACCCGCGCGACGTGGCGATGGCGCTGGCGGCCGGGGCGTCCAACGTGATGGTCGGCTCGTGGTTCGCGGGGACGTACGAGTCCCCTGGCGACCTCCAGCACGCCGCCGACGGGCGGCCGTACAAGGAGAGCTTCGGCATGGCGTCCGCGCGCGCCGTGCGCAGCCGCACCAGCGAGGAGTCGCCCTACGAGCGCGCCCGCAAGGCGCTGTTCGAGGAGGGCATCTCGACCTCGCGGATGTTCCTGGACCCGTCCCGGCCGGGCGTCGAGGACCTGATCGACTCGATCATCGCGGGCGTGCGCAGCTCCTGCACCTACGCGGGCGCGGGCTCGCTGGAGGAGTTCCACGAGCGCGCCGTGATCGGCGTACAGAGCGCGGCGGGCTACGCCGAGGGCAAGCCGCTGCACGCCAGCTGGGAGTAGGCACATGAGCACATGACGGTGGCCCCACTCGGCTCGGGTGAGTGGGGCCACCGTCATGTCGCTTCACCGCATCACCGGATGACGCCTCGCGGGTCACCGCCCCGGCGGGGCAGGGCGTGCCGGGGCGGGCTGGTGAGGGTGATCTGACGTACCAGCTGGTGGAACGAGACCAGCGCGGCGACCGGGGGGAGACCGGCGACGGCCATGCTGGGCGCGTTCCTGGGGGCGTGCGCGACGCACAGGAACACCGCGATCGTCGAGAAGAGCACGACCACCACCCAGGAGTGCGCCGCCCCGCGGCGGTGCAGCGCGGCCCGCAGCACGGACAGCGAGGCGACCAGCCACGGCCCGTAGACCAGCAGGGGCCACCACGCCGCCATGGACTCCGAGGTGCTGGGGGAGGCCAGATAGCGCAGCGGGCGGTACGAGATCATCCCGCCCAGCACGCTCAGCATGGCGACGATCACGGTGGTCATCGCCGCGAAGATCAGGCTGATCATCTGGAGCCACGGCATGGTCGGCAGCCGGAAACGGACCCGGCGGCGCTTGCCGCGCCCGCGCACGTGGGTGGGCGAGGGGGTTGTGAGGGGGACCGGGCCGGTGGAGTGCACCGGATCCTCGAACTCGAAGGGGACGGCACCGGGGACAGGGCCTGGGACGGAACCGGGGATGGGGCCGGGCACAGCACCGGGGATAGGCCCGGGGACGGGACCGGGCGCCGGGGCCGGGACGGTGGGGATGGCCCCGGTGCTCTGGAGCAGCCGCGCCAGGTCTCCCTCCAGGTCCCAGCGGCCCTCCAGGGAATCCGGGTCCGGCAGGGGGAAAGGATTCATCTGGTACGCGACGCCCGTGTCGAACCGCTCCGCGGGGTCGGGGGGCGGGCGGTGGCCGGTGGGGTGGGGCCCGTAGCCGCCCGGCCTCGGCTCGGTGTACGTCATGCCTGGACGCCCGCCTCGACGCCCGGCTCCGCCGGGCCGGAGCGCTGGAGGAAGTCGTCCTCGATCCTGCCCAGCGTCTTGAGGAAGTCCTCCCAGACCCTCGAACAGTATTCGAGGGGGTAGTCGTGCGGGAACCGCTCGTCCTCCGAAGACCCGTGACCCGAGGGCCCGTGGTCCCGGGCCCGGAACACGGGTTCGGCCGTAAGCGGAGCGTGGTCAGGGGGCTGCAGCCTGTCAGTCGTCACGTCCCCACCAACGACCGCCAAATTGGTGCCGTATCGCGGCATTCGGGTGAACCGGGGGGTGACCCGCGCACGGGTGTCGCAATGATTCCCTGGCGAGCGCCCCCGCGCGCAATGATCGGACACGTATGCGCAAGGATGGTGCATTACGGCCGCGGCCGGACGACTCATAGGGTCTTGCGCTAACGCTGAGTGGCGGGGACCGACTGCTCGGCGATTCCCATCTGCGGATTTGTCACCCGGGCATCCCTATGCCCGCGTTCGGTCGTACGCCACCAGATACCTACGCCGATGGCAGCGATTAAGGAGCCCCCCACGTGTTGGAGCACGGCACAGCCCCTCCCACCCCCCAGCGACCGGAGTCAGGTCCTCCGGCCGGTGGGCTAGGCGCCCGCCTGATGCGGCGCAAACCGGTGGAGCGGCTGGTCGCCGAGGGTGGCCAGGGTGCGGGCGGGAGCCTGCGGCGCTCCATGGGCGTCTGGCAGCTGACCATGATCAGCATCGGCGCGACGCTGGGCACCGGCATCTTCGTCGTCCTCGGCGAGGCGGTACCGGACGCGGGCCCCGCGGTCATCGTGTCGTTCGTCATAGCCGGTCTCACCGCGCTGTTCTCCGCGCTCTCGTACGCGGAACTGGCGGGCACGATCCCGGTCTCCGGGTCCTCGTACTCGTACGCCTACGCGACCATGGGCGAGCTGGTCGCCTGGGTGTGCGGCTGGTGTCTGATCCTGGAGTACGGCGTCTCCGTCGCGGCCGTCGCCGTCGGCTGGGGGCAGTACCTCAACGAACTGCTGGACGGCACGCTCGGCATCACCATCCCCGACGCGCTGGCCGCCCCGCCCGGCGATGGCGGCGTCTTCAACCTGCCCGCGCTGCTGGTGGTGTTGCTGTCCATGGCGTTCCTGCTGGGCGGCGCCAAGGAGAGCGCCCGGGCCAACGCGATCATGGTCGGGGTGAAGATCGCCGCGCTGATCCTGTTCTGCGCCGTCGCCTTCACCGGCATCCGGGCCGGGAACTACACGCCGTTCATGCCGCTGGGCATGGCGGGTGTCAGCGCCGCCGGGGCCACCCTCTTCTTCTCGTACATCGGCTTCGACGCCGCCTCCACGGCGGGCGAGGAGGCCAAGAACCCGCAGCGCGACCTGCCGCGCGCGATCATGCTCTCGCTCGTCATCGTCACCGCGCTGTACTGCCTGGTCGCGGCGGTCGCGGTGGGCGCCCTGCCGTGGAAGAAGTTCGAGGGCACCGAGGCCGCGCTCGCCGGGATCATGGAGGACGTCACCGGTCAGAGCTTCTGGGCCGTGGTGCTGGCGGCCGGTGCCGTCGTCGCGATCGCCTCCGTGGTGCTGACCGTGCTCTACGGCCAGACCCGCATCCTCTTCGCGATGTCCCGCGACGGGCTGGTGCCGCCGGTCTTCTCCAAGATCCACCCGGGGACCCAGGTGCCGCGCGCCAACACCGTGATCGTCTCGCTCTTCTGCGGCGTCCTGGCCGCCGCGATCCCGCTCGGCCAGCTCGCCGACGCCACCAGCATCGGCACGCTCTTCGCGTTCGCGCTGGTCAACATCGCCGTGATCGTGCTGCGGCGGCGCCGTCCCGACATGCCGCGGACCTTCCGGGTGCCGCTGTCGCCGCTCTTCCCACTCATCGGCTTCGGGCTGTGCCTGTGGATGATGAACAGTCTGGAGATGGTGACCTGGGTGGTCTTCGGTGTCTGGATGGCCGTCGGCCTTGTGCTGTACTTCGCATACGGCATGCGCCGATCCCGACTGGCCACAGCAGAGAAGTGACACCCCCTCAGTGCGACTGAACGACCTTGACGAACGCATCGTCCACGCCCTAGCCGAAGACGCCCGCCGCTCCTACGCCGACATCGGCGAACAGGTCGGCCTGTCCGCCCCCGCCGTCAAACGGCGGGTGGACCGGCTGCGGGCCGACGGCGCCATCACCGGCTTCACCGTACGGGTGGACCCGGCGGCGCTGGGCTGGGAGACCGAGGGGTTCGTCGAGCTGTACTGCCGCCACAACACCGCGCCCGACGACATCCGCCGAGGCCTGTCGCGCTACCCGGAGGTGGCGTCCGCGTCGACCGTGACCGGCGACGCGGACGCCGTCGTCCAGGTGTTCGCCGCCGATATGCGCCACTTCGAGCGGGTGCTGGAGCGGATCGCGGGCGAACCGTTCGTGGAGCGCACCAAGTCGGTGCTGGTGCTGTCGCCGCTGCTGCGGCGCTACACCTCGGGCGCCCCCGCGTAGGGGAGTGCCTTCGCCGGGGGGCGGGGGGGCGCGGCCCCCACCCCCCCCCCCCCGGCAAATGCCCGCGGGGAGAACGACACCAAAAAAAATCCCAACGCGGCGGGTGGGTTTTAAAAAAAAAAAGCCCCCCACACAAAGGTTAGT
>NZ_JBHWJI010000036.1:0-18517 GCF_042731515.1 Streptomyces sp. NPDC059850
CCCCGCCCCTACCCGACACCGGGGCTCCGCCCCTGGACCCCGGCCCGGTCCCGAGGCCACGCCGTCGGGTTGGCCCCCCGGTTGTGGGCAATCGTTCCGCGGGGCGGGACGGGTGGGCACAACCCGGCCACCGGGCCGCGCCCGCGTACGAAATCCCCGGGGGCACCCCGGTAAGGCGCACCGCACCGGGCCGCGCCCGCCCGCGAGACCTCCGGGGGCACCCCGGTGCGGCACACCGCCGGGCCGCGCCCGCGGCAGGGGCACCCCGGGCGGCCGCACACGGGTTACGGCTGGACGTCGACCACCACCGGGGCGTGGTCGGAGGCGCCCTTGCCCTTTCGTTCCTCGCGGTCCACGTACGCGTCAGCGACCGCACCGGCGAACGGCTCGTTGCCGTACACCAAGTCGATCCGCATACCGCGGTTCTTCGGGAAGCACAGCTCCCGGTAGTCCCAGTACGTGAAGGGGTGGTCGTACTTCAGGGGGCGGGGGACGACGTCCGACAGACCCGCGCCGCGCAGGGCGGTCAGGGCCTCGCGCTCCTTGTCCGTCACATGCGTGAGGCCGTCGAAGCGGGTGCGGTCCCAGACATCGTCATCCGTCGGGGCGACGTTGAAGTCGCCGAGGACGGCGAAGGGCCGGGAGCCCTTCGCGTCCTCGGTCACAGCCTCCCGCAGCACGTCCAGCCAGCGCAGCTTGTAGTCGTAGTGGGGGTGGCCGATCTCACGGCCATTGGGCACGTAGACCGACCAGACCCGCACGGCACCGCACGTGGCGGCTATGGCACGGGGCTCCTGGTCACCCTCGTAGTCGGGGCCGCCGGGGAGGCCGGAGACCACGTCGGTGAGGCCGACCCGGGAGAGGACGGCCACGCCGTTCCACCGGCCGGTGGCGTTGACCGCCGCCTCGTAGCCCAGCTCGCGCAGCGGCTCATACGGGAACGCGGCCTCGGCGCACTTGGTCTCCTGGACGCACAGCACATCCGTGCCGCTGCTCTCCAGCCAGGCGAGCAGCCGGGGCAGCCGGGCAGTGATCGAATTGACGTTCCAGGTCGCGATGCGCATGGGGGACAACTTACATCCCGGGTCTGACAACCCTCGGAGCGCTCAGAGAGGCAGGCTCTCACCCGGGGTCAGGCGGATGTGCTCGGCGCCGCCCGTACCCGGCCCATCCGGGCCCAGCATCCGGCCGTAGACCATCGGCGCCAGATCGGACAGCAGCGCATCGTGGATGTCGACCGCCCGCCGCGGCGCGACCTCCCGCACATAGTCGAGGATCTCGGAGAACTTGTTCCACGGCGCGTGCAACGGCAGCAGCAGCGTCTCCACAGGACGGTCCGGGACGGTGAGCGCGTCGCCGGGGTGGAAGACCGAGCCGTCGACGACGTAGCCGACATTCGTGATCCGGGGGATGTCGGGGTGGATGACGGCGTGCAGCTGGCCGTGCACCTCGACCTCGAACCCGGCCGCCGTGAAGGTGTCGCCCTCGCCGACCGTGTGCACCCGCCCGGGGAACGCCGCCGCGATCTGTCCGGCGACACTGGCCAGGGTCCAGATCCGCGCACCGGGGTTGGCGTCGAGCGCCGCCCGCAGCCGCTCCTCGTTGAAGTGGTCGAAGTGCTCATGGGTGACCAGGATCGCGTCCGCGCCGACCGCCGCGTCCTCTTCGCTGACCCCTCCGGGGTCGATGACGAGCCGCTGCCCGTCCTTTTCCAGGTGGACGCAGGCGTGGCCCTTCTTCGTGAGCTTCATGGGGATCATTGTCCTCCCCCACCACCCGAATCACTCTTCGGGACTGGTCTCCTCGCGGATGACCCGCTGGGCGACGGCGAAGGCCGAGTTGGCGGCGGGCACCCCGCAGTAGACGCCGGTGTGCAGCAGCACTTCCTTGATCTCGGTCGGCGTCAGCCCGTTCCGCAGCGCGGCCCGGGTGTGGAAGGCCAGCTCGTCGAGGTGGCCACGGGCGGCCATGGCGGTGAGGGTGATCACGCTGCGGGTGCGGCGGTCGATGCCGGGCCGGGTCCACACCTCGCCCCACACATAGCGAGTGATGAAGTCCTGGAAGTCGCCGGTGAACTCGTCGACCTGCGACTCCGCGCGGTCCACATGGGCATCGCCCAGCACCTCGCGCCGGACCTTCATGCCCTGGTCGTAGCGGTCGGCGCGGCCGTCACCCAGCGGCTCGGACGGCTGGCTGTAGCCGATCTCGACGGGCGGCCCGGCGGGCGCGGCGGCGGCCGGGGCGGCACGCGGCGGGGCGGGCGCGGTGATCGGCGGCGGCACGGGCGTCAGCACGGGCTTGACGGACGGGGCGGAGACCGCCGTCATCCCGGTGGGGTGGTCCGAGGACTGCCACGAGCTGGAGAAGTGTCGTACGAGCAGATCGGTGACGGCGGCGGGCTGCTCGACGGGCGCCAGATGGGACGTGCCGGGGACGAGCGCGAGCCGGGCGTCGGGTATGCCCGCGACCAGGACGCGGGCGTCGGCGGCCGGGGTGACCTGGTCCTCGGCCCCCGCCAGCACCAGCGTGGGGATGCCGATCCGGCCCAGCTCGGGCCGGATGTCGAAGGCGGCCAGCGCCTCGCACGCGGCGATGTAGCAGCCGGGGTCGGTCGTACGGACCATCTGGACGGCCCAGTCGACGATGGCGGGCTGAGCGGCGGAGAAGGTGGGGGTGAACCAGCGCTCGGGGGTGGCGCGGGCGATCGGGTCGAGGCCGTTGGTGCGGACCACGACGCCGCGCTGCCGGAAGGAGTCGGCGGTGCCGAAGCGCGGGGAGGCGGAGACGAGAGCGAGTGAGCCCACTCTCAGGGGATGTCGTAGCGCCAGTTCGGCGCCGATGGCCCCGCCGAGCGAACAGCCCGCGTAGCCGAAGCGGTCGATGCCCAGCATGTCGAGGGTGGCCAGCAGCCGGGCGGCCAGCTCCGCGACGGACGGGGCGGGGTGGGCGGGCGAGCCGCCGTGGCCCGGGAGGTCGAAGCGGAGGACGCGCCAGTGGCGGGACAGCTCGGGTATCTGGCGGTCCCACATGTGCCAGGTCGTGCCCAGCGACGGGCCGAGGACGAGTACGGGCCCGTCCTCGGGGCCGTCGGTCCGGTACTGAAGTGTCTTGGTCTCGCTCACACCGGAAACGGTATCCCGAACGTCGTAGCGGTCCCTACGGCGTGACGGTGGAGACCACGTAGACCTTCGGATGGGACGGGTTGTCGTTCCTGACCGTAATACGCAGCTTGGGCTGCGGTTCCTTCTGCTTGATCACCATTCCGGACCAGTCGTGACCGGCCGCTCCGACCTGCCAGCCGACCTTCTTCGCCTGCTCGCCGGTGATCGTCACCGCGCCCTTCTCCAGCGCGGACGGCCGGGTGCCGAGCTTGGCCAGGAAGCGGTCGAGTCCGTCGCGGGAGGTGACGAACTGCACGTACAGCGAGCTGGTCTTCCACGAGTTCGTCTCGAAGGAGGCGACCTTGCGCGAGTGCTGCGGAACCGGAACGTCGTAGATGCGCCGCTGCACCCGGGACGGATAGCCCGCGGACAGGCCCTTGGCCTTGGCCGCCTGGACCTTCTCCGAGCCGCCGTCGCGGCTCTGGGAGGCGGAAATCGCCAGATAGCCCGCCGGGATCGCGATCAGCAGGAAGATGATCACGCCCCTGAGCCAGCGGCGCACCGGGCTGCGGCCCGCACCGCCCTCACCGCCGCCCTTACCGGAGTCACCGGCGGACACGCCGGGGTGCTCGTGCTGCTCCGCGGCGCTCATTCGCGGCCTGCCTGACCGCGCGGCGCCAGCCGCAGCGGGGAGGAGAACCCGGCGCGCTCGTACCGTTCGACCCGGCGGCGGGTCGCGCGGCGGAAGCGGCGGGCGACGAGCCGGGCGAGGTCGGCGGCGCCGACCATCCCCGCCTCGGGCCCCAGCTGGGCCTTGACGATACGGGCCTCCGGCCGGTAGCCGCGGCCCGTCAGGGTGCGCCGGAACGCGTCCCGGGCCGGGCCGATCAGCAGATCGTCGGCGGCGCTGACGCCACCCCCGATCACGAAGCAGGACGGGTCGAGGGCGGCGGCGAGGTTGGCGATGCCGACGCCCAGCCACTGGCCGATGTCCTGGAGGAGTTCGATGCACATGGCATCGCCGTCCCGGGCCAGCTCGGTGATCAGCGGCCCGGTGATCTCCTGGATGTTGCCGCCGACCCGGTCGGTGATCCCGTACGCCACCGGCGACTCGGCGGCCGCCAGCTCACGGGCCTCCCGGACCAGCGCGTTCCCGGAGCTGTACTGCTCCCAGCAGCCCCGGTTGCCGCACGGGCAGCGGTGTCCGGCGGGGACGACCTGCATATGGCCGAACTCGCCCGCGACCCCGTATTTGCCGCGCTTGACCTGGCCGTCCTCCAGGATCGCGCCGCCGATCCCGGTACCCAGCGTGATCATGACGAGGTGGTCCTCGCCGCGCCCGGCGCCGAAGCGCCACTCGGCCCACGCGGCCGCGTTCGCGTCGTTGTCGACCATGACCGGCACGGCCAGCCGCTCGGCCAGCCGGTCACGCAGCGGCTCATTGCGCCAGGACAGGTGCGGCGCGAACAGGACCCGGTTGCGGTCCGCGTCCACCCAGCCCGCCGCCCCGATGCCGACCGCGTGCACATCGTGCCGGTCGGACAGGTCCAGGACGAGTTCGGTGATCGTGTCCTCAACCACCTTCGGGCTCTTGGACTTGTCGGGCGTCTCGGTGCGGACCTTCTCCAGGATGTTGCCGTCGGCGTCGACGACCCCGGCCATCACCTTCGTGCCGCCGATGTCGATGCCGACGGTGGGGACCCGGGGCGCGCTCAGATGCGAGCGGCGCTCGCGCGTGCCGACGGTCCGCAGCACGGTGGCCCGGGCCGAGCCCCGGTGCACTCTTTCGCGGTAGATGCTCATCGGCCGGCCCCTTCACCGGTGCGGGAGGTGCGGTCGCTGCGGGTGCGTGCTCGCAAGAGTTCGTCGTCCCTGCGGGTGTCTCGGGAGGCCGGGGCCTCGGCGTGCGGTGGTCATGAAGCGGGTGGGGCCCGCCGTGCGATTGTGCCTCAACAGCGCCTCGCGGTGCATGGCAAGCCCCGCCCCCAAGGCGCTTACCGGGCCAGCTCGTGGGTGAGCTGTTCCAGCTCGCTGCCGCCTGCCATCTGGCGGGTCAGCTCGTCCAGAGTGATCTCGTCCTTGGCGTGGCTGCCCGCCATCGCGCCTCGCTTGAGAAGGACGAAGCGATCGCCGACCAGGTAGGCGTGGTGGGGGTTATGTGTGATCAGTACCACGCCGAGCCCGGCGTCGCGCGCGGCGGCGACGTACTTGAGGACCACCCCGGACTGCTTGACGCCCAGCGCCGCCGTCGGCTCGTCCAGGACCAGGACCTTGGCACCGAAATGGACCGCGCGGGCGATCGCCACACACTGGCGCTGACCGCCCGAGAGGGTGCCGATGGGCTGGTCGACGTCGCGCAGGTCGATGCCCATGCGCAGCAGCTCACGGTGGGTGGTCTCGCGCATCGCGGCCACGTCGAGGCGGGCGAAGGGGCCCCGGCCCTTGCGTAGCTCGGAGCCGAGGAAGAAGTTCCGCCACACCGGCATCAGCGGGACGACGGCCAGGTCCTGGTAGACCGTGGCGACGCCCCGGTCCAGCGCCTCGCGCGGCGAGCCGAGCCGGGTCTCCTGCCCGTCGACCGCGATGGTGCCCTCGTCGTGCTGGTGCAGCCCGGCGACGACCTTGATGAGGGTGGACTTGCCCGCGCCGTTGTCGCCGAGGACACAGGTGATCCGCCCGGCGTGGACGTCGAGCGAGACACCCTCCAGGGCCTTGACGTTGCCGTAGTACTTGCCGATGTCGCGCAGCGCGATCAGCGGAGTGTCGGTCGTGGTCCCTGTCGTGGTCATGCGCTTGCCTCCGCCCGCTTGCGGACCCACCAGTTGAGCAGCGTGGCGAGCAGCAGCATCGCCCCGAGGAAGAACTTGAACCAGTCCGCGCCCCACTGCGCGTACACGATGCCCTTGTTCGTCATGCCGAAAATGAACGCGCCGACGGCGGCGCCGACCGCCGAGCCGTAGCCGCCGGTCAGCAGGCAGCCGCCGATGACGGCCGCGATGATGTACAGCAGCTCGTTGCCGACGCCCTCGCCGGACTGGACGGTGTCGTACTTGAACAGCAGATGCTGACCGGAGATCCAGGCCGCCAGCGCGACGCCCATATAGAGCCCGATCTTGACGCGGTTCACCGGCACGCCGACCGCGCGGGCCGCCTCCTTGGCCCCGCCCACCGCGAAGATCCAGTTCCCGGCGCGGGTGCGCAGCAGGATCCAGGTGGCGAGCGCGATCAGGGCGAACCACCACACCACGGTGATCTGGATTTCCACATCGCCGATGGTCAGGTGGGAGGCGAAGACCTGGCGCGCGGAGGGGAAGCCCTCCATGTCGGCGATGGTCTTCGTGGAGACGGTCTCGCTGATCAGCTTGGTGAAGCCCAGGTTGCAGCCCTGGAGGATCAGGAAGGTGCCGAGCGTGATGATGAAGCTCGGCAGATTGGTGCGCACCAGCAGATAGCCGTTGAAGAAGCCGATGGCGAGGGTGGCCAGCAGGGACACCCCGGCGCCGACCCAGACGTTCGCCGTCATCTGGTACGAGAACATCGAGGAGATCAGCGCGGACGAGGTGACGAGCACACCGGTCGACAGGTCGAACTCGCCGCCGATCATCAGCAGCGCGACCGGCACCGCCATGATCCCGATGGTGGACGAGGCGTACAGCACGGTGCTGAAGCTCGACCACTGGAGGAAGGCGTCGGCGGCGACCGCGAAGAAGACGAAGACGGCGGCGGCGCCGACGACAGCGCCCAGCTCCGGGCGGCCCGCGAGGCGGCGGAGCAGCGGGGTCCGCGTCACCGGGCGCGGGTCGGCCTTCTCGGTTTCCGTCGCCTCTGACGTGTCCGTCGCGCTCATCGGGTGCCCCGCTTCGTGAACGCGGCCAGCTTCTTGGCGTCGTCCTTGGAGACGATCTGCGGGCCGGTCAGGACCGGCTTGCCGCCGCCCAGCACATCGGCGTTGTACCGCTGGAGCCAGAGCAGGTCGACCGCCTCGTACCCCTGGAGGTACGGCTGCTGGTCGACGGCGAAGCCCAGCGTGCCGTCCTCCAGCCCGGCCGCGACCTTCGCGTTGAGGTCGAAGGTGTCGATCTCGGCCTTGCTGCCCGACTGCTCGGCGGCCTGGGCGGCGGTGTCGGCGAACGGCGCGCCGAGGGTGAGGACGGTGTCGATGTCCTCGTCGGACTGGAGCTTGGCCTCGATGGAGGACTCCACGTCGGGCATGTTGGTGCCCTCGACGTAGATCTTCTGGAGCTTTCCGTCGAAGGTCTCGGCCGCGCCGTCGCAGCGCTGCTCGTGACCCACGTTGCCCTGCTCGTGCAGGACGCACAGGGCCTTCTTGCGGCCGCGCTTGTTCAGCTCCTCACCGACGGCCTCGCCCGCGATGGTCTCGTCCTGGCCGACGTGGCTGAGCGCGCCGAACTTCTTGGACTCCGCGGACCCGGAGTTGACCGTGATCACCGGTATTCCGGCCTTCACGGCGCGCCGCACGACGGACTTCATGGCGTCGGGCTTGGCGAGGGTGACGATCAGGCCGTCGACCTTCTGGTCGATGTACGACTGGACCAGCTGGGCCTGTTCCTTGCCCTCCTTATTGTGGGCGTAGAGGAACTTGACGTTGTCCTTGACGGCGGCCTGCTTGGCACCGTTCTGCACGATGTCCCAGAAGGTGTCGCCGTCGCCGGAGTGGGTGACCATGGCGAAGGTCATCCGCGGGGTGTTGACCGCCGCGTGCCCCGAGGCCGCCTGGGCGGCCCGCTGCTCGGCCCGCAGGCCGCCCGTACTGCTGCACCCCGCCAGGGCCGTGCCCAGCAGTGTCGCCAGCACGGCGGCGGTCAGCGCGCGTGCCCTTGTCCCAACTCTGGCCACGAAGAAGCCTCGTCCCTCTTGTCCCGTTTCATGTCGGTGGCCGGGAACGACATGATCGGCCCCGGCCGCCGCCAAGTATCCGTTACCGGGCGCGACCGGGGTGGTGGGGGGCTGGCGGGGCCGGGGATCAGGGGCGTACGAGCAGCTGGAACTCGAACGCGTAACGCGAGGCGCGGTAGGTGTGCGAGCCGAACTCAACCGCCCGGCCCGTGTCGTCGAAGGTGGTCCGCTCCATGGTCAGCAGCGGTGCGCCCTCGGGCTCGCCGAGCTGCTTGCCCTCGTCGGCACTGGCCGCGCGGGCGCCGACCGCCTGGCGGGCGCTGTGCAGGGTGATCCCCGCGGCGCGCATCAGCCGGTAGAGGCCGGTGTCCTCCAGCTCGGCGCTGTCCAGCTTGAGCAGCCCGGCCGGGAGCCGGTTGGACAGGTGCGCCATGGGCTCGCCGTGCGCCAGCCGCAGCCGCTCGATCACCACCACCTCGGTGCCCTCCGCGATGCCGAGGGCGGCGGCGACCTCGGCGGAGGCGGGCTCGGTGGTGTTCAGCAGCACCCGGGTCGCGGGGCGCTGGCCCGCGGCCTCCAGGTCGTCGTAGAGGCTGCTCAGCTCCAGGGGGCGCTTGACCTGGCTGTGCACCACCTGGGTGCCGACGCCTCGGCGCCGCACCAGCAGCCCCTTGTCGACCAGGGACTGGATGGCCTGGCGGACGGTGGGGCGGGACAGCCCGAGCCGCCCGGCCAGCTCGATCTCATTGCCGAGCAGGCTCCCCGGTGCCAGCCGCCCCTTTTCGATGGCCGACTCGAGCTGCTGGGACAGCTGGAAGTAGAGCGGGACCGGGCTGCTGCGGTCCACGCTGAACTGGAGCGCTTCCGCCCCGCCGGAGGTGTCTTCTTCCTGCTTTGCCACGGGGCGAGCGTAGCCGGATGAACAGATGACGGGAAGTCGTGAAGTTCTGTTGTCCGGACAAACTACGCAGAGGAGTCGGCAACGCTGTCCTTCGTGTCCGTCCGTAACCAACAAAGCGAGCGATGGCCCGGGCCCACCTCCGTTTCGGGCGGCCGCCGCGTACAGGCGTCCATGGCGAACGGGCAGCGCGGCCGGTACCGGCAGCCGTCCCCGACCACCACCTCCCGCCGCTCCGCGTCCCGCCGCGCCCGCCCCGCCAGCCGCTCGGCGCGGGCCGCCCGGGCCCGTGCGCGACCGGCGGCCGAGCTGGGCGCGGCGGCGGCCAGCGCCTGGGTGTACGGATGGCGGGGCGCGAGGATCACCTCGTCGCTGGGGCCGCGCTCCACGATCTCCCCCCGGTACATGACCATCACCTCGGAGGCGAAGTGCCGGGCGGTGGCCAGGTCGTGCGTGACGTACAGCAGGGCGAGCCCGCGCTCGTCCTTGAGCCGGTCCAGCAGCCCCAGGATCTCCAGCCGGATCGACACGTCCAGCATCGACACCGGCTCGTCGGCCAGCAGCACCCCGGGCCCCGGCGCCAGCGCGCGGGCGATCGCGACGCGCTGCCGCTGCCCGCCCGACAGCTCGTACGGGCGCTTGCGCGCCATGTCGTCGGCGGGCGTCAGGTTGACCGACCGCAGCAGTTCGTACGCCTGCGCCTCGGCGTCCGCCCCGCGCCGCGCCCGGCCGTTGACCAGGAGCGGGCGGATCAGGTGGTGGCCGACGGTGTGCGCGGGGTTGAGCGAGGCGAACGGGTCCTGGAACACCATCTGGACGGCCCGCCGGTACTCCTTCCCGCGCGTGCGCCGCGCCCCGCCCAGCCGCACCTCCCCCTCGGTGGGCGCCACCAGCCGCGACAGGGCCCGTACGACGGTCGACTTGCCGCTCCCGGACTCGCCCACGAGCGCGAGCGTGCGCCCGGCGTGCAGCGCGAACGACACCCGGTCCACGGCCCGGAACGGCACCCGGCCGCGCTGCGGGAAGTCGACGGTGAGGTTCTGGACGTCCAGCGCGGGTGCGGTCACGGCTGCCGCCCTTCCGGTAGGAGGCCCGTACCCGCGCCCGCCACCGCGTGGAGGTGGCAGGCGGCGGAGGTGCCCGGGGCCAGGGGGACAAGGGGGACGAGGGGCGGGGGCGTCGTGCCGCACGGCGCGAAGGCGTGCTCGCAGCGCGCGGCGAAGGGGCAGCCGGGCAGCGCGTCGCGCAGGTCCGGCGGGGTGCCGGGGATGCCCCGCAGGGCGCGGCGTTCGCCCGCGAGGTCCGGGAAGGAGCGCAGCAGGCCCTGGGTGTAGGGGTGGGCGGGGTCGGCGGCGATGCGCTCGGACGGGCCGTACTCGACGATCGAGCCCGCGTACATCACGGCCAGCCGGTCGCTGATCTCCAGCAGCAGCGACAGGTCATGGGTGATGAAGACGACGCTGAAGCCGAGGTCGTCGCGGAGCCGCTGCACCTCGTCCAGGATTTCGCGCTGGACGACGACGTCGAGCGCGGTCGTCGGCTCATCCATGATGACGATCTCGGGTTCGAGCGCGAGCGCCATGGCGATGACGACGCGCTGCCGCATGCCGCCGGACAGCTCGTGCGGATACGCCCGCACCCGGGCCGGGTCGATGCCGACCATGTCGAGGAGGGCGCGGGCGCGTTCGTACCGCTCGGGGCGGCGCATGCCGGGGCGGTGGGCGCGGAAGATGTCGTCGAACTGGCGGCCCACGGTGGTCACCGGGTTGAGCGCGTTCATGGCGGACTGGAAGACGACGGACAGCCGGGACCAGCGGAAGGCCCGCAGCGCCTCCCCCTCCAGCGCGAGCAGATCCGTTTTGGCCCCGGTGCGGTCGCGGTGGGTGACCCGCCCGCCGGTGAGCCGCGCCGGGGGCGCCAGCATGCGGGCGACGGCGTACGCGAGCGTCGACTTGCCGCAGCCGGACTCGCCCGCGATGCCGAGGAGTTCGCCGCGCCGCAGCTCGAAGCTGACGTCGCGGACGGCGTGGGTGGGGCGTTCGCCCTCGTACGTCACGCTGATGTGCTCGGCGCGCAGCACCACATCGTCGGTCATCGGCTCACCTTCCGTACCCGCAGCCGTGGGTCCAGGACCTCGTCAAGCCCGAAGCTGATCAGCGACAGGGCCGTGCCGAGGGCGGCCACGCACAGGCCGGGCGGGATGAACCACCACCAGGCGCCGCTGGTCAGGGCCTCCGCGTTCTGGGCGAAGTAGAGCATCGTGCCCCAGGTGAGGTGGGACGGGTCGGCGAGGCCCAGGAACGCGAGCCCCGCCTGGGTGAGGATCGCGAAGATCACCGCGAAGATGAACTGGGAGACGATGATGGCGAGTTCGTTGGGCAGGATCTCCACCAGCACGATCCGCCACCGCTTCTCCCCGTACACCCGCGCCGCCAGGACGTAGTCGCGGGTGCGCAGCGACAGCGTCTGGGCACGCAGCACCCGGGCGGAGGCGGCCCAGCTGGTCAGGGCGATGACGAGGATGGTGGACCAGGCGCCGCCGCCCTTGACGTACGCGGAGACGACGATGACCAGCGGCAGCCCGGGGATGACCAGGAACACGTTGCTGATCAGGGACAGCGCCTCGTCCGCGAGCCCGCCGAGGAAGCCGCCGCCGATCCCGACGACGACGGAGACGGCGGTCGCGATGAGCGCGGAGGCGGCGCCGATCAGGAGCGTGCCACGGGCGGAGACGACGAGCTGGGCGAGGACGTCCTGACCGGTCTGGGTGGTGCCGAGCCAGTGTGCGCCGGAGGGTGGCTGACCGAGGTCGGTGGTGAAGGCGTCCGGGTCCCCGACCAGCCAGGGGCTTAAGCCGGCGGTGAGGACGAAGACGGTGAGCAGGGCGAGTCCTGCGGCGAAGCGGCGGGAGCGCAGGGCGGGCCGCAGCCAGCCTCGGCCGGTCGCCCGTGGCGTGGTCATCGGAGGTGTCATCGGGCCTGCCTGGTGCGGGGGTCGACGAAGCCGTACACCAGGTCCACCAGGAAGTTGGCGGCGAGCACGCCGAAGGTGATGACGAGGAACACGGCCTGCATGAGCGGATAGTCGGTGTTCTGCACGGCCTGGAGCAGGGTGAAGCCCATGCCCGGATACGAGAAGACGATCTCCATGACGAGCGAGCCGCTGACGATGAAGCCGAGCGAGATGGCGAATCCGGCGACCGAGGGCAGCACGGCGTTGCGGGCCGCGTACCCGACCATGATCGTGCGCGGCGGCAGCCCCTTGGCCTCGGCGGCGACCACATAGTCCTCGGCCAGGGTGGAGACCATCATGTTGCGCATGCCGAGCATCCAGCCGCCGACCGAGCTGAGCACGATGGTGGCGGCGGGCAGCACGGCGTGTTCGGCGGCGGAGGTCAGGAACGCGCCGCTCGGGCCGATGTCCAGCGTCTCGTCGTAGCCGCCGCCGAGCGGCAGCACGCCCCACACCTGGCCGAAGAGGTAGAGGAGCAGCAGGGCGAGCCAGAAGTAGGGGATGGCGGCGAGGAAGGTGGTGGAGGGGACGAGCGAGTCGAACCAGCTGCCGCGCCGCCATCCGGCCAGGGTGCCGAGGGTGAGGCCGAGGGCGACGCTGAGCAGGGTGGCGGCGCCGACCAGGACGAGGGTCCAGGGGACGGCGTCGCCGACGACCTCGGTGACCGGGCTCGGGAAGTACGTGACGGAGAGCCCGAAGTCGAGGCGGGCGAGCGCGCCCAGATAGTCGCCGTACTGGACGAAGAGGTTGCCGTGGCCGAGGCCGAGCATGGCCGCCAGGGCCTCTTCCTGGCCTGGTTCGACGGGGCCTGACTGGGCCTGGCGGGCGAGCATCATCTCGACCGGGTCGCCGGGGATGAGACGCGGGAGGAAGAAGTTGACGGTGACCGCCATCCAGGCGGCGACGGCGTAGAAGCCGAGCTTGCGCAGGAGGTAGCGCACGCTGTCCGCCCCCGCCCGCCGCTACTTGCCCGCTTTTGCTGGCTTGTTTGCTGGCTTGGCTGGCTTGATGCGGGCGGCGACCCAGCCGCCGTCGGGGTCGAGCCAGATGGAGGGCGCGGCGTACAGATTGTCCTCGGTGGGATAGCCGGTGACCCGATTGCCGTTGAATTCCTGCTCGTTCTGTGCGGAGAAGAGCGGAATCAGCGGCATGTCCTTGATGAATTCCTGCTGGATCTTGTAGTACCAGGGCTTTTGCTTCTTCAGGTCGGTGGTTTCGCCGATCTTGTCGAGCGCCTTGTCGATGGTGGCGTTGGCGTAGCGGCCGAAGTTGCCGACGTTGGTCGTCTGACCGATCTTCGGTGGGATGGAGCTGTCCAGCATCTGGGCGTAGTAGGCGCGCGGGTCGGGGGTGTATCCGGCGTTGTCCAGCAGCATCTGGAACTGGCCTCGGGCGCGGTTGTTGGACCACTGGGCGTACGACTCGGCCTTGACGACGAGGTCGATCCCGGCCTTCTTCAGCTGCTCCTTGGCCATCTGGGCGACGCTGACGTAGTCGGTCCAGCCGGAGACGAGTTCGACCGATACGGACAGCTTCTTGCCGCCCTTCCGCCACATGCCGTCCGACCCCTTGGCGTAGCCGGAGTCGGTGAGATAGCCGCCGACCTTGCCCTGTCCGGTCTCCAGCTTCGCGTCCTTCAGCGACGGGTCGAGGACGGACTGGTAGTTGGGGAGCAGCAGCGCCATGGGGTTGGCGGCGGGCGCCTGGCCGTCGTACACGCTTCTGTTCATGAAGTCGCGGTCGAGGGCGGCGCTGATCGCCTTGCGGACATTGACGTCGGCGGTGGGGCCGCGCTGGGCGTTGGGGATGAAGGACGTGGTGGCCAGCGGAATGTTGACCAGGTCGAACTTCTTGTTCTTGGAGAGGTAGTTCTTCTTGATGTCGGGGATGAATCCGCCCGCCCAGTCGATCTGCCCTGAGGTGACGGCGGCGTTGGCGGCGTTGTTCCCGGTGAAGGCGCGGTAGCGCATGATCTTGAAGTGCGGAAGGCCCTTGATGTAATAGTCCTTGCGGGCGGCGAGATCGAGTGTCGTGCCCTTGACGGATTTCACCTTCCAGGGGCCGGTGCCCACCGGGTTGGGGTTGAGCGAGGTCGTCCTCTCCTTGGCGGAGAGCTTGGACCAGATGTGCCGGGGCAGCATCTTCAACTTGCCGAGGAGGAAGTATTCCTTGGTGTAAGCGGACTTGGTGAAGGTGACGACCACGGTGTGCTTGCCCTCGGCGGTCGCGGAGGCCACCGGGAGGGCGTACATGTTCAGCGCCTTGTCGTCCTTCGCCATCTGGAAGGTGTAGGCGACGTCCTCGGCGGTGAACGGCTTTCCGTCGTTCCAGGTGACATTCGTCCGTAACTGGATGCGGATGGATTTCCCGTCGTCCGCCCAGGTGTACTTGGTGGCCAGCCACGGGTCGACCTCGCCGGTTTTCGCCGCGTTGAAGTGGAACAGCGGCTCGTAGATCATTCCGTGGGTCGACTGGAGCGGCTGCGGCGCGAACGGATTGAAGTTGCGGACGAAGTTTCCGGTGGACCCCGTGGACACGGTCAGCACCCCGCCGGTGCCCCCACCGCCGCTGCCGCCACCGCCGCCGCAGGCGGCCAGGGTGCCGGAGAGGGCGAGTGCGGCCGTCGCGGCGATCGCGCGGCGCGGACGGCCTCTGCTCATCAACATCACGATGTCCCCCTCGGTCTGGCCGCACTCGGTATGGCCGCGCTCGGTATGCCAGCGCATCCCGGCGCCGTGAAATTAAGGGGCTCCGTCAGAGAGTGTCAATAGAGCCGACAGCGCCTCTCGACTGAACCGGCTTAGTAAGGACGTGTCGAATCTGTCGAATACCCAGGTCCGGCAGTACAGAGCCACATTCAATTGATCTAGAACGCGAAAACAGCCCTCGTGCGACCCTCGTCGATGTTGTTGACTCTAAACCGGTTTAGCCCTTCACTGCTTGCGTAGCGCCCACCGGCCAAAGGGAGAGTCCGTCGATGCAGCGCCCCTCCGCCCGGCTCACCTCTGATGAACGCCCCGTCATCTGGCTGGGCGCCAACTTCTGGTCCAGGACCGGCGGCCCGCTCATGTGGCGGAGTTACGACGGCGAGGTGATCGACGGCGAGCTGCGGGTGCTGCGGGACCACGGGCTGACCATGACCCGGTCCTTCTTCTACTGGCCCGACTTCATGCCCGCGCCCGACCGGCTCGACGAGGACATGTGCGCGCGCTACGCCGACTTCCTCGACCGGCACCACGCCCTCGGCATGACCACCGTGCCCACCTTCCTGGTCGGCCACATGTCCGGCGAGAACTGGGACCCGTCCTGGCGCGGCGACCGCGATCTGTACGGCGATGTGTGGCTGGTCGCCCGGCAGGCGTGGTTCGCCCGCGAGACCGTGCGCCGCTTCGCCGCGCATCCGGCCGTCGCCGGGTGGCTGGTCTCCAACGAGATGCCGATCTACGGCCGCGAGCCGGGCACATCCGCTTCGCCCGCTGACCGCGAGACCGTCGCCGCCTGGGCCCAGATCGTCGTGGACGCCGTCCGCGCCGGGGGCGGCACCCAGCCCGTCTCGCTCGGCGACGGCGCCTGGGGGCTGGAGAACTCCGGCCACGACAACGGCTTCCGGCTCCGCGACACCGCCGACCTGTGCGACTTCCTCGGCCCGCACGTCTACCGCATGGAGGACGACCCGGTGCGCCAGCACTACGCGGCGGCCTGGGTGTGCGAGCTGACCGGCACGTATCGACGGCCCGTGATCCTGGAGGAGTTCGGCGTCAGCTCCGACTTCGCCTCCGGCCCGGGCGCGGCCCGCTACTACCGGCAGACCCTGCACAACAGCCTGCTGGCCGGGGCCACCGGCTGGATCGCCTGGAACAACAGCGACTACGACGGGCTGCGCGGCCAGGACCCGTACCGCCACCACGCCTTCGAGATGCACTTCGGCCTCACCACCTCGGACGGCACCCCCAAGCCACCCCTCCTCGAACTGGCCGCCTTCGCCCGGGTCCTGGACGAGGTGGACTTCGCCCACTGCCACCGCGCCCCCGCCGACACCGCGCTCCTCGTCTCCTCGTACCTCGACACGCTGTACCCCTTCACCCGCCCCGAGGACCGCGCGTACGTCCAGCAGACCTGCCGTCAGGCCTGGGTCGCCGCCCGCCTCGCGGACGCCCCGGCGGCGGTGGTGCGCGAAAGCGACGGCCCGCTGCCCACGGACGTACGGCTGTGGCTCGTCCCGTCCACCAAGCAGCTGCTCTCCCCCACCTGGTACGACCTGGAGCAGCGGGCCCGCGACGGCGCGACCGTCTACGTCTCGTACTCCCCCGGCGCCCACGACGAACAGCGCGGCCCCTGGTACGCCCACCTGAACGCGCTCTTCGGCGTCCGCCACCAGCTGGAGTACGGCCTGCTCGACCCCATCGAGGACGACGAGATCACCCTCACCCTCACCCGCCCCTTCGGCACCCTCCCCGAAGGCGCCCGCCTCACCTTCCGCGCGGCGGGGGCCCGTTGTTTCCTCCCCGTCGAACCGGACGGCGCCGAGGTGCTGGCCGTCGACGGCCGCGGCCGCCCGGCGCTGCTGCTGCGCGCGGTGGGCGAGGGCTCCGTCGTCTTCTGCACCTACCCCATCGAGCACATGGCCGCGGTCACCCCGCGCGTCAACCCCGAGGCCACCGCCACCCTGTACGACGCGCTCGCCGCCCACGCCGGAGTCCACCGCCCGGTCACCGTGAACGACCCCCGCATCGCGGTCGACCGCCTCGTCCACGACGACGGCCGCACCTTCGTCTGGCTGGTCAGCCAGTCCCCGGCCGAACTGACCGTAAAGCCGACCGTCACCGCCTCGCGTCTCCTGACCCTCACCGGCACCCCGGCCGACACCATCACCCTGCCCCCGTACGGAGTGCGGGTCCTCCACCTGCCCCCTTCCCCTGCCTCCCTTCGCTGACGTCATCACGGACCACGGCCAGGTACTCGGCGATCGCGTCACGGTTGCGGATCAGGAAGGCGATGCGCTCGGTCATGCGGTCGCGTTCGTGTTCCAGGGTGGCGATCATGTCCGGGGTGGCGTCGGAGAAGTGGATGACGCGGGGTTTGTCGAGGCAGGGCAGGATCTGCTTGATGATGCGGGTGGGGAGGCCCGCGTCGAGGAGGCCGCGGATCTGGAGGACGCGGTCGACGTTGCGTTCGTCGTAGGCGCGGTAACCGTTGGCGCAGCGGAGGGGGAGGATGAGTCCCTGCTCCTCATAGTAGCGCAGGAGTCGGCGGGATGTGCCGGTGCGCTCCGACAGCTCTCCGATGCGCATGGGTACCTCTCTGTTTGACCTTCACACCAATGTGAGGGTTTGAGCATACGTACATGACGCAGAAACTTCCCCTGCCAGCACTGCTCGCGCTAGCCACCGCCGTTTTCCTGACCAGCCTGACCGAGACGCTGCCCGCCGGGGTGCTGCCCGCGATGAGCGGGGATCTGGGGGTGGGCGAGTCCGCGATGGGCCAGTCGGTGACGGTCTACGCGCTCGGCACCGCACTCACGGCCATCCCCCTGTCCACGGCCACGGCGGGCTGGCGCCGCAAGCGGCTGCTGCTGCTGACGGCGATGGCGGGCTTCGCCGTGGCCAACACGGTGACGGCCGCCTCGTCGGACTACACCCTGACCATGGTCGCCCGCTTCGTCGCCGGGGTGGCGGCGGGCCTGGCGTGGGCGCTGCTGGCCGGGTACGCGCGGCGGATGGCGCCGGTGCCGTTGCAGGGCAAGGCGATCGCCATCGTGATGACGGGCATTCCCGTCGCCCTCTCGCTGGGCGTCCCCGCGGGAACTTTCCTCGGCCAGGCGCTGGGCTGGCGCGTGACGTTCGCGGTGATGACCGCGCTGGCCGTCGTCCTGCTCGGCTGGATCGCGGCGCTGGCGCCGGACTACCCGGGGCAGCGGCCGGAGGCCCGTACGTCGGTACGGCGCACCCTCGCCGTGCCGGGGGTGGCCCCGGTCCTCTTCGTCACCCTCGCCTTCGTCCTGGCCCACACCATCCTGTACACGTACATCGCCACCTTCCTCGACCGGCTGGGCATGGGCGGCTCGACCGACTTGGTGCTGCTGGTCTTCGGCGCCGCGTCCCTGGTGTCCATCTGGGTCGTGGGCGTCCACATCGACCGCCGCCTGCGCGCCCTCACCCTCGCCGGAACCGTCCTCTTCGCCGTGGCGGCCACCGCCCTGTCGTTGGTGACGGACAGCCCGACCCTCGTCTACGCGGCGGTCACCCTCTGGGGCCTCGGCTGGGGCGGCGCCCCCACCCTCCTCCAGACGGCCGTGGCCGACGCGGGCGGCGAGGCGGCGGACGCGGCCCAGGCCATGCTCGTCACCCTCTGGAACGCGGCCATGGCCGGAGGCGGCGCAGCAGGCGGCCTCCTCCTCAACTTCCTCGGCCCGACCTCCTTCCCCTGGAGCGTGCTGGCCCTGCTGGCCCCGGTGCTGATCGTGGTGGCGGCGGCGAGGGTGCACGGCTTCCCGGCGGAGCGCCAGCCGGTGTGACGGCGAGTCGATCGCGATCGAGGGATCCGGCCGTGGGCGGCTCGACACCCCCCCCCGGCACGCCCCGCCCCCCCCCCCCCACCCACACCCCCACCCCACAAAAACCAAAACACCCCCCACCCAAACCCCAAGTCC
>NZ_JBHWJI010000036.1:18527-98225 GCF_042731515.1 Streptomyces sp. NPDC059850
GGTGCCGGGTGGCCGGGGGGCGCGCCGGGGGGTGTCCGGGCGTTAGGTGCGCTTTGGTGGGTGCCGGGGGGGGCGCCCCCCCCGCCCCGGTCGCCCCGCCCCGGCGCCACGCCGCGCAGCAACTCCCGGAGGTACCCGCAGCCCGAGCGGGACGCCCTCGTCGTGCACCACAGACGGGCCCCCGGTGGGCCATGTACCGGCGGCCGTAGTCCGGGCTGGACGGACACGCGCGTGAAGGCTGCGCGAACACGTCCGGCGATGCCGCATGCACGATGGTGCCCGTCGTCACCGACGGGCAACCTCAGCCATGGCACGGGAGCGTAGTCCTCTGCCTGCTCCTGTCGGCGGTGCTCGCTGGCCATACGGCGACTCCGGGACACTCCTCGTCGCCGAGGCGCGCAGGCTGAAACGGCCCATGCAATTGCGCGCCCTGGACTTTTCCCGCGCCAAGTCGTCGCAAGGTGTGGGATGTTCCTTCCACACCTGCCGTTGACGAAGGGCTCGACCACCCGGGGCGCCGCTTCACCGGATTGGAGCAGCCACCGCGATAATCCGATTGGGCCGAGAGCCTGATGAGAACAGGATCACCGGAATGACCAGTGTGCGAGAAATGCCAGAAAAGACCATTTCGCCGGACTCTATAGAAGTGAGTAAAACCGGGCCCGCAGCCACATAAACCCCCAGTTCAGCTCCTGTGGTCCCCGCGCATGCGGGGTTGGTCCCCAGTTCGGTACACCACTCTGAACTCGCCGCCGGTGGTCCCCGCGCATGCGGGGTTGGTCCCCGGCAGGTGCCGCCGGACACGCTGCGCTGGCAGTGGTCCCCGCGCATGCGGGGTTGGTCCCGCGCCCGCCTCGCCGTCTACATGACCCTCGCAGTGGTCCCCGCGCATGCGGGGTTGGTCCCCCCCTGCCATCAGCGGCGATTACGAAGTCGTGTGGTCCCCGCGCATGCGGGGTTGGTCCCAGCTCGGTGAGGTTACAGGGGTCGCCGAGAGCGTGGTCCCCGCGCATGCGGGGTTGGTCCCGAGACCAGCGCCCGGTACTTCGCCGTCCATGCGTGGTCCCCGCGCATGCGGGGTTGGTCCCGAGTCCAGGTCACGGCGACGGAATCACGCGAGGTGGTCCCCGCGCATGCGGGGTTGGTCCCAGGGTCCCGCCCTGAACAGAGACAGTGACCTCGTGGTCCCCGCGCATGCGGGGTTGGTCCCCCCAGCTACATTGGTCGGGAACTTGACGGGAGGTGGTCCCCGCGCATGCGGGGTTGGTCCCCGCAGCGCGTTGTCAATTAGCTCCGACAGCACGTGGTCCCCGCATACGCGGGGTTGGTCCCGAGGGAGGCCGAATGGCCGGAGTACGGACACTGTGGTCCCCGCGTACGCGGGGTCTCGGCGCCTTCGGATTCCAGCCGCACTGCAGGGCGCTTCAAGTGCATTGGCGTTTCTACTGGACAGAGGCTGGTGGATGGCACCCTCCCCCGTTCACCATCGCCCGATGCGCGAGATGGACTTGGTCGTGAGTGCGGGTGTCAGACCCAGGCGCCAGTCACTGCGGACACGAACTGGTAGAGGTGTTCCGGTGAGCTGGTGCCGGGGATCGGGGCGACGTGGGCGCCGAGCTGCAACAGCCAGTGGAGTGCTGCGCCGACGTCCGTATGGCGTGCGAGGTTTCCGGCGTCGAGCGGCCGGTACAGCACGTACGGGATGTCGAGGTCATGGCAGAGTTCGAGCGCGGGGTCGTGTCGGTCGGTCATGTTGAGGACGTTCTGTACAGCCGCCACGCGGATGCACTTGGCGGCGTCCCGGATGGTGTCCGGGGTGACCTTGGACAGGCCGATGTGGCCGATCTTGCCTTCGGTCCGGAGTGCTTCGAGGGTTCCGAGCTGGTCCGCGAGCGGTACCTCGGGGTCGATGCGGTGGAGGTAGCAGAGGTCGAGCCGGTCGGTCTCCAGACGGCGGAGGCTGGCCTCGACGCAGGCGCGGAGGTAGACGGGGTGGCCCAGTGGCACCCAGGTCCCGGGGGCGGGGCGTACCAGGCCTACCTTCGTGGCGATCAGTACGTGTTCGGGGTAGGGGCGCAGGGCGTCGTGGATGAGGTGTTCGACGGTGTGGGGGCCGTAGGCGTCGGCGGTGTCGATGTGGGTGATGCCGTAGGTGTGGACGGCTTGGCGGAGCACGCTGATCGCGGTGACGCGGTCGTCCGGGTCGCCCCAGATGCCGGGGCCGGTCAGGCGCATGGTGCCGAGCCCGAGGCGGGAGACCGTCTTGTCGGCGATGGTGATGGTGCCTGCGGGCGGAGGGGTGCTCATGCGGCGACCCCCTTGAGGCCGATCTCGACGGCACGCTGGATGGCAGCGGCCGTGCTGCGGCTGTGGCTGGTGACGCGCAGGTGGTCCAGCTTCTCGTCTTCGAGGAGCGCGTGAACGTGCTGGTCGACCAGGGCGCGAAAACGGGCGTCGTAGTCGTGGCCCTGGTCGACGGGGACGGACGGGTCGAGCACGGTGGCCAGGAGCAGGTCGTACTTCGCGTACTGCGTCGCGGCCAGCAGGCGCAGCCGTTCCATGGCCATGGGCTCGGCGTGCTCACCGCGAAACTCCAGAGCCGCGAAGTAGTACGCGAGCGCGTCGGGGGCCGCCCTGTCGGCGAGGACGACGTGGGTGCCCTGAGCGGCGCAGGCGATCTCGTCCGCGATGCCCTGCGCGATGATCCACTCGGTGGACATCTCGGTGTGGTGCTGCATCTTCGGTAGCCCGACACCGACGGCTCGCTTGGCCAGGCGGCCGGTGCGGGCCACAGCCAGGCCGTGGCCGCGCAGCTCCATCTCGATCCGCTTGAGCAACGTCGTCTTGCTGGTGGAGTGGGTACCGAGCACTCCGATGCGGACGGGTGTGTTCACCACAGGGTGGGTTCCTTTTCTGGTTCGGGGACGCCAGGCAGGCCGGGCGGTACGGCGGCGGCGATGAGCTGGTCCCAGGTGGCGTAGTGGTCGGCCATGGCGAGGAGGAGCTGGGCCGTGGCGTAGGCGTCGTAGGTGGCGCGGTGCCGTTGGGCGGGGGCGGCCGTGAGGTCGGGCTGGATGTGCCCGATCAGGGCGTCGAGGCTGTGCCGGGGCAGGTCCTTGTACGTGGCCCTGGAGAGGCGAAGCGTGTCGAGGACGCCCGTCGGCTGCCACGTCGGCAGGTGCGCCTTGAGCACGCGGTAGTCGGTGTGGGCGTTGTGCGCGCAGATCCACGCCTCGCCCAGGCATTTGTGGACCTGGTCGGCGATCTCCTCCCACGTGGGGGACTTGGCCAGAGCACCATTGGTCAGGCCGTGGAGGCTGGCGGCGCGGGGAGTGACGGGCCGGGGCGGGCGGATCAGCCACGCCCCGGCCGTGCTCGTGTCCGGCCCGCCGTCGCGAACGGGCAGGGCGGCCACCTCGACCAGGTCGGGAGGGTTGGTCCCGTTGCCTTCTACGTCCACGATGAGCAGTGCGGGCCAGGTGGCGAAGTTCATCGTTGGGGGGTTCCGTTCCTCGCTGGCCAGCCGATGGGGGCGCGGCCGTGCTGGTGGTAGTGGTGGGGCTTGTCGCGGTCGTGGCACTGGTAGCCGTAGCCGTGCTGGAGGTAGTAGCGCGGCGGCTCGTCCAGGCCCTCCACGATGATGGCGCGGTCGGTTACCTCAACGGGCCCGGTCGCGCCGAGGACTCGGGCATCTTCGGTGACGCGGGTGAGATCGGGCTTGACCCCGGCCGATTTACACAGCTCGACCTGTTCGCGAGGGCAGATGTCGCACAGTTCCTGGATGCCGAAGTGGCCGTTGTAGTCGGCCTCGCCGTGGGCGTAGGCCACGGCGCAGCTCGTCTTGCGGAACAGCGCTCCCCACGGCGCGCTGAGGTGTTCGGGTGTGTGTAAGAAATCGAGCACTCGCTGCTCGGCCGCCTCCGGCAGGATTTTGCGGCGAGCCGTGTGGTCGTACGGCATCGGCAGCCCGTTCGCCTCGTAGTAGGCCGCGATCTCCTGGCGGAAGAACAGGCCGGTGAAGACCGTCGCGTGGGCGTGCGCGGACAGCTCGCGGGCCCGCTCCAGGTGGGCGTCCGAGTCGTTGAGCCCAGGGACGATCGGCCGCCAGTACAGGACGGTGCGGTATCGCTCGGCGTGCTCATGGAGGGTGCGAAGGCTCTCGGCGGCCACGTTGGAGTCGACCGGCTCGATGGCCTCGTTGTCGATGCCGGAGTGGGTGACCAGGACGGTCAGGCGCAGGTTCCGGAAGCTGTTGAGGACGTCGCAGTCCTCCGGCTCGACGCGCCAGCGCGTGATGACGAGGACGTGGTTGGTCATGCCCCGCGCGTCCAGGCTCCGCAGCACTTCGAAGAGGTGCGGTTTGACGGCGGGCAGCATGGGGTCGGTCGCCCGGTTCAGGAGCTGGATGGGCGTCCGGTGCGGCTGGAAGTACGGGTGCTCTACGAGTTGTACGACGGCTTCCTCGTCGCTCATCAGCCGACGCGGGGCCTTCATCTCGAAGTTGTCGAAGAGCTGGCGGACGCAGTAGGCGCACTCCAGTGGGCAGCCGATGATCCAGTTCAGGGAGAGGCCTGACTTGCGGTACTCGATCACGTCCGCGAGGGAGGGCTTCAGTTCCCCGACCTGGTCCGGGGTGAGG
The DNA here is from genome assembly GCF_042731515.1 of Streptomyces sp. NPDC059850. Lineage (NCBI taxonomy): Bacteria > Bacillati > Actinomycetota > Actinomycetes > Kitasatosporales > Streptomycetaceae > Streptomyces > Streptomyces sp. NPDC059850. The sequence goes on from NZ_JBHWJI010000036.1 coordinate 23,167, forward strand.
ATGGGTAAGGGGCGGTGCTTGAACGGCTCGCTCATGGATGCCTCCAGAGTTCGAGGAAACGGCGTCAGTTCTCGACGGGCGTGCGCTGGCGCAGGGCACTCAGCGGGTCGAGCAGGGCGCGACGGCGGGCGCCGTACCAGGTGCCGAAATCGCGGCGGGCGGCGGCCGGGTCGTCGGAGGTGTGCACCAGGTTGCGGACGAGGCGCTTCTCGGCGAGCGCGGCGGCCAGGCTGTCGTTGCCGAGGTCGCCACGGATCGTGCCAGGCGCGGCCCGGGTGGGGTCGAAGTGCCCCAGGAGCTGACGCAGGCAGCGGTGCACTCCTGGTTCTCCGTGGGCCAGCGCCACCGTGACCAGTCGGTTGGCGTACTCCGCGTCCAGGCAGGTGGGGATGGAGCGGTCAGGGAACCAGTCGGCGTCCACCAGCAGATCCCAGTAATGGACGTGGGCCTGCCACGCCTGGACGGTGAGATCTCGCCGCTCGGAGACCGTTACCTGGGCGGCGCGAATCTGGTCCAGGACGGCGCCGACCAAGCCGCGTTCGATGGCATCGGGCTTGCACAGGATGACCGAGCACCGATCGAAGTCGGGCTCGTCCGGTCGGCAGCCGCCGTGGAACCAGGTGCCGAAGTCGCGCCGGGCGGCGGCCGGGTCGTCGCTGGTGTGCACGAGGTTGCGAACCAGGCGCCGCTGCGTGCGGGCGTCGGCCAGGCTGTCGTTGCCGAGGTCGCCACGGATCGTCCCGGCCCCGGCCAATGTGGGGTCGGTGTGTCCGACCAGCTGCCGCAGCCGGGCATGGATACCGGGCTCACCGCGAGCCAGCGCCACGGACACCGGCCGGTCGGCGAACGCCGCGTCGAGAAGGGCGGGCAGATCACGGGGCCTGCGCTTGGCGTCCGCGAGAAGATCGCGGTACACGACGTGCGCCTGCCAGGACCGCGCCATGGTGTCCCTCCGGTCCGTGACGGTGACACCACATGCGCGGATCCTGTCGAGCACGGGCAGGACCAAGCCGCGCTCGACGGCGTCCGGCTTGCACAGGATGACCGCCCAGCGGTCGAAGTCGATGCCTTCCACCACGGCGCCGCTCTGCGGCTTCCGACTCACTCCTCGCCCCCGTCCAGGGCGGCGGCGCAGGCTGGCCAGCGGTGGCCGACGAGCCACCGCAGCCCCGGGTCCAGCGCGGCGAGGAGGCTGGGATCGACCTTCACGGGATGGTCGTGCTGGAGCTGCCGATAGACCTCGAACAACAGCACAGGCTGCTGCCAGTAGGGATCCAGCCCCAGACGCCGTACGTCCTCGACGGTGTAGCGGGTCTTGTTCGTACGCAGGGCCTCTTCGTGCTCCAGGACGTGCGCCACCGTCGCCGCGGTGGTGCTCACCGGCATCTCCGGGAACGGGAAGCGGACGGCCCTCCGGCTGTCCGCCTCGGCCAGGACACGTTCGACGCGATCGGCGTTGCGGTCGTTGATATGAGCTGAGCCGATGAAGTGCGAATACGCGCCCAACTCCAGCCCGAGCTGTACGGCCGCGTACTCCTGGAGCATGGTGAAACTGAAGACATCCGACAGCAGTCCGCAGTCCAGGTCGTTGGCCCGCATGTAGCAGACCATGTGCAGGTGCCCGTCGCGCGACAGGAGGTGGAGCCCGGCCAGGCAGGCCACGTCGGGGTTATCGCTGATCGCGAGTTCGCCGAGCGAGAAGACCGGGACGTATCCGCGCTTGCTGTCCGCCTCCGTCCGGAGCAGTTCCAGGACCCGGTCGAAAGGGGAGATGACGTCGCCCAGGGCAGGGGTGAACAGCGTGTGTCCGTACGCCGACCCGCCGATGTGAATGCCATCGGAGGAGCTGGAGCGCATGGACGGGGCGTAGTAGCCGATCATTTCCAGATCCCGGCGACCGGCCAGGTACCAAAGCGCCTCAGCGAAGTGGAAGACGGGATTGGCCTTGCGCTGCCCCAGATAGGGCAGCCGCTGACGCGGGTCCGGCAGTTAGAAGGAGGCACCGATCACTTCGCGAGCATGATGTCCTCGCGCCACGATGCGTTGCTCGTAATCGTCGGACACCTGCCTCAGGAGAGCCAGGTACGCGGCTTCCAGACCGGGATATCTGGTGGCTGTGAGCAAGGAAGTCTCCCGTTCGAGGACGCAGCCGAGCGGGCTGCGGGCGGGGGTAGGACGTGTTCAGCTCCGCTATGCGGTGGGGCCTTCTGAGTCATCAGCTCTCGAGTCGAGGGCCTGGCGCGCGGTCTTCACGAAGTCGACATTCGCTGACCGGCCGAGACCGCTCAGCGGCACCGTGAACCACACTCTCTTGCCGGGCAACACGTCCGCTGACAGCTCGATGCCCCAGGAATCGCTGACCGCGGCGACGAGGGCAAGCCCCCGGCCAGACTCCTGATCAACGGACGCCTTTCGGGTCACGGGGAGACACGGCGAGGAGTCGGCAACCGCGATCCGCACGTCGGTGTCACGGCACATGCCCGTCACCTCGACCCGGTCCTGGTCGCCCTGGCTTCCGTGCTTGACCGCGTTGCTGAACAACTCGTCCACGGCAAGGACAGCAGCATCCAGAATCTCCGGCCTGTTCCACCGCTCCAGCCAGCGAGTGACCACCTTGCGGACGTCCGAAGCCAGACTGATATCGGCGATGAGGGAGGCGTGGAAGCTGTGCGGATGGATGTTGGCGCACATCACCGCCGCCCCCACCAACGCCTCCGGTTCGCATACGTCATGCACTAGCGGTCTCCCTGACTCTGCTGATGGATAGGGCGCATACGCGGTCTTCGCATGCGTAGCCACTCGATCGCTCACCGCGATTAAGCTGGACCGGGTGTGCGTTGGGTCACTGACCACACATGAATTTACTGTGACCAAGTGGGTCAAAAAACTGACACACAGTACGAGTTACCTAGGCCGAACCCCGTGGGAGCACGGCATGGCACCACACGATCGATCGCGCTCCAGGACGCGAACACTGACTGCCGGTCAGGGTTCGCGATCCTGTGCTGCGGGCGGCACCGTCTGCGGTCACCTGCTGAAGATCATTCGCGAACGGATTCCGCTTACTCAGTCCAGGCTTGCGGAAGAACTCGGCATCGACACGACAACGGTTCAGGGCTGGGAGTCAGGCCGTCGTTCGCTCGCAGCCGTCCCCTCGACACAATTTCTGCGCCTCAAGAGACACCTGCTGCGGCGCGGTGCCGAGGCGACGCTTCTGCCACTCCTCGACCTCGCGATCGAAGCCGACTCGGTGATCGAGTACTCGCTCGACGCCACGCACAGCATCGATGACATCACCCAGCACCCGCTGCACAGCTGGGTCTTCACCCGAGCATCCACCCACCTGATTACCTGGGCACTGACTGGTGAACAGCCCGCAGTTCTGCCCAAGGCACCAGCGTCGACCCCCCGGCGGAGAGGCCCCACTCCTGACTCGCCGCTCTTACCTGCTCCTGCGCGCAGCGCACTGTTCACCCATCTCCGTCGCACAGCCGAGGTCGCTGACCGGGCGGGGGCACACGGCTCGCTTCTCCGCCGACAGGCCCTCTATCTGTGCGCGTACGACACCAGCGACGACACCCACTCCTGGCTCTCTGACATGCGGGAACGCCGTCCAACGCCACTCCGTCACGCATCATGGACGCCAGCTTGGTCCGACGCCACGTCGGTGGCGACGTCTCTGACACGCTATGGAGATGTCGACACGCTGCAGGCATTCATCGAGCGAGGGATGGGTGAAGACGCCGGAGAGATGGCCAACCTCAATTATTGGGCGCACTGGTTGGGCCTGGATCCCGTGCCCCGGGTGAGCGACGTCTTCATGAGCGACATCGACGGCCGGTCCTGGGAAGCCCTCCCGCTCCTCCGCAGCCTCACGGACCGGCTTGACCCGTCCCTGGGGGCCGTGGACTTGAACATCCATTCGGTGTGGGCCCTCATCAGCTCAAAGCCGGGCGTTCTCTCGGCCGATCCGACACTGCACCGCGAGCTGGCCGCCCGCGTCGGTCGTCTGCTCGACAGCCGAGCGATCTCTCGCCAGGCAAGGCGTGAGGTGGAGAACGTGCACTACGGTCTGAGACTGAGTAGCCGGTGATCCGCTCGAAGGGGACGATCGACATGACTGACGACCACGGCTACAAGGGCACCGTCGGCTACCTGCTGGAGATGGGGGCCCTCAAGCGGGGGAAGCGGAGCGGGTGGTGGATCGCCGGGGTCAAGGACCCCGAGACCATCGCCGAGCATTCGTTTCGTACTGCGGTCATCGGGGCGGTGCTGGCGATGATGGAGGGCGCTGATCCGGCGAAGGTCGCGCTCCTGTGTACCTTCCATGACACCCAGGAGACCCGCGTCGGGGACATTCCGTGGGTCGGGCGCCGCTATCTCGATGCCGCGTCGAATGAGAAGGTCACCGCCGATCAGGTCTCGAAGGCACATCCAGCCGTGGCGGAGGGGATCAAGGCCGTGGTCCACGAGTACGAGAACGGGGACTCGCTGGAGGTTCTCGTGGCGCACGACGCGGACAAGCTTGAGTGCATGCTGCAGGGCATGGAGTACCTGGAGCAGGGTTATCGCAATGCCCAGGAATGGGTGGACACCACGCGGGCGAGGCTGAAGACTCCCTCAGCGCTCGCGCTTGCCGAGGCGGCCCGAGGCATGTCGTCCGCCGAGTGGCAGCACACCTATCTGAGCTGAACGGCCCAAGGCGCCCGTACCGCCCCCGAAGGCTCTTTCCATGCGCTGCGGGCCTCGCCCTGACAGTCGGAACTTGGCCAAGAATCTGAAGAGAACGGGGCACCTGGATGACCTATACGCGAGGAATGCCAGCAAATCCCATTTCGCCGGACTCCGCAGAAGTAAGTAAAATCGAGCCCCCAGCCACATAAACCCCCAGGTCACCTACTGTGGTCCCCGCACACGCGGGGTTGGTCCCGCGGCCAGCGTAACCGAACCCCGCTCCAGCCCGTGGTCCCCGCACACGCGGGGTTGGTCCCCGGGCGCAGCGCCCGGACGGCGCTTGGTACGCGTGGTCCCCGCACACGCGGGGTTGGTCCCGCTGGCGCCAATGTGAGTGTCGTCGGGCATAAGTGGTCCCCGCACACGCGGGGTTGGTCCCGACGCGCACCCCTACCTCCGCGCCGCGAGCGCGTGGTCCCCGCACACGTGGGGTTGGTCCCTCGCAGTTCTGCGTAATCCTCCCCTTCTGCGGGTGGTCCCCCCAACCAGGCAGTCAAAGCGCTCAACTCCGGGGGTTCCCCCCTCCACACGCTCGGGGTTGGTTTCGGGTGGCTCCGGGGGTCTGCGATGGCGGAGGGGCCAGAAGGGCCCCGTGCTGCGTGGTGGGCGGCGGACTAAGGGCGGGTCAGCGGGCGCCCTTGGGGGAGGGGGTGAAGGTTACGGGGAGAGCGCCCGTTTCGGGCCTCTGCAGGCGTTCGCCGCAGGCGCCCTCGCGTACATCTCGTACTTCAGCGCGACACCCAGCGAATCGGTTCGTCTGGTTCAGCGAGGCCTGATGTGCGAGGGATTGGGCGACACCGCCGTGCGCAGACTGCGGGCGATCGAGGCTCGCGCGTACGGGCACCTCGGCGACACCGCGTCCGCACAGCGCGCCGTTGAGCTGTCCGAGGACGCAAGGTCAGGCCGGACCGACGAGCTGCACGAAGTCGTCGGAGGCGAGTTCGGCTTCAGCGAGGAGCGGCTGGCGATGTCGAACAGCAGCACGGCGCTCCTCGTCGGCAACGGCGAGCAGGCTGAAGCCAGCGCGCTACGTGCCCTGGAGCTTCTCAGCGCCAAGCCCGCAAGCGCTCGCTCCGCACGGGTGATAGGAGGTGCCGCCGCCGATCTGGCCATGGCCCGGCTGCTGGACAACGACCTCGAAGGGGCCTCCGAAGCGCTGGCCAAGGTGTGGGATGTTCCGGTGGACCAGCGCGCCACCGGCCTCTTGCGCCGGATCAGCCAACTGCGCAGCACCCTGACCTTGCCGCGCTACCAAGGCGCCGCCGTGGCCGGTGATCTGGCCGAGCGCATCGAGGGCTTCGTCCTGGCATCATCGGCCCGGGCGCTCGACGGCCCGTACGGACCGTTGGCGCTGGAGCCCTGATCACAAGGAGGCCAGCACCTTGGCCTCCTTGTCGCGGTCGATGCCGTGCTCGGCCCACCGTGGATGCTCCACCGGGCGGCCGTCGGCGGCCATCCAGGCCCAGGTGTCCCGGATCGTCTCGCTGAGCGGGCGGCACCGCAGTCCCGCCGCAACGGCGCGACCGGCATCGACCGACCACACCCCGGCATGCGTGCGCCACAACGGCAGCTCCGTCCACTGCCGGACCCCCTGGGCGGTCAGCTTCTCGGGGGCGGCCCACACCGGCTTGCCCGCTCCCTCGGTGACCGCCAGGCACTCGGCGAGGAAGTCCTGCATCGTCAGCCCGTCGGGGTGCGCAACGTTGAATCCGCCGAGGCCTGCTCCCTGCGCTTGATCGAGCGCGAACGCTGCCACGTCGCGCACGTCGACGGGCTGGATGTGGCGGTCAGCGGGGGCGGGCGCGAGGATGGGACCGCCCTGCCGGGCTCGGTTCAGCCACCAGGGCAGTCGGCCCACATACTCACCCGGGCCCACGATGACACCAGGCCGAAGGAGCACCACCCGCTCGTCGCCCAGGGTCTGACGCACTGCGTTCTCGCCGCCGACCTTCTGGAAGCCGTAGATGGTCGGGCTGCCGTCCTCGCCGGTGTACCCGTACGTCTCGTCCGCGTCCGCCGGGCACTCCAGCAGCGGAGAGTCCTCCGTCAACGGCAGGTGCGGCCAGCCCTGGTATACGGAGACGGTGGAGAGGTGGACCCACCGACCGACGACATCCTTCAACGCGATTGCTGCCAGCAGGACATCGCGCGGAGCCAGTTCCGAGCTGGACGTATCGATGACCGCGTCCCAGGGTCCTTGCCCGGCGAGACGCCGCAAATCCTCCTCGACGGTCCTGTCCCCGTGGACGGGCACCACACCCGGCACATCCGTACCGGACCGACCACGGTTGAAGGTGGCCACCTCCCACCCGCGCGCCAGCGCATCCTCCGCGATCTGCTTCCCCAGGAACCACGTTCCGCCGACCACCAGAATCTTCATGGCGCTGATCCTGCCCTCGTGTGGGCTCGGCTGCACAGTCGGGGCAACATGGCTGCCCGGGTCGACAAGTACAGCACGGCCATGTCTGGAGCTGGCAGGAGAGGATGTGAGCGAGCTGGCACAGTACGAAAGGAAGCAGCAGGCCGACTTCTCGGCGTTGAGAGGCTTCTGGGTATCCCCCGCCACAGGCGAAGGCCTGCGATCCCTTGCCCGGCTCTCCGCAACTGGCCGTCAACGCAAAGAGCGTATGCCATGGGCCCACGACAGGGGCGATGTTGGTCCACCGCCCTCCCTGGGGCACCTACGGCCCAGCCAAAACAGCTGGAGCCGCCTCCAGATCACGCGCATCCACAAGGAGCCCCTTTGACGACCCCTTACCGTGGCCTGATCCTCGACTTCGGCGGCGTTCTGACCACGCAGATGAAACTCAACGGCCAGGCGTTCGAACGGTCCCTCGGGCTCCCGCCTGGTGCGTACTTCGACGCATTGGGGAAGCACCCCGACGGTGTGCGCGTCTACGCCGATCTCGAAGTCGGCCGGGCCACCCAGGAGGACTGGAACCGCGTCATCGGCGGCATTCTCGGCATCGACCCGACCGACCTGATGCGGCGCGCCCTGGCGAACCTCCGCCCGGAGCCAGCCATGGTGGCGGCCGCGCAACGTGCCCGCGAGGCGGGCGTGAAGGTCGCGATGCTCTCGAACAGCTTCGGCCTGACGCCCTACAACCCGTACGAAGCCCTCGGGCTGTACGACTGCTTCGACACGGTGATCCTCTCCGAGGTCGAAAAGGTACGGAAGCCGTCGCCAGCCATCTACCAACGGACGCTGGACGCGCTTGGGCTCGCAGGCCCCGAGTGCGTGTTCGTCGACGACCACGCCGGAAACCTCCCACCGGCGGAAGCCCTGGGCATCCGCACCATCCACCACACGACGACCCCCGAGGCCACCGCCGCCCAACTCGACGCACTACTCGCCCCCGCCTGAACCCGGCGCAAGACCCGGCCGCACCTGGGAGCGCCGAGGGCCAACGTGTCTTGGCGCCCGGAGGCCGCGTCTCGGCCACGGACCTCAACACCTCATCCGACACCGGAATGGAGCAGCCACCGCGATAATCCAAACTGACCGAGTACCTGAAGAGAACGGGGGCACCAGAATGACCAATATGCGAGAAATACCAGCAAGCCCCGTTTCGCCGGACTCCGCAGAAGTAAGTAAAATCGAGCCCCCAGCCACATAAACCCCCAGGTCACCTACTGTGGTCCCCGCACACGCGGGGTTGGTCCCTGGCATTCACTGTCGCATTGAATTCTGTGGGGGTGGTCCCCGCACACGCGGGGTTGGTCCCACGCCGACGAGCGGGAGCCTGTACCTGGTGCCGTGGTCCCCGCACATGCGGGGTTGGCCCCCAGGCGAAGTCGGGGTAGCCGAGGGCGTTGAGGTGGTCCCCGCACACGCGGGGTTGGTCCCCCCAAGCTGACCGGGCACCAGATGTACAACCGGTGGTCCCTGGCCCGGCGGGACGATGCTGGGCGCGTCGGTGTGGTCCCCGCACGTGTGGGGTTGGTCCGGCTGCCTCCATGGCGGAGGGGGCCGCTGCGGGGGCGGCTACCGGCCGCCCTTCGGGGCCGGAGTGAAGGTGACCGGGAGGGCTGATAGGCCTCGGACCCAGGGGGAGGGGCGCCAGAGGAGGGTGTCGTCGGAGGCGGCGAGGCGTACGTCCGGGAGGCGGTCCAGGAGGACCTCGACGGCGGTCTTCGCGATCGTCTCGGCGATCTCCTGGGCCGGGTGGGGGCAGCGGTGTTCGCCGTGGCCGAAGGAGAGGAAGGAGCTGTTGCCCTCGGTGAAGGCGTGGGTGTCCGGGCGGACCAGGGGGTCGGTGTTCGCGCCGTGGAAGCCGAGGATCAGCAGGTCGCCCTTGCGGATGCGCTTCCCCGCGAGGGAGGTGTCGCGGGTGGCCCAGCGGGCGGCGAGGTTGGCGACGGGGGTGTCCTCCCAGAGGACTTCGTTCATGGCCTGGCCCACGCTGTGGCGGCCGCCGGAGAGGGAGAGGGCGAAGCGTTCGTCGGTGAGCAGCAGCCGCAGGGTGTTGCCGATCCAGTCGGCCGTGGGCTGGTGACCGGCCGTCATGATGACGATGAGGTCCTGGACGATGAGTTCGTCGGAGTACCCCCGGTAGGAGGCGACCATGCGGGAGGCCACGTCGGGCGCGGGCGCGGCCCGCTTCGCGGAGGCGAGCTGACTCATCACCATGTAGACGTGCTGGTACGCCTCGAAGGCGTTCTCCTTGCCGTCGATCGCGTCGTTCATCGCCTGGACGAGGGCCGGGCCCTCGGCGTCGGGGATGCCGTAGATGTGGGCGAGGACCAGTTCCGGCAGGAGCCGGGCGTAGTCGGCGATCAGTTCGGCCTCGCCCTGGTGGCAGAACTCGTCCACCAGCCGGTCGGCGACGTGCTCGGCCTGGCGGGCGAGTTCGTACGGGTCGACGGCCTCCAGGGCCTCCCCGATGGCCTCGGCGCGGCGCTGGTGGTCCTCGCCGGTCGCGTACACGACGGAGGTCTGATCGCGGCTGATCATGGGCGCGAGGGGCCAGTTCTCGGGCACGTTGTCCCACTGGTTCCACTGGTTCGCGTCCCGGGTGAACAACTCGGCGTCGCTGGTGACCTGGTGGAGTTCGCGGTAGCCGAGCACCAGCCAGCCGGGTATGTCCCCGTCCAGCAGGACCGGGGCCACCGGCCCGTGCTCGCGCCGCATCTCCCCGTAGACCCCGAAGGGGTTGGTCTGGAAGCCGGGTCCGCTCAGCGACCGCGCGCCCTGGTGGGCGGGGCAGCCGGGCGGCGGGGTGGCGGCGGTGGCCACGGCGTTCTCGGACGGCTGTTCGGGGCTGGCAGTCATGGATCGAGTCCTTGTGCACGAGTGGACGTGAGCCAGGCCAGAATAGATCGCGTAGTCAATCGTGTGTCAGAGTCACCGGGTTTCACCTGGGCCGGGCCCGCCGCACGGGCCCGCCGTACGGCCACGGTGAACCCCGGCGCGAGATGTACGCACCGGGGTTCTGGACGCCGAGGCTTGTTACCGGGGCGGGTCGGGCAGCTGGGTGAACTCACACGGCCCGAGCGGCAGGGTGCTGGGGCATCGGCCCTCCCACACCTCCTGCGACCGCGTCAGCACGGTGACGTACAGCGGGCCGCCCTGGACGTCGTCGGTGTTGGACGCCAGCGTGGCTTCGAGGACGTGGTCGGGACCGCCCACGGCCTGCCAGTCGCCGACAGGGGTTCCCGGGTCCGTCGACTCGTCGACGGACAGGACGTACACCTGGCCGTCGCAGACCGTCGAGACGTACTTCTTGCCCACTCCACCCGCTACCGCGCCTTCATTTCCCGCGGAGTCGACGTCGACACAGCCGCCGTGCCCGCCGGTATTGGTGGCCTTCGCCGTCTTCGTCTTCGCGGGCTCGGGCTTCGTATCGGCCGCCGCTTGACCGGCACCGATGGCGGTCATCATGGCTGCCGCGGTCAGGGCTATGGCAAGCTTTCGCTTCTGCCTCATTCCCTACGCTCCCTCTATGGAGAAACGGTTCACAATCTGGCAGGGAATGATTACCCGGAAAATATGATCTTTGTCGGATAGGTCCCGTTTTTCACTCAACTGGGCGCGGGGGACGCGGCGGGGGACGCGGCCAGCCAGTCGTCCGCGTACTTCTGGTACGTCCCGTCATGCGTCGCCAGATGCACCCACTGATCGACGTATTCCTTGAACTGCGCGTCGGCACGCGGCAGCGCGTACGCCTTCTCCGAGAACGAGAACGGCTTGTCCGGGTGGACCGCGCACAGCTCAGGATGGATCTTCGACTGGTAACGCGTCTCGCTCGCGTCCGTCATCATCACATCGGCACGGCCGTCGATGATCTCCTCGAAGATCGTGGTGTTGTCCGGGTGGACGGTGAGGGTGGCCCGCTTGATGTGGGCTCGGGCGAACTGCTCGTTGGTGCCGCCCGGGTTGACGACCACGCGGACGCCCGGCCGGTCGATGTCGTCCAGCGTCTGGTACTTCTTCTCGTCCTCGCACCGCACGATCGGCGTCTTGCCGTCGGTCAGATACGGCTCGCTGAAGGCCGCCTTACGGGCCCGCTCCAGCGTCACCGACACCCCGCCCATGCCGATGTCGCAGCGCCCGGCGGCGAGGTCGTCGACCAGCTTCGCCCAGGTCGTGGCCACGAACTTCGGCTTGGCGTCGAGGCTCTTGGCCAAGTTGCCCGCCATCGCGATGTCGATGCCGGTGTACGCGCCGGTGGTGGCGTCGCGATGGCTGAACGGCCGGTAGTCGCCCGTGGTGCACACGCGCAGCACACCGCGCTCGGGCACCCGGTCGAGCAGGGTGCCGCGCTGCACGGCGGAGTCGGCCGTGGAGTGCGCGGTGGGCCTGGGCCGCGCCGCGCCGTCGGCCAGGGCCGAGCCCGCCGCGGTGGCGGCGAGCACGGCGGCGACGGTGGCGAGCGTGACGGCGCGTCTCATGGGGCCTCCCCGGCAGCGGCATGATCACAGCGCGCTCAGGGTGTCAGAAGACGTCGCCGTCCGGAACCCGTCGACCACCTGCTGGAATCCAGGAGTCCGGCAGGAGTCGCCGTCAGTAGCGCTCCGGTCCGGCGTCCTCCAGCGGTGGTCCGGCGTCCGCGAGCCGGGCCAGCAGCTCGGAGGCGCGCTTGGCCACGGTGTCGCGGTCGCCCTCGGAGAGCGCCGAGCCCATCCCGCAGGCGACCGCCCCGGCGGCGATCCAGTCCGGCGCGTCGGCCACGGTCACCCCGCCGGTCGGCACGAAGGCGGCCTGCGGCAGCGCCGCCCGTACGTCCTTGATCCAGCGCGGCCCGAACGCCGCGGCCGGGAACAGCTTCAGCGCGTCCGCGCCCAGCTCCATCGCGCGCACCGCCTCGGTGGGGGTGGAGATGCCGGGGAAAACCGGCAGGCCGTAGCGGTGGCCGGTGCGGATGACCTCGGGGTCCAGGCTCGGCGAGACGAGGAAGCGGGCGCCCGCGTCGACGGCCATCCGGGCGGACGCGCCGTCGAGCACCGTGCCCGCACCGATCACCGCGTCGTCGCCGACCTCCCGGATCAGCGTGGTGACCGCCTCCAGCGCGAAGGGGGTGGTCAGCGAGATCTCCAGGCTGGTGATGCCTGCGGAGAGCAGAGTGTCCGCCGTCGCCGTGGCGTGGTCGTAGCTGTCGCTGCGGACGATGGCGAGGACGCGCTGCGCGAGCGCGGCCCGGGTGGTCTCCCAGCGGTACACGGCAGTCGCCGCCTTTCCTCTCCTAGGGTCTGCTGCCTGATCGTGCCGCACCCCTGTGCCTCCGGGATATGCGGCGGCGCGGGGTACGTGGTGGACGGGACGTGGTGCTGTCGTGCGCTTGATGGTCTTGCTTCTTCCGAACGGAACGGGCCGGGCGGAACGGAAACGGGCCTCGCTCCTAGCGGTGGACCGCGTCCACGCCGGTGACGATCTCGGCGAGCGCCCGGTCCCGCGCGAGCGCCGAGGGCAGCCCGTCCGTATCCGAGGCGGCCTGGACGACGAGCGAGGCGACACACGCCGCCTCGGCCAGCGCCCGCGGCTCGGACAGCCCGCGCAGCCGCGCCGACAGATACCCGGCGGCGAAGCCGTCACCGGCGCCGATCGGGTCGACCACCGGCACCGTGTGCGGCGACTGCTGCCAGCGGCCGTCGGAGGTGATGACGGTGGCGGAGTGGTCGGCGCGCTTGATCACGACTTCCTGGGTGCCGCCCTCCAGCAGCTCCTGCGCGGCGTCGTCGGCGGACTGGGCGGTGAGCAGCTCCAGCTCATCCTCCCCCGCCAGGACGAGATCCGCCTCGCGCAGCAACGGTCCAGCCGTCTGCGCCCACTGGGCGGCGCCGCCCAGCTTGCGCCGTACGTTCGGATCGAACGACACCTTCGCCCCGGCCTCCCGGGCCAGCTCCAGCAGCCGTCGGCTGGCGGCCGCGGCGGTCGGGGAGAGCATCGGCGTGATCCCGGAGATGTGCAGCATCCGGGCGCCGTCCAGCGCGTCGGGGCTGATCTCGTCGGGGGTGAGACGGGACGCGGCCGATCCCATGCGGTAGTACTGCACGTCGATCGCGCGCTGCGGATGGCTGTCGCGCAGCAGCAGCCCGGTGGGCGCGTGCTCGTCGATGACGGCCTGCGAGACGTCCACCCCGTCGGCGCGCAGCTCGCGCAGCACCGCCTCGCCCGCCGGGTCCGCGCCGACCCGGCCGAGCCAGCGCACCACGTGGCCGAGCCGGGCCAGCCCGGCGGCCACATTGGACTCGGCGCCCGCCACGGAGCGGCGGAAGTGCACGGCCCGGTCGAGCGGGATTCCCGGCTCAGCGAGCAGCAGCAGCATCGCCTCGCCGCACGTGACCACTTCCGGACCGTTCGCCACCGCTGCCTCCCCGCGCGTCCACTACTACGGGAACGGTATCGGCAACCACCGACAAACGGCGGCGCGGGGGGATGAGATCGTTCACAAAGAGACCGAGATCATTCGCGGACCGGCGCGCGTGCACGGCACAACGACCACTGCGTGCACGGCACAACGACCACCGCGCGCACGGCACCACAGCCACCGCGCGCACAGCACAACGGCCGCCGCCCGGGCGAGGGCTGCGGCCGTTGCGCATGGGGGGTGGCGGCTTTCGCGATGCGGCTCAGCAGCCGTAGTCCACCAGGTCGAACGACTCGTAGTGGTCCGAGGTGTAGTAGTCCTCTTCCGCCTTCTTGCCGGTGACGATGCGGCGCGCGCCACGGTCGTCGGAGCCGGGGGTGATGACGGTGTACTCGTGGTAATAACCGGAGGACTGGGCCGGAAGGATGCCCTCGCGGTTCTGGAAGACCGTGCCGTCCTGCGGGAACGGATACGGGCCACCCTCCTCGATCAGGTCGAGGGTGTCATGGGCCTGGGACGGCAGCTTCGAGTAACAGATGTCGCCGACGTCCGCGACGGCCCGTACCGATACGGAGGCCGCGGGCGCGGCCGGGGTGGCGGTGGCCGTGACAGCCGTACCGCCGATGAGGAGCGACGAGGCGAGGACGCCGAGGGCTCCGATGCGGGCAATCCGTGGGGGGATTTTCATGCCCCATAGCATGACGCGCGTAGACAGTGGCATGTCAATGCCAAGTGGCGGGAGTTTTCGCGGAGTTCACAAGATGCGGGTGAAGCGCGAGGAGGCGAGACCGAACCGTTATTTTGCCCCTGAGGCAAGCTTTTTGCCTGAGAGGCGAAGGGCTCGCTATACCGGAAACATGAACCCGCTCCCCGAAGGGGACCCCGCCGAGCCGCCCGTCGACCCGCCCGCGGAAGCGTCCGCCGAAGCCGAACTGCCCACCGTCGCACCCCGCCTGCGGGACCTGCGGCGCGGCAGCGGGCTGACCCTGGAGGCGGCGGCCCACCGCGTGGGGCTCTCCCCCGCGCATCTGTCCCGGCTGGAGACGGGCCGCCGTCAGCCGTCGCTGCCGATGCTGCTGGCCCTGGCCCGTACCTACGGAACCACGGTATCCGACCTCCTCGGCGAGGTGCCGCCGAGCCAGGACCCCATCGTGCGCGCCGACCGGATGGAGGCGCAGGAGGCGGGCGGCTGGACGTACCGGCGGGCCGGTGGCTCCGGCCGGGCGATGCAGGCGCTGCGGCTGCACGTACCGGAGGGCTCGGGCGCCCAGGACGACCTCGTACGCGTCCATACGGGCGAGGAGTGGCTGTACGTCATCAGCGGGCGGCTGCGGCTGACGCTCGGCGACGCCGTCCACGTACTCGGCCCCGGCGACGCGGCCCACTTCGACTCGCTCACCCCGCACCGCATCGCCGCCGCGTCCCCCGGCGGCACCGATCTGCTTTTCGTCCACACCCTGCTGCAGAGCGGGGCCGCCGAGCTGTGCCTCGGTGACGCCGCGCGCCGCGGAGGAAGGCCCGGAACCCCATGAACGACGCGACCCCGACCCCGGCTCCGGATCCCCAGCCGGACCCGGCCGCCCCGAGGGCGATGCGGGAGCAGGACCGGGCGCCGATCCCGGTCTCCGTCCGCATCTTCATCTATGTCGTCGGCGTCCACGCCTTCGCCGGTTTCCTCTACATGCTCTTCTACCTGGGCGCGTCCAAGTAGCTGATCTCGCGCGCGGCGCGCTGGGATCGCGTACGGCGGGAATACGGCTCCGTAGCCGCCCCGCCCGGGAAGGGAGCCCACCGATGGAGGACCGCGCGGCGTCGACCGCCCGCACGATGTGGACCCTGTTCGAACCCGTCCACGCCGTCGCCTACTTCGCCCCCGAGGCCCTGGCGACGTACGAGGACGCGGGGCTGCGGGGCTTCTGGCGCGGCTATTTCGCGTGCCGCGCCGCGCCGCTGGGCCCGGTCGGGCCGGAGCCCGTCGCCGCCGCCTTCTTCTCCTTCGCGCCCGCCATGGTCGCCCGCGCCCTGCCCGACGTATGGCAGCTGACCGCCCCCGAACGCGCCCTGGAGATACGGCGCGCGGGCACCGTGGCGGCCCTGCGGCGGCTGCTCACCGGCCATGAGCGCGAGGCCGAACGGGCCGCCGAGGCCCTGGTCCCCCGGGCCGCCGGGCTCGACACCGCCGGGCGCGTCCTGGCCGCCGCCCATGCCTCGCTGGACTTCCCCGACCAGCCCCTGGACCGCCTGTGGCACGCCGCCACGCTACTGCGCGAGCACCGCGGCGACGGCCATGTCGCCGCCCTCGTCGCCGCCGGGCTCGACGGCTGCGAGGCCCTCGCCCTCCGCGCGGGCACCGACATCCCGCGCGCCGAACTCCAGCCCTACCGAGGCTGGACCGACCAGGAGTGGGAGGAAGCCCGCCTCCACCTCACCGAACGCGGCCTCCTCCTCCCCGACGGCACCGCCAGCCGCAACGGCCGCGAGCTGCTGCGCGCCGTCGAGTCCGCCACCGACCGGGCGGCGGAACGCCCCTGGCGCGCCCTGACCCCGGACGCAGTCCGGGAGCTGACCACCCTCCTCACCCCCGTCTCCCGCGCCTGCGCCACCGCGCTCCGCTTCCCGAACCCGATCGGCCTGCCGAACCCGAGCGGGCAGTGACCCAGGTCACCCTCCCCCATGTCACACTTCGCCGCGCTGTCCCGTCAGAGAGGTGTAACCAGCAGCGACGACATGAGGAGCCGACCATGGAAGCCCGCTTGAACCTCTTCGCCAACCCGGCCGCGGCCACGTTCCTCAAGCACATCAACACGGCCGGACGGTCCATCTCGGACTCGACCCTGCCGACCGCGACCCAGGAGCTGGTCAAGCTCCGCGCCAGCCAGATCAACGGCTGCGGCTTCTGCACCGACATGCACACCAAGGAGGCCGCACACGCCGGGGAGACCTCCGTACGCCTCCACCTGGTCGCGGCCTGGCGCGAGGCCACGGTCTTCACCGACGCCGAGCGCGCCGCCCTGGAGCTGACGGAACAGGGCACCCGCATCGCCGACGCGGCCGGTGGCGTCACGGAGGAGGCCTGGGCGGACGCCGCCAAGCACTACGACGAGGACCAGCTCGCCGCCCTGGTCTCCCTCATCGCCCTCATCAACGCCTACAACCGCATGAACGTCATCGTCCAGCAGCCCGCCGGTGACTACCGGGTGGGCCAGTTCGGCTAACCGGTCAGCACGGCACCCCGGGTCCTGCTCTATCGGGGCCCGGGGGACGTCGTTCACGTGCCGGAGGCGTTAGGCGCGGGCGGGTGTGGTGTGCAGCAGGTGGTCGATGTGGCGTTGGAGGATGGCCTGCGCCGTGGGCGGGGAGTGGTGGCCTGCCAGGACGTGGGCCGTGAGGCCGTCGGCCAGGGCGAGGAGCGTGTGGGCTTCGCGGTCGGGGTCGAGGTGCTGGGGAACTTCCCGGGTGTCCTGGCCGTAGCGGATGAGCCACGCGATGAGGCCGTGGAGCTTGGCGTAGGTGTCGCGCAGGACGGCGGCCAGCTCCTCGCTGGCGGGGGCATGGGTGACGAAGGCCAGCCAGACCTGGGCCTGGGTCTTCGACTCCTCGTCCAGCAGGGCGAGTTCGGCCAGGGTGTGGGACAGCAGGGTCGACGCGGCCTGGGAGGTGGGGGTGGCGGCTATGCGCTGGTTGGCGCGTTCGCTGACGTGGTGGGAGATGTGCTCCAGCGCGGAGAGCAGCATGTCCTGCTTGGTGCGGAAACACCGCTGGACAGCGCCCATGGACACACCGGCCTCGGCGGCGACGTCGCGGAGGCTGACGGCTTCCATGCCGGAGCGCGCGATCAGGGTGCAGACCGCCTCGGCGATCCGTCGGCGCCGGTCCTCGTAGTCGACCTGCCTGGGCACGGTGTACTCCTTCCCACGTTCTGATGCACTTGCATCGTATCCGGATCCGCTGCACGATGTGATGCGATCGCATCGGAACGATGCGCGGATACCGGGAGGGAAAGTTCGTCATGGCGAAGCAGCTCAAGAGGACGGACAGCGGCTCAGGGCAGGGGCTGCTGTGGCTGTTCGGTGCCATCCTCGTCGTCCAGGGTTTCGGCTCCGCCATCACGGAGGCCGGGTGGGATACGAGCTTTGGTGTCGCCGGGCTCCTGCGGGCCGCCCATCTGCCCGAATGGGTAACGCTGCTGGTCGGCTTCGCGGGGGTGGTCCTGCTGGGAATGGCGGCGCGCCGTCGTTACGCGAGGAGTCGGGCGGAGCGGCACCCGGTCGCGTCGCGGGACATCCCTTAGCCAACGCTCAGGTGACGGTGATGGCGCCGGTGATGACGGCGAAGGCTATGTAGGCGAGGGAGACGGGGACGCCCCAGCGCAGCGCGTGCTTCTGGAAGTCGCCGAGTTCGGCCTTGACGAGGCCGAGGAGGACCCAGAGGGGGGCGCTGGTGGGGCCCATCATGTGGAGGATCTGGCCTATCGCACCGGCGCGGGCGATCTGGTTCGCGTCGATGCCGTAGTGGGCGGCGGATTCGGCGAGGACGGGGACGACGCCGAACCAGTACCCGTCGTTGGACATGAAGAAGCCGAGGGGCAGGGCGAGGACGGCGGTGAACAGCGGGATGAGGTTGCCCATGGAGTCGGGGACGACGGCGAGGGCCGCGTCGGCCATGGCCTTGATCATGCCGGAGTCGGTCATGATGCCGGTGAAGACACCGGCCGCGAGGACGAGGATCATCACGGGGACGGCGTTGGCGGCCTGACGCTTGATGAGGTCCTGCTGGTCGCCGATGGCGCGGATGTTGATGAGCAGGGCGATGACGAACGCCACCATGAAGAGCACCAGGAGGTCGGCGACCTCCAGGATGAGCAGGACCATCAGCAGCACGGTGAGGGCGGCGTTGACCCACATGCGCCAGTCCGGGCGCACCGGTTCGAAGGCCTCGCCGGAGGCGATCTCGCGCTGGTAGGCGGCGAGTTCGGCGGGGTCGAGCTTGCGGCGCTCGCGCAGGCCGAGCCAGTAGGCGACGGCGATGATGGCCACGCTGGTCAGGGCCATGGGGCCGATCATGTGGACGAAGTAGTCGGTGGCGCTCAGGTGCAGGACGCTGATGCCCCGGGTGGCCGCGCCGCCCCAGGGGGTGGTGCCGGAGATGGTGCCCAGCGCCATGGCGGAGACGGTGGCGAGGATGAGGGGGTTCATGCCCAGGCGCCGGTAGATGGGCAGGAACGCGGAGCAGACGATCATGTAGCTGGTGGTGCCGTCGCCGTCGAGGGCGACGCACAGGGACAGGACGGCGGTGCCGACGCAGATGCGGACCGGGTCGCCCTTGGCGGCGCGGACGATCGTCTGGCAGACGGGTTCGAAGAGCCCGCACTCCATCATCAGGCCGAAGTAGAGGACGGCGAAGAGGAGGAGCGCGGCGGTGGGCGCGACGGTCTCCAGGCCGTTCGTGATCATGTCGCCGAGCTTGGCTCCCTTGCCCGCGACGAGGGCGGCGGCGATCGGCGTGAGCATGATGGCGGTGAACGCGGAGAGGTACTTCCGCATCACGAGCAGCATGAAGCTGCCCAGGGTGGCGAAGCCGAGGACGGCGAGCATCGTTGCTCCTTGGGGCAGGGCCGAGGGGCCGTGCGGGGTGGGTTCCGGTGTGGCTCGCGTCATCGGTCGCGCTGCCGGGGAGGAGATCCGTCACCTTGCATCCGGTTGACCGGTTTACCGGATGGCCGGTAGGTAACTAGACTTCCGGGCATCACGTCAATACCGAAGTTGAGGATTTCGATGGCCGAACTCGCCAGGATCACCGTCGAACCACGGGAGCCGCTGGCAGCCGAGGTCTCTCGCCGTCTGATCGACTATCTGATGTCCGGCGAGGTGCAGCCCGGCGACCGCATCCCCTCCGAGCGGCAGCTGACCGAGATGCTCGGCGTGAACCGACCCACCGTGCGCGAGGCGATCAAGTCGCTGGGATTCCTCGGCCTGCTGGAGATCCGCCAGTCCAGCGGGACGTACTTCCGCGGCGCCGACTCCGACGTGCTCTACCGGCTGTTCGAACTGGGCCTGGTGCTCGGCGAGCGGGGCGCCCGGGACATGGTGCGGGCCCGTGCGGAGCTGGAGGTCGTCGTGGCGGGCCTTGCGGCGCAGGCCCGTGACGAGGCGGGCGTCGGGCTGCTGCGCGCACGGCTGGCCGCGATGCGGGAGTGCCCGGACGAGGAGTTCCCCGAGGCGGACACGGCCTTCCACGCGGCCCTGGCGGAGCTGGCGGGCAACACGGTCCTGCGGGACATGCTCAAGGGCATGCGGGCGATGATCCAGCGCGGCTGGGTGGAGCGCACCGGCGCCGTACGGTCGCGCGAGGTGGCGTACGCCGACCACGTGCCGATCTTTGAAGCGGTCGCGGAGGGCGACGCCGAGGCGGCCCGCGCGGCGATGACGCAGCACATGGACGGGGCGTCGCGGCGGCTGATGGAGGCGCTGGAGCAGCGTCAGGCGTAGGGGGGCGGCTAGGGGGTGTCTTTCGGATCAGGCCGGATCAGCGAGCGGCGTCCGGTGCGGTGCCTCGCAACCCGCGTGAGGAGAGCGCAGCGGCGCTGCGTGCGACGAGCGCGGGGCGGCGAGGTGCCGTGCCGGGCGTCGGGAGCCCGGCATGATCCGGAAGACACCCCCTAGGGCCGCCGGGCGCGTTCCGGTGGTCCATGGCCTGCCATAACGGCAACTGGTTGACCGGTTGACCGGTTGCTTCTACAGTGGCGGCGCCCCCGCCTACCGGAAGAGGACATCCCGGTGATCGAATCCCGCCCTCTGGTCGCCATGATCCACGCCGTGCCGACCGGAGCCCGCGTCGCCCAGGAGGCGTTCGCGCGAGAGTTCCCGCAGGCCACCGTGTGGAATGTGCTGGACGATCGGTTGCTGGAGGACGCCCTCGGTGCTGCCGACGGCGACGGTCTTACGGGCGCGCTGCGGCGTCGCATGCTCCGCCTGATCGGGCATGTGGTGGACGGCGGCGCCCAGGGCCTGCTGCTGACCTGCTCGTCCTACGGGGACGTGGTGAACACCGCCCGCGCCCTGTGGGACGTGCCCGTGCTGAAGGCGGACGAGGCCATGTTCACGGCCGCCCTGGCGGGCCCGTACGAGCGCGTCGCCGTCGTCGCCTCCACTCCGCCCGCCGTTCCCGCCGCCGTGGCCCAGTTCGAGGCGCTCGCCCCGGCCGTCCGGCCCGACCGGCCGGTCCGGCTCGTCACCGCGCTGAGCGAGGCGGCGGCCCGCGCGGACACCCCGGAGGCGATCGCCCGGCAGCTGGCCGACGCCCTCACGGCCGCCGGGGGCGAGGGGGCGGACGTGGTGCTGCTGGCGCAGTACTCCCTCTCCCCCGCCCGGGACGCGCTGGCCGGGCTGCTGGGCGTCCCCGTACTGGACGGCGCGGGCGCCGCCGCCCGCGAGCTGCGCGCGCTGCTCGTACCCCGGGCGACGGTCACCCCATGAGCACGCCCCTGGCCTGGCCACTGGCCTACACCGTCACCGGCGACGACTGCCGCGCGCCCGTGCCGCTCGGCTTCCGGGCGCGGTTCGCCGACGCCGTCCGGCAGCTGGCCGCACTCGGCTACGACGGTGTCGAGGTCCAGGTCCGCGAGGCCACCGCGCGCGACGCCGACGCCATGCTCCGCACCGCCGAGGGCGCCGGGCTGAGGATCCTCGGCATCGGCACCGGACCGGTCTCCGCGCAGGACCGGCTGACGCCGACCGACCCCGCGCCGGACGTACGCCGCCACGCACGCCACCGGCTGCTGGGCGCGGCCCGGCTCGCCGGGGCCCTCGGGGTGCCGCTCACCCTCGGCCAGACCCGGGGCACCTTCCTGCCGGGGCTGGAGGACGTGCAGCGGGCCTGGGCGGAGCGAGCGGTGCGGGAGCTGGCGGAGGAGGCTGCCGCGTACGGGAGTCGACTGCTCGTGGAGCCGCAGTCGCGCGCCCACACCTCCTTCTGGCACTCCCCCGGCCAAGTACTCGCCGCGCTCGACAGGATCGGCGCACCGTCAGCCGGGCTGGTGCTGGACACCCACCACCTGGAGTCGGAGGGCATCGATCCGGTCCGGGCCGTGGCCGACCACGCCCGGGTGACCGGCTGCGTCCAGCTCGCGGCGCCGGGCACCCGGGGCCCGCTGACCGTCGGCGACCCCCGGCTGCCCGCGCTGCTGGGGGCGCTGCGCCGGGGCGGCTTCACCGGGTGGCTGACGCTGGAACACACCCAGGGCGACGACAGCCCCGGGGCCGCCGCGAGATCGCGGGCCGCGCTCACCGATGCGGCAGAGAGCCCAACCTGACACCCCACCACCTGTGAGAGGAACCCGCATGAGCACCACGTACCGCCTCGGCGTCCTGGAGGGCGACGGCATCGGCGCCGAGATCGTCCCGTCCTCCGTCGAGATCGCCACCGCCGCCGCCCGGGCCACCGGGGTGTCCGTCGACTGGGTGCCCCTGCCGCTGGGCGCCACCGCGATCGCCTCGCACGGGACGCCGGTTCCGGAGGAGACCAAGGAGGCGCTGGCCGGACTGGACGGCTGGTTCCTCGGCCCGCACGACTCCGTGTCGTACCCCGAGCCGCACAAGTCCGCGCTCAACCCCTCGGGCACCCTGCGCAAGCACTTCCAGCTGTTCGCCAACATCCGCCCCGCCAAGAGCTTCCCGGGCGCGAAGGCCGTCTGCGACAGCGCCGACCTGGTCATCGTCCGCGAGAACACCGAGGGCTTCTACGCCGACCGCAACACCTACGCCGGTACGGGCGAGTTCATGCCCACCCGCGATACGGCGATCATGATGGGCATCATCACCCGCGAGGCCACCGAGCGCGTCGCCCGCGTCGCCTTCGACCTGGCCCGCTCGCGCCGCAAGAAGGTGACGATCGTCCACAAGGCGAACGTCCTCAAGCTCACCACCGGGCTGTTCCGCACCGTGTGCCAGGAGGTCGCCGAGGAGTACCCGGATGTCGCGGTGGACGACTTCCACATCGACGCCATGACGGTCCATCTGGTGCGCCGCGCCCAGGACTTCGACGTCATCGTCACCGAGAACATGTTCGGCGACATCCTCTCCGACCTGGCCGGGGAGATCTCCGGCTCGCTCGGCACCGCCCCGTCCATCAACGCCTCCGCCACCACCGCCATGGCCCAGGCGTCCCACGGCTCCGCCCCCGACATCGCCGGGCAGAACGCCGCCAACCCGGTCGCCATGATCCTCTCCGGCGCCATGCTGCTCGAATGGCTCGGCGCGAAGCACGGCGACGAGGCCCTGGGCGCCGCCGCGCAGCTCATGCAGACCGCCGTGGCCGACACCATCGCCGCCGGTACGTCCACCCGCGACCTCGGCGGCTCCGCCTCCACCACCGAGTTCACCGCCGCCGCCGTCAAGACCATCGGCGCCACCGGCCAGAGCTGACCCACCCGCTCCGGGGCGGGCCCTCCCTGTCGTCGCCCGCCCCGGCCTCCGCACGAGAGAGACCCACGACCATGACCCTGCGCATCGGCTGCATAGCCGACGACTTCACCGGCGGCACCGACGTCGCCGCCGCCTTCCGGCGGGCGGGCCTGCGCACCGCTCTGGTCTTCGGCACCCCGGACGCCACCACCGCGCTGCCCGCCGACTGCGACGCCGCCGTGATCGCCCTCAAGTCCCGCTCCGCGCCCGCCGACGACGCCGTCGCCGACTCGCTGGCCGCCCAGCGGGTGCTGTGGGAAATGGGCGCGGCGCAGATCTACGTCAAGTACTGCTCCACGTTCGACTCCACCGCCCGGGGCAATATCGGCCCGGTCACCGACGCTCTGGCAACGGCCACCGACACCGCCGTCACCCTGCACTGCCCGGCGTCCCCGCCCAACGGCCGCACCGTCTACCAGGGCCATCTCTTCGTCCACGACCAGCTGCTGTCCGAATCGCCCCTGCGGCAGCACCCCCTCAACCCCATGACGGACTCCGCCCTGACCCGCCTGCTGTCCGCGCAGACCCCGCACCCCGTCGCCCTGATCGACTGGCCGACCGTACGCCGCGGAGCCGACGCCGTACGGGACGCCCTGGCCGCGCACCAGCGGGCCGGGGCGCGGCACGTCATCGCCGACGCCCTCACCGACGACGACCTGGCCACGCTCGGCGCCGCCGCCCTCGAACTCCCCGTCGTCGCGGGCGCCGCCGGGCTCGCCGAAGGGCTCAGCCGCGCCCACCCGGCCGCCGGGCCCGCCGCCCCCGTCCCCGTACCGCGCGAGGGCCGCGCCGCGGTGCTGGCGGGCAGCTGCTCCGTACGCACCCTGGAGCAGATCGGCCACTTCCACGCCGCCGGGCTGCCCGCCCACCGCCTCGACGCCCTGGCCGCCGCGTCCGGCCACGACGTCATCGGCGCGGCCCTGGACTGGTACGACGCACAGGACCCCGGCCTGCCCGCCCTGCTCCACGCCTCCGCCGCACCCGGCGAACTCGCCGCCGTCCAGGACGCGCTGGGCGTCGCCGAAGCCGCCGCCCTGGTCGAGGGGCTGCTCGGCACCCTCGCCTCCCACCTCGTCGGACGCGGCGTACGGCGCCTGCTGGTCGCGGGCGGGGAGACCTCCGGCGCCGTCACCACGGCGCTCGGCGTCCGCGCGGTCCTGGTCGGCGACGAGGCCGACCCGGGCGTGCCGTGGACGTACGCCACGACCGAGGCGGGCGAGCTGGCCCTCATGCTGAAGTCCGGCAACTTCGGCGCCCCGGACCTGTTCACCCGCGCCCTCGGCGCCCCCGGCACCCCCGGCGAGGAGCACGCATGACGAGCGAGGAGCACGCATGACGACCCCCTACGGCGATCAGGCCGCCCGCGCGCTGGTCGTGCGGACCGCCCGCTCCCTGTTCACGCGCGGCCTGACCCACGGCTCCACCGGCAATCTGTCCGTCCGGCTGGCCGACGGCAGCCTGCTGCTCACCCCCACCGGGTCCAGCCTCGGCACCGTCGAGGAGGCCGAGCTGTCCCGTACGGACCTCACCGGCGGGCATCTGGACGGGCCCCGGCCGACCAAGGAGGCGTTCCTGCACGCCGCCTTCTACCGGGCCCGGCCCGCCGCCCACGCGGTGGTCCATCTGCACTCCACCCACGCCGCCGCCGTCTCCTGCCTGGACGGCGTCGATCCGGCCGACGCCCTGCCCCCGCTGACCGCGTACTACGCCATGCGCGTCGGCACCCTGCCGCTGCTGCCCTACCACGCCCCCGGCGACAGCGCCCTGGAACCGCTCGCCGAGCGGACCGCCCGCGCCCACCACGCGGTCCTCCTCGCCAACCACGGGCCCGTCGTCGCCGGTGCCACCCTGGAACAGGCCGCCGACGCCATCGAGGAACTGGAGGAAACCGCCAAGCTCCACCTCCTGCTGCGCGGCCACGCCACCCGCCCCCTCACCCCCGAACAGGCCGCCGAGATCGCCCCCTGAGCCATCGCCGAGCCATCGCCGCGCGGGAGGGGGCACGTCCATGCGCTGCGTGCCGACGACGGACAGCAGCCGCAGCGCCTCCTCGGACGAGGAGCCGGGGGTCGAGAGCTGCTGCCGGTTGAAAGCACTTGGGTGCATTTTGGTGTGCGCGAGTGAGCATCGACGAGCGCGCGACGCCCCTTCGAAGAGTGGGAAGGGAACGCCGGTTCTTGCGTCGAATGCGTGACCTTTACGAGTGGTGTTCGTTGGACGCTGCGACGGGAACTCTTCGGGCCGCGTAGGGGTGAGGGATGAGCGGGATGCGCGAGGTGGCGGCGTCGTTCGTGGCGCCCGGCCCGGCCGGGGTGGCCATCCGCACCGGTCTCAAGGGCCTGACCGGTCAGGACGAGAGGGTCCTGCGCCTGGTCGGTGGCCTGCTGGGCTCCCTGGCCTCCCTGGACTGGAAGGCCCGCTGTGCAGCCGGGCCAGCTCATGACAGCGACCGGTGGGCGCAGCGCAAGCGGGCGTTGACCGGACAGTGCTCCTCGCGTTGGGCGGGCAGTATCACTAAGGCCACGCATGACCAATGGGCGCTGGCCCGGCGTGGCCAGCTCGCGCATATCCAGTCTCTTGAGGCCGCTGTTCGTACGATCACCAGTCGGCTGGCGCTGCCGGTCGGGGCGAAGGGCTCCCGGGGCTTGCCGGGGGGTTACCGCTCCCGACAGGAGTGGTTCGCCAAGTCCCGGCGCCTGCACCTGCTCCAAGACCAGCTGGAGCAGGAGCGGGCCGACCGTGCGAGCGGATGTGTGCGGGTGGTGCGGGGTGGCAGGAAGCTGCTGCGTAACCGGCACAATCTCCAAGCCGCCCAGTTGACCGAGTCCCAGTGGCGTGTGCGGTGGGAGGCTGAGCGCTGGTTCCTCCAGGCCGACGGCGAATCAGGAAAGCGGCACGGGAACGAGACGATCCGCGTCAGCCCGGACGGTGAGGTGAGTATCAAGCTCCCGGCGCCGCTGGCCGGGCTGGCGAACGCGCCCCACGGCCATTATGTGCTGGCCTGCCGGGTCGGCTTCCGGCACCGGGGCGAGCAGTGGGCCGACCGCATCACGGCCCACCGCGCCGTGGCCTACCGCATCCACTACGACGTGGATCGGGACCGCTGGTACCTGACCGCCTCCTGGAAGATCCCACCGATCAGGACGGTGCCGTTGGAGGCTGTCCGGTCCGGCGGGCTGATCGGCGCCGACATGAACGCCGATCACCTGGCCGCCTGGCGCCTGGACACCCACGGCAACCCCGTCGGTGAACCGCGCAGGTTCGACTACGACCTGTCCAGCAACGCACCGCACCGGGACGCGCAGGTACGGCACGCCCTCATCCGCCTCCTGCACTGGGCCAAACACCACGGGGCGGCCATAGCAGTCGAGGACCTGGACTTCGCCGCGGAGAAGACCCGGGAGAAGCACGGGCGCAGGAAGCGGTTCCGCAAACTGATCTCCAGCATGCCCACCGCCAAGCTGCGGGCACGACTGGTATCGATGGCCGCCGAGCTCGGCATCAACATCGTGGCCGTCGATCCCGCCTACACCAGCCGCTGGGGCGCCCAGCACTGGCAAAAGCCCCTCACCAGCGACAGCAGAAAGCCAACTCGTCATCACGCGGCAGCGGTGGCGATCGGAAGGCGCGCCCTGGGACACCCGATCCGGCGACGGACGCAACCGCCCCCACAGCACCAGAGCGATGCTGTCGGGCATCGGAGCGTCCAGGCCGCACCGGGTGCCCCGGGGCGTGAGGAAACCCGCCCCCGCATCCCCGGACCACGGACACGATCCGTCGGCACCGGACGCGGAGCGAAAGCGGGCGACCAGTGTGCCCAAAACCGTTCGGAGCACACGGCTGAGCACGAGTTCTGGCACCAGGACTCGCTCCCGCTCAGTCCCTAGGAACGGTCGCGGTGTAGATCACGACCCGCTGGTCCTGGTCGGTGATACCGAGGGCGAGCGCGGCGCCGCAAGGTGCCATGCCGGGCGTCGGGAGCCGGCATGATCGGCAAGACACTCCCTGGCGCGACAGCCCCGCCACGTCTAATGGAGGGCCGAAGGTAGCGGGACCGTCACCGAGCGGGGTGCGCTGGGAACGTCAGGCGTCGCCGCCCAGCTCCGCGTACCGCGCGGCCAGCCGGTTCGCGCCCTCGGCCGTCAGGGAGCCGTGGAGGCGGAGGCGGGCGATGCCGCCGTCCGGGTAGATGTCGATGCGGACGTGGGTCACCGGCGGGGCCTGGTCGAGCAGGAAGCGGTGGACGGTGTCCGGCTGGAGGGGGGTGCGGGGCAGGAGTTCGGTCCAGGGCGCGTCCGCGTCGGCGGTGGTGTCACGGCCGTACAGCGCCGCCCAGCCCGGCGAGTTGCCCTTGTAGCAGCCGGTGTCGATCTCGACGGCGCGGATCGAGGCCTGTTCGGTGAGCCGGTAGCGCACCCAGTCGTTGCCCCGGTCGCGGCGGCGGCGGGTCTCCCAGCCCTCGTCCATCTTGTGGGAGCGGCCCGGCTGGATGGAGTTGGTCGGCGGGGAGTAGAAGCGGTCGGAGGCGTCCTCGGCCGCGCCGCCGTTCTCCAGGGCCGCCAGGTCGAACGTGCCGAGGGCGGTGAGCCAGGCCGGGTCGGGGATGACCTCGCCGTGGACGCGGAGGCGGGCGATGCCTCCGTCGGGGTGCTGCTTGAGGCGCACATGGGTGAAGCGATGGGGAACGGAGACGGGGAAGCCGTTGGCCGCGTGGCCGCCGACCTGGGTGCGGGGGACGAGGGTCGTCCACTCCGTCTCGTCGGCGAGCAGGTCCGCCGGGGACGGGGTGCCCGGCAGCGAGGTGGCCTCCACGCTCACGGCCTGCGGGTAGTTGCCGCGGAAGTGGGCGGTGTCGACCACGATGCCGTGGATGACGCCCGGCGCGCCCAGCCGGATCAGGGCCCAGTCGTGGTCCTCGTCCGTGGGGTGCGGGGTGTCGGCGGCGGCCCCCCGGCGGCGCCGGGTCTCCCAGCCGTCCATGACCTTGCCCTTGTGGCCGAAGTCCGCGGGGTCGAAGTGCGGCGCCTCGGGCCGCAGCAGGTTCTCGCGCTCGGCGAAGAACTCGTCGTTGGCCGCGGTCACACTGCCGCCGAGCCGCCGGTCGGCGAGGTCGGGGAGGTGGGCGAAGGGGAAGTCGGCGGTGCGGTAGTCGGCGCCCGGGTCGCCGCCGCCGTACGGGTGGGCGTCGCCGGTGAAACGGGGGATCGGCGCGGTCATACGCGGGGCTGCCTTTCGAGGAGTCGGCCGGTCGGTTCGGTGTGTGCGCCGTGGTCGGCGATCTTGCGGCCGCGCAGCCAGGTGGACCGTACGACGCCGTGCAGCGTCTTCCCGGCGTACGCGGTGACCTGGTTGCGGTGATGGAGGGCGGCGGGGTCGACGGTGAAGGTCTCCTCGGGCGCCAGGACCGCGAAGTCGGCGTCCCGGCCCGCCTCGATGGCGCCCTTGCCGTCGAGGCCGACCAGGGCGGCCGGGGCCGTGGACATCCAGCGTGCGACATCCACGAGGGTGTGGCCCCGGCCGCGGGCCTCGGTCCAGATGGCGGGCAGGCCGAGCTGGAGCGAGGAGATGCCGCCCCAGGCCTGTCCGAAGTCGTCGGTCTTCAGCTCGGCGGTGCAGGGCGAGTGGTCGGAGACGACACAGTCGATCGTGCCGTCGGCCAGGCCCTGCCACAGCGCGTCCTGGTTGGCCGCCTCGCGGATCGGCGGGCAGCACTTGAACTCGGTGGCGCCGTCCGGGACTTCCTCGGCGGTCAGGGTGAGGAAGTGCGGGCAGGTCTCCACGGTGATCCGGACGCCTTCGCGGCGCGCGGCGGCGATGCGCGGCAGGACGTCGGCGGAGGACAGATGCAGGATGTGGACCCGGGCCTCCAGCTCGCGGGCGAGGTCGATCAGGCCCTCGACGGCCCGGTTCTCGGCGGCGCGCGGGCGGGAGGCGAGGAAGTCGGCGTAGCGCGGGCCGCTGGGCGGCGGGGCGCCGTCGATCAGCCTCGGGTCCTCGGCGTGGACGATGAGCAGCCCGCCGAAGCCCGCGATCTCGCCCAGGGCTGCTTTGAGCCCGGCCGGGTCGAGGTGCGGGAACTCGTCCACGCCGGAGTGCAGCAGAAAGCACTTGAAGCCGAGGACCCCGGCGTCGTGCAGCGGCCGCAGATCGGCCGTGTTGCCGGGGATCGCACCGCCCCAGAAGCCGACGTCGATATGGGCCGCCGCGCGGGCGACGGCCCGCTTGATCTCCAGCGCCTCGACATCGGTGGTGGGCGGGATGCTGTTGAGGGGCATGTCGACCAGCGTGGTCACGCCACCGGCCGCGGCGGCGCGGGTGGCGGAGGCGAAGCCCTCCCACTCGGTGCGGCCGGGGTCGTTGACGTGGACGTGGGTGTCGACGAGCCCGGGGAGGAGGGCATCGTCCCCGAGGTCTTCGAGCCGCGCCCCGGGCGGGAGGGCCGTGTCGTGCGGCAGGACGGCCAGAATCCGGCCCTCGGCGGTGGAAACGGCGACGGACGCGGCGCGCGGGCCGTCGGGAGTGATCACGCGCGTCGAACGCAGCACCAGGTCCGGGCTCAGCTCCGGTTCCAGCTCGGGCACCCCTACTCCCCTCGATAATTCCGCAACACGGAATAAGTTTTCCGCTCGGAGTCTTCCCTTCTCGTTCGATCTGGTCAAGACTTCCCGGGCACCCCCGTTCGATTCCGTAGCATGAAAGTGGATTTTCGATACGTAGAACGTGGCGCCAAGAGGGACCGGTAGGCTTCCGAAGGCCGGTCGGCCGCGATATCCGACGCGGGCGCGAGACCGGTGCTGCCCGCTGCGAAAGGAAACGCCGACGTGCCGTCCGCCGAGTCCAAGACCGCCGCCACCAACGCGGGTGGCGTCCAGTCCCTGGAGCGCGCCTTCGACCTCCTGGAGCGGATGGCCGACGCCGGGGGCGAGGTCGGGCTGAGCGAACTCTCCGGCAGTAGCGGCCTCCCGCTGCCCACCATCCACCGGCTGATGCGCACGCTGGTGGCCTGCGGTTACGTACGCCAGCAGCCCAACCGCCGCTACGCGCTCGGCCCCCGGCTGATCCGGCTCGGCGAAAGCTCGGCCCGGCTGCTGGGCACCTGGGCACGGCCGTATCTGGCGCGCCTGGTGGAGGAGACCGGCGAGACCGCGAACATGGCGCTGCTGGACGGGGACGAGGTGGTGTACGTCGCACAGGTGCCCTCCCGTCACTCCATGCGCATGTTCACCGAGGTCGGGCGGCGGGTCCTGCCGCACTCCACCGGCGTCGGCAAGGCGCTGCTGGCCACCACACCCCCGGACGAGGTACGCGCCCTCCTGGCCCGCACCGGTATGCCCGCCGCGACGGCGAAGACGATCACCTCGCCTGACGCGTTCCTGGACGCGCTGCGGCTGGTACGTGAGACCGGATACGCCGTGGACGACAACGAGCAGGAGATGGGCGTGCGCTGCCTGGCGGTGTCCGTACCGGACTCCCCGACGGCGGCCGCCATCTCGATCTCGGGCCCGGCGGGGCGGGTGACGGACGAGGCCACTCAGGAGATCGTGCCGGTGCTGAAGGAGGTCGCCGCCGATCTGTCGGCGGCGCTGGCCAGCACGGACGGCAGCTGACGAGGCAGGAGCTAGCGCGGCACCGTACCGAACAAATCGATCGCCGTCCTGACCCCTCGCAGCGCCGGGTTCAGGGCGCTGACCGAGCCGAGCGCACCGGCCACCAAGAGCAGGGAGCGGCGGAGGCGGTGCAGTTCGGGGGTGCCGGTGCGGGCCATGGCGTCGAGTGCGGCCAGTTCGTCGTCCGCGATGGCCCGGTCCGGTAATTCCGCCGGATGGGCGGCCAGGTCACGCCTGAGCCGGGCCACGGCCAGGCGCAGCTCCGCCACCCTCGGGTCTTCCTCGGTGCACGCCACTGTGGCGCCCTCCACGTCGGACAACACGGCCCTTCTCCCCCTCGCGCGCGGCTGCACGAGCCCGCCCTCCCTCTCCCCTGCCCCTCCGGATGTCGAATCGGACACAAGGGGCTGCGGATCAGTTAACGCCACCGTGTGCGCAGTGCGCCATACGGAGAGCGAAAATCAGACCGGCTGGGATGAACCGTCCACGCGGCGCCCCGGTGCGGTAAGCAGGGGGCATGGATCGCACCTTCGATGACAACGCGCAGGTCGCCGGGTTGCTGCTGGCGGCGGGCGGGGGACGGCGGCTGGGCGGGCGGCCCAAGGCGCTGCTGGAGTACCGGGGCAGGCCGCTGGTGGAGCACGCGGCGCGCGCGCTGCGGGAGGGCGGGTGCGCCCCGGTGCACATCGTGCTGGGCGCCGCCGCCGGGGAGGTGCGGGAGCGGGCCGAGCTGCCGGGCTGCGTCCTGGTCGACAACCCGGACTGGGAGGGCGGCATGGGCTCCTCGCTGCGCGCCGGACTGGCCTCACTGAGCGCCACGGGGGCGTGCGCGGCGCTGGTCACGCTGGTGGATCAGCCCGGGATCGGGGCACCGGCGGTGGCGCGCGTACGGGCCGCCTGCCGCGACGCGACCCGCCCGGCGGAGGGCCTGGTGACGGCGGAGTACGACGGCGAGCGGGGGCATCCGGTGCTGTTCGGCGCGGACCGGTGGGCGGATGTGGCGGCGAGTGCGGAGGGGGATCGCGGGGCACGCGCGTATCTGAGGGCACATCAGGCCGAGATCATCCGGGTCGACTGCGGCGACATCGCCCGCGTGGACGACATCGACACCCCGCAGGATCTGGAGCTGCTGCGGTAGCCCCCACTCACACGTCCACACCGCACGTGCAGCGAGTCTCACATCGACAGCCGATTGAACTTCCACGATGAGGAAATTAATATCCAGAATTGCTATCGACTGAGGAGTGAACGCCCATGTCCGCACCAGCGCCATCCCCGCTGGCCATCGTCGACGCCGAGCCTCTGGAGCGTCAGGGAGAGGTGCTGACCGACGCGGCTCTGGCCTTCCTGGCCGAGCTGCATCACCGCTTCACCCCTCGCCGCGACGAGCTGCTCGCGCGTCGCGCCGAGCGACGGGCCGAGATCGCCCGTACGAGCACGCTGGACTTCCTGCCGGAGACCTCGCACATCCGCGAGGACCCGGACTGGCGCGTGGCCGAGGCCCCGCGCGCGCTCCAGGACCGCCGGGTGGAGATCACCGGTCCCACCGACCGCAAGATGACGATCAACGCGCTCAACTCGGGCGCCAGGGTCTGGCTCGCCGACTTCGAGGACGCCTCCGCGCCCACCTGGGCGAATGTGATCGGCGGCCAGCTGAATCTGACCGACGCGTATGAGCGCCGGATCGACTTCACCTCCCCCGAGGGCAAGAGCTACGCGCTGCGCCCCGCCGAGGAGCTGGCCACCGTCGTCGCCCGCCCGCGCGGCTGGCACCTGGACGAGCGCCACCTCCGGGACGCGGAGGGCCGCGCGGTGCCCGGCGGGCTCGTCGACTTCGGGCTGTACTTCTTCCACAACGCGCGCCGCCTGCTCGACCTGGGCAAGGGCCCGTACTTCTATCTCCCGAAGACCGAATCGCACCTGGAGGCCCGCCTCTGGAACGACGTCTTCGTCTTCGCGCAGGACTACGTGGGCGTCCCGCAAGGGAGCGTCCGCGCCACCGTGCTCATCGAGACGATCACGGCCGCGTACGAGATGGACGAGATCCTGTACGAGCTGCGCGACCACGCGTCCGGGCTCAACGCGGGCCGCTGGGACTACCTGTTCTCCATCGTGAAGAACTTCCGCGACGCGGGCCCCGGCTTCGTCCTGCCCGACCGCAACGCGGTGACGATGACCGCGCCGTTCATGCGCGCCTACACCGAGCTGCTGGTCCGCACCTGCCACAAGCGCGGCGCCCACGCGATCGGCGGGATGGCGGCCTTCATCCCCTCGCGCCGGGACGCCGAGGTGAACGCGGTCGCGTTCGACAAGGTGCGGGCCGACAAGGACCGTGAGGCGAACGACGGCTTCGACGGCTCGTGGGTCGCCCACCCCGATCTGGTCCCGGTCGCCCGCGAGTCGTTCGACGCGGTGCTCGGCGAGCGGCCGCACCAGAAGGACCGGCTGCGCGAGGACGTCCGGGTCACGGCGGCCGAGCTGATCGACGTCGCCTCCCTGGACGCCAAGCCCACCTTCGCGGGGCTGCGCAACGCCGTACAGGTCGGCACCCGCTACATCGAGGCGTGGCTGCGGGGCCTGGGCGCCGTCGCCATCTTCAACCTGATGGAGGACGCCGCCACCGCGGAGATCTCCCGCTCCCAGATCTGGCAGTGGATCAACGCCGGGGTCGTCTTCGAGAACGGCGAGAAGGCCACCGCCGACCTGGTGCGCACGGTCGCCGCCGAGGAGCTGGCCGCGATCCGCGAGGAGGTCGGCCCGGAGGCGTTCGAGGCCGGGCGGTGGCAGCAGGCACACGATCTGCTGCTGAAGGTCGCGCTGGACGAGGACTACGCGGAGTTCCTGACGCTGCCCGCGTACGAGCTGCTGGGCTGAGCCCCGTACGTGACGAGGGGCCCCGGGACATCGCCCCGGGGCCCTTTGGCGTGCTGGCGTCTACGAGGTGTGGAGCTGGGCGCGCGGCACGATCTGCTGGGACTGGCCGGGGCTGGACCACAGCAGCTTCATATGCGCCTCACCGGTCTGCTCGGTGTACTCGACCTTGAGGGCGTGGCGCTTCCCGGCCGTCAAGGCGACGGTCGCCTTGTCGACCTTCGCCGTATGCGGCGTGGTGCTGTCGATGAGCAGCTTGCCGTCGATCCACACCCGCACCGTGTCGTCGGAGACGGTGGTGAGCGTGTACGTCTGGCTGTGGCGGGGCACCAGGGAGCCGGTCCAGCGGACGCTGAAGCGGTCGGCCGGAACCCGGGCGTCCGGTGAACCGGCGCTCCGCCAGGCGTGGTTGACGGTCGGATCGGTCCGGGTGACGACCGGCGGCCCGGTGAAGGTGTCGTTCGCGAACACCTCCTGCCGCAGCCCGGTGCCCCGGCCCGGAGGTACGGACGCGCCCGATGGCCTGACCGTCAGCTCGATGACCGACGCGGTGGTGTTCGCCGGCCCGCCGGACGGGGTGAGGTCGAAGCCGTCCCCGGCCGCCGCGACCGCGACCTTCTGCCCGCTGCCCAGCACCCGCGCCCCGGTCACCTCGAACGGCGCCCGCGCGGTGAGGTGGAGGGGCTGCCCGGCGGCGGGCCAGTCAGCCACGGAGGCGTAGAGCTTGTCGCCGGACCGGCTGACCGCTCCCCACCGGGGCTCGGCCACAAGACCGGCCTCCCGCGCCCCGTATACGGCCCGGCCCTGGCCGGACGTCCGCAGCCAGGAGCCGATGTCGCGCAGCCGGTCGACGGACGGCTGGGGGATGCGGCCGAGCTTGTCGGGGCCGACGTTGAGCAGGTAGTTGCCGCCTCGTCCCGCGATGTCGAGGAGGTTGCGGGTGAGGGTCTGGGGCGACTTCCAGTTCTGGTCGTACTTGGCGAAGCCCCAGTTGCCGTTGAGGGTCATGCAGGACTCCCAGAGCTGGCCGTCCACCGGGGCGTCCGGGATCTCCTGCTCGGGGGTGCCGTAGTCGCCGTCCACGACGCGGCGCTTGCCGACCCGGTTGTTGATGACCAGGTCCGGGTCGAGGCCGCGCAGATACGCTTCGAGCTGCTCGCCGTCGCGCGGGGACCAGTTGTTGGTGGGGTCGTCCGCGTCCCATTCGCCGTCGAACCACAGCAGCGCCGGGTCGTACCCGTCGACCAGCTCCTTGAGCTGCGCGTACATCCGCTCCCGGTACTTCGGGAAGGTGGCCGGGTCGGCGAAGTCGGGGTCGTGCCAGTCCCAGATCGAGTAGTAGAAGCCGAGCTTGATCCCGGCTGCGTCGGCGGCGGTCTTCAGTTCGGCGAGGATGTCGCGCCGCTGGTCGAACGAGGAGTGGTCGCGCAGATTCCAGGTGTTCTGCTTCGTCGGCCACATCGCGTATCCGTCGTGGTGCTTGGACGTGATGACGATGTAGCGCTGACCCGCGTCCTTGGCGGCCTGGACGACGGCCTTGGCGTCGAAGGAGGACGGGTTGAAGCCCCGCGCCATGTCCTCGTAGGCGCTCGTGGATATCCGGCAGTTCCGCTTGATCCACTCCGCGTCCCGGCACACGGTGCCGTCGGGGCGGGTGTATTCGCCTTCCAGCTGGGAGTAGGCGCCGAAGTGGATGAACATCCCGAACCGGTCCTGCCGCCACCAGTCGGTGCGGGCGGAGGTGAACGGGTCGTCGCCCGCGTAGTCGGTGCCGGGACCGGGGTCGGCGCTGGTGGGTACGGGGGTGGGTACGGGGGTGGGTACGGGGGTGGCTTCGGCGGTGGCGGAGGGTCCGGTGAGGGTCAGCGCCAGGAACAGGCCGAGCAGCAGGCTCAGACCTCGGGACAGGGATAACGCCCGTGGGGACACACGCATGGCGGCTCCTGTGCTCATGGTGCTCATGGGTGGTCGGACAGGAGGGCTGGCCAGCCGCGTACCGGAACCTAGAGCCGCATAGGTGGGATGTCAACGGGACATAAAGCGCCACCGCCGCCACTTTGCTACCAGCGAGCCCCCATCCATCCGATGTATCACCCATCCTCGGCGATACGGGCCAGCCGCCGCGCCTCGTCGCGCGCACCGCGTGCGATGTCGTCCTCGTCGGCGGTGAGCAGCCGCCCCGCCTCCACCACCGGCTCGCCGTTCACCAGCGACAGGGTCACCGGCGCCGCCGCGCCCAGAACCAGCGCAGCC
Organism: Streptomyces sp. NPDC059850; assembly: GCF_042731515.1. Classification (NCBI taxonomy): domain Bacteria; kingdom Bacillati; phylum Actinomycetota; class Actinomycetes; order Kitasatosporales; family Streptomycetaceae; genus Streptomyces; species Streptomyces sp. NPDC059850. Next base: position 58,900 of record NZ_JBHWJI010000036.1, read on the forward strand.
ACCGGGTCGGCGATGGTCGAGTGGCCGATGCCGTCCAGCTTCCACAGCACCAGATCGGCGAGCTTGCCCGGCTCCAGGGACCCGATCTCGCCCTCGCGGCCCAGCACCCGGGCCCCGCCGTAGGTGCCGAGACGGAGCGCCTGGCGGACCGTCAGCGCCTTCTCGCGGTGGTCGCCGAGCCGGTTGATCAGCAGGGCGTTGCGCAGCTCGGTGTGGAGTTCGCCGGACTCGTTCGAGGCGGTGCCGTCCACGCCGAGCCCGACCGGTACGCCCGCCGCGAGCAGATCCGGCACCCGGGCGATCCCGGCGGCGAGCCGGGCGTTGGACGACGGGCAGTGGGCGACGCCGGTGGCGGTGCGGGCGAAGGCGGCGATGTCGGCGTCGTTCATGTGGACGCTGTGCGCCATCCACACGTCCTCGCCGAGCCAGCCGGTGTCCGCGAAGTAGTCGGTCGGGCCCATCCCGAACCGCTCGTGGCAGAACTTCTCCTCCTCGACCGTCTCCGAGCCGTGGGTATGCAGCCGTACGCCCTTGCGGCGGGCCAACTCGGCGCTCTGCCGCATGAGTTCGGTGGTGACGGAGAAGGGCGAGCAGGGCGCGACCGCGATCCGCAGCATCGCGTCGTACGAGGCGTCGTGGTGGGTGTCGATGGCCTCCTCGGTGGCGGAGAGGGCGTCTTCGGTGGTCTCGACGGCGAAGTCCGGCGGCAGTCCGCCGTCCGAGCTGCCGAGGTCCATGGAGCCGCGCGCGGCGGTGAACCGCACGCCCAGCTCGCGCGCCGCGCGGATCTCGGCGCCCAGCAGATCGCCCGCACCGCGCGGGAACACGTAGTGGTGGTCCATGGCGGTGGTGACGCCGCCGCGCACCATCATCCCGAGCGAGCCGCGCGCGGCGGCGTACACCATCGGCTCGTCGATCCGGGCCCAGGTGGGGTAGAGCGCGACCAGCCAGTTGAAGAGGTTGTGGTCCTGGGCGAGGCCTCGGGTGAGCCACTGGTAGAAGTGGTGATGGGTGTTGACCAGGCCCGGGGTGACAAGGTGGCCGGTGCCGTCGACCCGGCGGACCACCCCGTCCAGGCCGCCCGGCGCGGGTCCCGGGCCGACCGACTCGATGCGGTTGCCCGCGACGACGACATGGCCCGAGGCGTGCTCGGTGTCCTGCGCGTCCACAGTCGCGATGGCGCAGTTCTCGATGACGATGCGGTGGGTGCGGTGCACGGGGCGTGGCCTTCCCTGTCGGGGGTTCAGTCGGTGGGGATCCTGGCCTCGGCGCCGTCCCGCAGGACGGTGGCCTCGATGAGCCCGTACGGCCGGTCGGCGGCGAAGTAGACCTCGTTGTCGTTGGTGAGCCCGAAGGGCGCGAGGTCGACCAGGAAGTGGTGCTTGTTGGGCAGCGAGAGCCGTATCTCGGCTATCCCGGAACGCCGCTCGATCACGCGCGCGCCCATCGCGTACAGGGTCTGCTGGAGCGAGAGCGAATACGTCTCGGCGAAGGCGGCCAGCAGATCGGCGCGCGCGTCCGCGTACGCGGCGTCCCAGTCCGGCTCGGGCTGCTCGCCGTCGCTCCAGCCGTGGCGCCAGCGGGCGTGCACCTCGGTGGCGAGGACGCGGTCGCGCGCCTCGGGCAGGGTGGTGTACGCGTCCTTGACGTAGCCGTGGAACTCGGAGTCGGTGGAGTTCATGACCGTGAGGTCGCGCAGGCCGGACAGCACCTCCCAGTCCTGGCCGTCGTAGCGGATCTGGGCGGTACGGGTCTCCCGGCCCGCGCGGACGAAGGAGTGCCGGGCCTCGCCGCCGGTCTCGATCCGCTCCCAGGCGTACTCCTCGATCCGCACGCGGGCGGTGCGGATCGTCTCCTGACTGGAGACGAAGTGGCGGGCCAGCTCGATGCCGAAGTGTTCGGCGGTGGCGATGCCGTGTTTCTTGGCGAAGGCGTACACCGTGTTCTTCATGGTGTCGGTCGGCAGGACACCGGTGTTGTCGCCTTGGCGGTGGACCTCCGCCATGTCGCCGGAGAGCGCGACGGAGACGTTCAGGTCCTTGATGTGGTGGACGGCGCCGTCGCGCACCATCCGGACCACGCGGGTCTCCGCCTTGCCGTACTGGTTCTGGCCGAGCATGGGCATCGGGCTTTAGCTCCCTCGGTATACGGAGTAGCCGAACGGGGTGAGCAGCAGCGGCACGTGGTAGTGCTCGCCGGGCTCGACGGCGAAGACGACCGCCACCTCCGGGAAGAAGGGCCCGCGCGACTCGGTCTCGAAACGCAGCCGTACCTGGGTGGTGCCCCCGGGCAGGGCGGGCAGATCCTTGCAGCGCCCGTCCCGGTCGGTGGCGGAGGCGGCGTGCACCGTCCACTCGCCACCGGCGGCGGGGCGCACCGACAGCTCGACGGGGACGCCGGTGGCCGGGCGGCCGAGGCTGGTGTCCAGGATATGGGTGGACACGGAGGTGGGGGTCGTCACTACCGCTCTCCTTCCGCCGCCTCGGCGGTCATGGATCGGGTCAGCCGGATGCGGTTGATCTTTCCCAGTTCGGTGCGGACGATCTCGCGTTCGGTGGCCGTGTCGTTGCCGATCCGGTGGCGGAGGGCGGTGAGCATCTCCTCGCCGGTGCGGCCGGTGGCACAGATCAGGAACACGTGGCCGTGGCGCTCCTGGTACGCGAGATTCAGCTCCAGCAGCTCCGCCCGCAGCTCATGGCCCACTCCGCTTTGTTCGCGCGCCGAGGTGGCGTCCCCCGGCTTCGGCCGCCCGATGGGCGGATGCCCGGCCATGGCCTCGGCGAGGTCGCCCTCGGTCAGCCCGGCCATGGCCGTGTCGGACGCGTCGAGCAGGGCGTCCAGGTGCGCGTACGGGCGCTTGGCGGCCACCGCCGCGCCCCAGGCCCGGCTGGCGCACACCTCGTACAGCAGCGCGGCCGCGTCCGGCCGGTCCGCCGCGTTGAACCGGGCCAGGCCCGGTGGAGCGCTGGTAGTCACATCCCGAAAGCTAAGAGCTTCCCCGGCGAACGTCAACACTTTGTTGAAATCAGGCCAGGAAACGCGGGTGCCGGGCCCGGCCACGGCACACGGCACACGGCACACGGCACACGGCACACGGCAGGATGGGTTCCATGACCGCTGAACTCGCCGCACGGCTGCCGGACCGCTTCTGGTCCGTGCCGTACGTCGGCGCGCGCTTCCCCGGATCCCCGGCGGTCGCCGAGCGGCCGGACCTCGCCGAGGGCGCCAACTGCCAGGTGTTCGCGTACGCGGTGCTCCGCCACTTCGGCCTGGAGCCGCCCGCGCTGCGCTCCAGCGACCTGTGGGCCGACACGGCGGCGACGGCCCGCGTTACGGTGGCCCGCCCCCTCGACCTGCTGTTCTTCAACGCCACCGACGATGCCTACGGCGCCCACGTCGGCGTGTGGGCCGGTCCTGACCAGGTGCTCCACCTGTGCGCCGAGGCCGGGCGCCCCGCCGTCTGGCCGCTGAGCGCCTTCGCCGACCGGCCCCGCTACCGCACCCTGATCGGCGTCAAGCTGGTCACGGCCGTGGGGGCTCGGCGCTCTTCTCGCGGTTGAGGTAGTTGTAGACGGTGAAGCGGCTCACCCCGAGCGCGCTCGCGACCGTTTCGACGCCGTGGCGCACCGAGAACGCGCCGCGCTGTTCCAGGGCGCGGACGATTCCCTGCTTCGTCTTGCGGTCCAGGTCCGACAGCGGGACGCCGTGGCGGCGCTGGAGGTCGGCGAGGATGTGGTCCAGCGACGCCGAGAGGTGCGGCAGCCGTACGGCCACCACCGCGCTGCCCTCCCAGGACAGCACCACGTCGTCGTCCCGGGCCCGGTCCGGGGCGATCAGCTCGCCGCCCATCGCGTCGACCAGCGGCCGGACCGCCGAGACGAAGGGGTGGTCCGTTCCCGGGTCCGCGTCGGTGTCCGCCGGGCCGGTCACGCGTCGGGCTCCGCGACGACGTTGACCTGCAGCGAGACCCGGGTGGCGCCCGCGTCCAGGGAGGTGCGCAGCAGGTCGCCCACGGCGGCCAGCACGGCGTCCGCCCGGCCCTCGGCGGTGTTGCCGAACGGGCCGACGTCGACGGTGTCCAGCGGTGCGGCCTGAACCGCCTCGCGGGCGGCCACGGCGTGCGGCGGCACCTCGTCGAGGTCGAACGGCTCGGTGGTGAACTCAACCCTCAATCTCACGCCGCCAACCTACTGCGCCGGGCCGCGCCTCCGGCAGCCTCGCGCGGCGCGTACTCCGGGCGTCATCCGTCAAGCGTCCAGCCCGGCGTCACGCGGCCGTCCCACTGGAGGTGGGCAGAACGCCCAACTCCCCCTCCTCGCCCGCCCGCTTCGTGGACCATGGCCCAGTTACCAGCAGCCCACTACGGAGCGTCAGATGACAGAGAGCGTGCCGGTGCGCTGCCCCGCGTGCCGCCGCGAGCAGTCGTTCACTCCGCCCACCTTCCCGTGCTCGTGCGGCGCGCCGCTCACCCTGCCGGTGCTGCGCGACGGCACGCCGGAGGAGATCGAACACCGCACCTGGCAGGACATATGGGTGGCGGCGGACTGCCCCTCCTGCGGGCGTCAGGGCCACTGGCCGCAGCCGGAGTTCGGCTGCGGCTGCGGTGCGGTCGTACGGGTCCCGGTGGTCCCGGTGGTGCCGGTCGCGCCGGTTCCGGAAGCCTCGGAACGTCATCAGGACAGCGAGCCGACCCCGCGCCCGGCGTTCCGGCCGGTGACGATCCGTACCGCGCGGGACGTGGTCACCGCCGCCGCCCAGTATCTGCGGTGGCTCGGCTTCGGGTGTCTGCGGCGGCCGGACGACCCGGAGGCGTCCGGAGTGGACCTGTACGGGAAGGGCATCGTCGCCCAGGTCGATCCGACGACCCGCCCCACCGGGCTGCGCGAGGTCGAGTGCCTGTGGCTGAACGGGCTCAACGAGTCGGCCGTGAGCGTCTTCTTCTCGCTGGCGGGCTACGCCCGGGAGGCGCGGGCGCGCGCGGACGCGCTGCACATACCGCTGTTCATCATGGACCTGACCGGCACTCCACAGCCCGTCAACGACCCCGCGGACACGCTGATCCGCTGTGGCCCGCCCCGCGCATGAACCCGCGTATGAGCCTTGTCCATTGTCACCCGAACGAGGGCCGTTTCGCCTCCCCTTCGCGGATGATCTCCGCCGGTTTTTCGCGCTCTACCGTGGTTCCCGTTCCCGCCCACGACCCCCTGCGAATCGGAGCGCCGAGCCATGCCCGAAGACCTCACCGTCGACCGCGCCGACATCACCCTGGCCGTCCGCGACCACGGCGGCAGCGGCACCCCGCTGCTGCTACTCCACGGCGCCACCCGCACGCTCGCCGACTGGTCGGAGATCGCGGACGACCTGATCGCCGATCACCGGGTCCTCTCGATGGACCTGCGGGCGCACGGCGCCTCGGGGCGCGGTGCGCGGCCGTGGACGGCCGGGGCCGCGCTCGGCGACATCGAGGCGGTCCTCGACGCGTGCGACGCCCCCGAGGCCGTACTCGTCGGGCACTCGCTCGGCGGCATGCTGGCCGCGCTCTACGCGGACGCCCATCCGCACACCCCCGGCGCGGTCAACCTCGACGGCTTCGGCATGGGACGCCCCGACCAGTACGCCGGGCTCGACCCCGAGACCGTGGCCGAGGGCCTGGACCGGGCCCGGCAGGTCGCCCGGGCCTCGGCGGGCCAGGCCTTCCCGCCCGAGGCGCTGGAGACCGTACGCGCCCAAGGGGCCGCCATGGCCGCCCAGCTGGGCTTCGCACCCGAGCTGCTGGAGGAGGGCGTACGGCGGTCGCTCGGCGAGACCGGCGACGGGCAGCTGTTCCTGCGGCCGGAGCGGGAGCGGGCGGTGGAGATGCTGGACGCGATGTACGAGCTGGACATGTTCCCGGTCTACCGCCGTCTGACCCGCCCGCTACTGATCGTCCGTGGCGCGCGGCTCGTGGACCAGGGCCCGGAGCTGGCGTGGTTCGACGAGCTGATGGCCGCGTACATGAAGGGGCTGGAGGCCGAGCTGAGCGCGCTCGCCGCCGACCACCCGCACATCGCGGTGCACACGCTGGACGCGTCGCACGCGATGCTGCTCGAGCGCCCGCGTGCGCTGGCGGCGCTCGTGCGCTCCTTCACCACCGGCCCGCACTTGCGCTCATGACCGGGGGGCGCTTCGGTTGAAGCACCACCCCCACCGTTCACGACCGGCCGGAGGCCGTAGCGATGGCTGTTCCGTGGTGCCCGAGGATCGCGGCGACGCTCCTGACCCTCCTGACCGTCCTGACCCTGCTCACGGTCACCGGCTGCGGTGGGGGCGGGCTGCCGCGGCCCACGGACGAGAGCCGCCCCGCGACCACGCCGAGCGTCCCCGATCCGGGGACGGCCGACAGCGTGGAGGGGGACATCAACGCGGCGGTGTCCATCACCAACACCTACTGGTCCACCCACTGGAACGAGTTCTTCACCGGCACCTACCGCCCGCCCCGGATCGTGGGCGCCTACGACGGCGCCACCGGCACCGCTCCCACCTGCGGCGGCACCGCGCTCCCCGACAACAACGCCGTCTACTGCCCGGGCGGCGACTACGTGGCCTGGGACATGGACCTGATGCGGGCGGGCCACCAGCGCGGCGACGCCTGGGTCTACCTGGTCATCGCCCATGAGTGGGGCCATGCCATCCAGAACCGGCTGGACGCGGGCCTGGTCGACCTGGCCCGCGAACTCCAGGCCGACTGCCTGGCGGGCGCCGTCCTCTTCGGCGCGGCCCGGGACAACACGCTGACCTTCGAGGACGGCGACACGAATGAACTGTCCGACGCCCTGTCGGCCCTCGCCGACGAGACGCCGTGGACGAACACCTCCGACCACGGCAACGCCTCGCAGCGCGTCTCGGCGTTCAGCCGGGGCGCCGAATCCGGAGTAAAGGGCTGCCTCCCGAACGCGGCCCGGTAGAACGCGTTATCGGCCTCAGCGCGCGGCCTGCGGCGCCGGGCTGCGGTCCGGGTCGGTGCGGGTTTCCGGGACGGCGGACACGTCTCGGGCGCCCGCCTCGCGCAGCTCGACCTTGCGGACCTTGCCGCTGACCGTCATCGGGAAGGCGTCCATGACGCGCAGGTGGCGGGGCACCTTGAAGGCGGCCAGGCGGCCACGGCAGAAGCGGGCCAGTTCGTCGCGGGTGAGGGCGGTGGCGCCCTCACGCAGGATGACGCAGGCGAGGATCTCCTCGCCGTACTTCTCGTCCGGTACGCCCACCACCTGCACATCGGCGATCTTGGGGTGGGTGTGCAGGAACTCCTCGATCTCCCGGGGGTACACGTTCTCGCCGCCCCGGATGATCATGTCCTTGATGCGGCCGACGATCTGGACGTAGCCGTCGTCGTCCATCACGGCCAGGTCGCCGGTGTGCATCCAGCCCGCCGGGTCGATCGCCTCGGCCGTCCGCTCGGGTTCCTCCCAGTAGCCGAGCATCACCGAGTAGCCGCGGGTGCACAGCTCGCCGCGGGTGCCGCGCGGGGCGGTCAGGCCGGTGGCCGGGTCCACGACCTTGACCTCGACGTACGGCAGCACCCGGCCGACCGTGCCGGTGCGGCGGGCGAGGTCGTCGTCGCGGCGGGTCTGGGTGGAGACGGGGGAGGTCTCGGTCATGCCGTAGCAGATGGACACCTCGGCCATGTGCATCTCGGCGACCACCCGCCGCATCACCTCCACCGGGCAGGGCGATCCGGCCATGATGCCGGTGCGCAGCGAGGAGAGGTCGTAGGTGGCGAAGTCGGGCAGGGCCAGCTCGGCGATGAACATGGTGGGGACGCCGTACAGCGAGGTGCAGCGCTCCCGTTCGACGGCGGTCAGAGTGGCCGCCGGGTCGAAGGTGGGGGCGGGGAGGACGAGGCAGGCGCCGTGGGTGGTGGCGGCCAGCGCTCCCAGGACCATGCCGAAGCAGTGGTACAGCGGCACCGGCAGACAGATCCGGTCGCGCTCGGTGTAGCCGACCGTCTCCCCCACGAAGTAGCCGTTGTTGAGGATGTTGTGGTGGGAGAGGGTGGCGCCCTTCGGGAACCCCGTGGTGCCCGAGGTGTACTGGATGTTGACCGGGTCGTCGCAGGTCAGCCGGGCCTCGCGGGCGGCCAGCTGGTCCTTCGGCACGCTCGCCCCCGCGCGCACCAGCCCGTCCCAGGTGCGGTCGCCGATGTAGACGACGTCGCGCAGGGCGGGGCATTCGGCGCGGACCTGCTCGACCATGCGGCGGTAGTCGCTGTCCTTGTGCTCGGTGGACGAGACGAGGACCGACACCCCTGCCTGCCGCAGCACGTAGCGCAGCTCGTGGACACGGTAGGCGGGGTTGACGTTGACCATGATGGCGCCGATGCGGGCGGTGGCGTACTGCGTCAGCAGCCATTCGGGGCAGTTGACCGCCCAGATGCCGACCCGATCGCCCTTGCCGACGCCCTTGGCCAGCAGCCCGAGCGCCACCTCCTCGACCGACCGGCCGAATTCGGCGTACGTCCAGCGGCGGCCGGAGGGCAGGTCGACCAGCGCCTCGCGGTCGCCGTGGCGTTCGACGGCCCGGGCGAGGTCGGCGCCGATGGTGTCGCCGCGCAGCGGCTGGTCCCCGGTGCCGCTCGCGTACGAGAGGGCGGCGGGGGCCTCAGCCGCCGGGGGGATCGGGTCGGTCATGGTGTCTCCTTAGCGGTCACACGAAAGAGAGCTGCCCTTCATGAGGTTCCCTCATGAAACTCGACGCCGTCTCCCATCGCCGTGCGTTCCCGTAGTTCAATCCGGCGAATCTTGCCGGACACCGTCTTGGGCAGCTCCGCGAACTCCAGCCGCCGGACCCGCTTGTACGGCGCCAGCACCGCCCTGGAGTGCGCGAACAGCACCTTCGCCGTCTCGGGCCCCGGCTCCCAGCCCTCGGCCAGCACGATGTACGCCTTCGGCACGGCCAGCCGCAGCGGGTCAGGCGCCGGGACGACGGCGGCCTCTGCGACCGCCTCGTGCTCCAGCAGGGCGCTCTCCAGCTCGAACGGGGAGATCTTGTAGTCGGAGGCCTTGAAGACATCGTCGGCGCGCCCGATGTAGGTGATATATCCACTTTCGTCCCGCGAGCCGATGTCGCCCGTGCGGTAGTAGCCGCCCTCGGTGGCCTCGGCGGTGCGCTCCTCGTCGCCCTCGTACCCCGTCATCAGGCCGACCGGGCGGCCGTGCCGTCCGGTCAGGTCGAGGGCGATCTCGCCCTCGTCGCCGGGTTCGCCGGTGACCGGGTCGAGGAGGACGACGGCGAAGCCGGGGGTCGGGCGGCCCATCGAGCCGGTCTTGAGCGGCTGGCCTGGGGTGTTGGCGACCTGGACGGCGGTCTCGGTCTGGCCGAAACCGTCCCGGATGGTCACGCCCCAGTCGCGCCGGACATGCTCGATGACCTCGGGGTTCAGCGGCTCACCGGCGGCGACGGCCTCGCGCGGCGGGTGCCGCAGCTGGGTCAGGTCGGCCTGGATGAGCATCCGCCAGACGGTGGGCGGGGCGCAGAAGGTGGTGACGCCGCAGCGGTCCATCTCGGCCATGAGGCGGGTGGCGTCGAAGCGGGTGTAGTTGTGGATGAAGACGGTCGCCTCGGCGTTCCACGGGGCGAAGAGGTTGGACCAGGCGTGCTTGGCCCAGCCCGGGGAGGAGATGTTCAGGTGCACGTCCCCGGGCCGGAGCCCGATCCAGTACATCGTCGACAGATGGCCGATGGGGTACGAGATGTGGGTGTGCTGGACGAGCTTGGGCTGAGCGGTGGTGCCGGAGGTGAAGTAGAGCATGAGGGGGTCGGCGGCGAAGGTCGGGCCGTCCGGTACGAAGCGGTCCGCCGCCCCGCCCCGCACCTCGTCCGGCACGGTGTCCGTCCCGGCGTCCTCGTACGCCAGCCAGCCGTCCGGGACCGCCCCTTGGGGTGCGCCGACCGCGATGCGGGTGTAGTCGCCCGCCACCTCGGCGAACTTGCCGGTGTCCTCCGCCCGCGCGATCACGTGCTTGGCCCGGCCGCGGCCGATGCGGTCGGCCAGGTCCAGCGGGCCGAGCAGCGGGGTGGCCGGGATGACGACGGCGCGCAGCTTCATCGCCGCGAGCGCCGTCTCCCACAGCTCCCGCTGGTTGCCGAGCATGACCACGATCCGGTCCCCGACCCGCACGCCCCGCGCGCGCAGCCAGTTCGCGGCGCGGTCGGAGCGGCGGCGCATCGCGTCGAAGCTCAGCCGGGTCTCCTGGCCGTCCTCCTCCACGATGTGCAGGGCGGTGCGGTCGTTGCCGTCCGCGATCTGGTCGAACCAGTCCAGGGCCCAGTTGAACCGGTCCGGGCGCGGCCAGCTGAACCCCTCGTACGCCGCCTCGTAGTCCTCCCGGCGGTCGAGAAGGAAGTCCCGGGCCGCACGGAATTCGTGAGACGGACTGTTTGCTGTCACTTGTCCTCCTGATGTGGCGTGCCGCTCGCTAGCATCGTGCGACGGGTGATCTGGGTCTCACCATCCCCCGGGCGGGGGTGGTGACGTTTCGGGGAGGCGACCGTGGCGGAATCGGAGCGTGCCGTCGACATACGGGCGGCGCTGCTGCGGATGCGCCGGCGCGGCGGGCTGCCCGTCGCCTTCGGCGGGCTGTTCTCGGGCGCGCGGCAGTTCCGGATCTCCGAACTGACCGGAACCACCACGAACTCCTTGCACGGGCTCGCCATCACGGCGGGCAACGGGCTCGGTGGCAAGGTCCTCACCCTGTCCCGGCCGATATCCGTGATCGACTACCCCGTCTCGCGGGCCATCAGCCATGAGTACGACGGGGCGGTCGGCGCCGAGGGGCTGCGCTCGATGATGGCCGTCCCGGTGGTCGTCCGGGGCCGGGTGCGCGCGGTGCTGTACGGGGCGCTGCGGCAGCCGCTGATCCTCGGCGACCGCGCGCTGACCGCCGGGGTGGAGGCGGCCCGTGAGCTGGAACGGGCCCTCGCCGTCCAGGACGAGGCGCAGCGGCTGATGACGGTCGTCGCGGAGCGGCCGGTGCCGGTGCCGGAGGCCGAGCCGGACCCGGCGGTGTGGGAAGAGGTCCGCCGGGCCCATGTCGACCTGCGGGCCCTGGCCCACCGGGTGGCCGACCCGCAGCTGCGGGAGGAGATCCTGACCGCGTGCGGCCGGCTGGCCCGCGCCTCGTCGGGCGAGGCCCGCGACCCGGCGCCCCACGGCCACGTACGGCTGTCGCCGCGCGAGGTGGACGTCCTGGCCTGCGTGGCCTCGGGCGCGACGAACTCGGCGGCGGCCGACCGGCTGGGGCTGCGGCCGGAGACGGTGAAGAGCTATCTGCGCTCGTGCATGCGCAAGTTGGGGGCGCGCACCCGGCTGCACGCGGTGGTCGAGGCGCGGCGCGCGGGGCTGCTGCCGTAGGGCGTGTCCGCCAACACCCCCCGGCCCCGTGACGCCCGGAGCGCTTCCCCGGGCGACGGCCGGAAGGCGCGTCCCTGACGCCGTGGGCCGACCTGATGCGATGTCGCGGTCATGCTGTGGCGGTTTCATGGTGCGGTGGCGGTGCTCGTGACGGCTGCGGTCAGGAGAGGACGGCGGCGAGGGCCGGTGCGTACAGCTCGGCGACCTCGTCCGGGGTGAGGGCGGCGACGGCCGGGGCGCGCAGCAGATAGCGGGAGAGGGCGAGGCCGAGGAGCTGGGCGCAGACCAGCCCGGCGCGGCGCCGGTCGACGGTCTCGCCGAGCGCGGGCGCGACCTGCTCGGCGAAGATCTCGCGCAGCCGCTCGGCGGCCCGCTCGTTGGTGACGGCGGAGCGCAGCAGGACGAGCAGGGCGTCGTCGGCGGGGTCGCCCTCCCAGCGGTCGAGGAAGTGGCGGACGAGGACGAGTGCGAGGTCGTCGCGGGCCACGGCGGTGAGGTCGGGCAGCCGCAGGTCGATGGTGAGGGCCGCGTCGAAGAGCTTCTCCTTGCTGCCGAAGTAGCGCATGACCATCGAGGCGTCGATGGCCGCGTCGGCGGCGACGGCGCGGATGGTGGTGCGTTCGTAGCCGTGCCGGGCGAAGTGCGCGCGGGCGGCGCGGAGGATGGTGGCGCGGGTGCGGTCGGCGCTCCGGGCGCCCCTGAGGCAGCCTGCAGGGGTGGCCGCCGGGCTGTCGGCCGGGCCGGGGCCCGGTTCGCTTGCGGAGCGGTCGGATGGGTCGGAGGGTCCGGAGGGGAGGCGCCGCCCGGGATCGTCCATGCCAACAATCGTAGGCAACCAGTCGTTGGGGCGCCAGGAGCGGGTACGAGGGCCCGGCGAGGCCCCGCCAGTGCCCCGGCCGCCGCCTGGGCATATCGGGGGATATCCTGCACTGAGGCCAGTGGTCGGCGCTCCGGGCGCCGAGGGGACCGCGACGAGGAGGTGAGGTCCACGCGATGACCAGCGAACCTCCCAGTCGCATGCCGCGAACCATCACCCCGAGCCGGACACGCTGAGCGCGGCACGGCCCGGCGGCACCTCTTCGTAAAGGACCCCGCATGTCCCAGCGCCGTTCCCACACCCCGCGCCCGCCGAGGAAGTACCCCTGGCTGCGGTCCGCAGCGGAGCGCGGAGCGGGCGCCGGACCGCGCTCCCGGACCGGGGCCGGGACCGGGGCGGCCGGTCCGCCGAGCGCCGACTCCGGGCCCGCCGCGGTCGACGGCACCCCGGTCGCCGACGAGCAGAGCGTGGTGGACGCGGCCGTCTACCGCGACGGCCGCCGGGTCGGCACGCCCGACGGCCTGGCCGCCACCTTCCGGCGGCTGCGCGAGGAGCCGGGCGCGATGGCGTGGATCGGGCTGCACCGGCCGACCGAGGCGGAGCTGCTGTCGGTCGCCGAGGAATTCGACCTGCACAAGCTGGCCATCGAGGACGCGATGGAGGCGCATCAGCGGCCCAAGCTGGAGCGCTACGGCGAAACGCTCTTCGTCGTGCTGCGCGCGGCCCGCTACCTCGACGCGGTCGAGGAGGTGGACTTCGGCGAGCTGCACGTCTTCGTCGGCCCCGACTTCGTCATCACCGTCCGGCACGGCGCCGCCCCGGACCTGTCGGCGGTGCGCGCCCGCATGGAGTCGGCCCCGGAGCTGCTGGCCCTGGGCGCGGAGGCCGTGCTGTACGCCATCCTGGACGCGGTCGTGGACGGCTACGCCCCGGTCGTGGCGGGCGTGCAGAACGACATCGACGAGATCGAGACCGAGGTCTTCCGCGGCGACCCCGCCGTATCGCGCCGCATCTACGAACTCTCCCGCGAGATGGTCGAGTTCCAGCGCGCGACCCGCCCCCTGGTGGGGATGTTGCGCGGGCTGATGGCCGGGTTCGACAAGTACGGCACGGACGAGGAGCTGCAGCGCTACCTGCGGGACGTCGCCGACCATGTCACCCACACCAGCGAGCGCGTGGACGGCTTCCGCTCGGCCCTCACCGACATCCTCGCGGTCAACGCCACCCTGGTCACCCAGCAGCAGAACGCCGAGATGAGAGCGCTGGCCGAGGCGGGCTTCGAGCAGAACGAGGAGGTCAAGAAGATCTCCGCATGGGCGGCCATCCTCTTCGCCCCCACCCTCGTCGGCACCATCTACGGCATGAACTTCACGCACATGCCGGAGCTGCACTGGGTGCTGGGCTACCCCTTCGCGCTGCTGCTGATGGCGGTGGTGTGCGTCAGCCTGTACGTCATCTTCAAGCGGCGCGACTGGCTCTGAGCGCGTCCCGGGCGCCGTTGGCCTTGTCGGCCTTGTCATCCCGGCACGAACCACCGGCCCGGGGGACTCACCTCGGCCACACGCGGCCGCGATCGTCCCGGTCCGTGACTCAGGCGCTGCCATATTCGAAGGCCCCCTTCGGAGGTGGCAGTGACGCTTGAGGCGACAACATCCCGGATACCCGCACCGCTCTCCCCGCCGCGACCCCCACCACACGCACCCGGCCGCACCACCGCCGATCGCCTCGCCGATCTGGAGGTGCGCCGGAAACAGGCGGCCGCGCCGGGCGGGACGCGGCGGCGGGGCGAGTTCGGGGCGCGGGAGCGGATCGATCTGCTGCTGGACGCCGGGTCGTTCACCGAGACCGGGCTGTTCGTACGGGCCCGGCCCGGCGGAGGCGGAGGCGGGAGCGGGGGCGGGAGCGGGGGCGGTTCCGGGCGGCCGTACGGCGACGGGGTCGTCACCGGGCACGGCACCGTCGACGGCCGTCCGGTGTGTGTCTTCGCGCAGGACTCCACGGTGTTCGGCGGCAGCATGGGCGAGGCCTTCGGCGAGAAGACCGTCGCGCTGATGGACCTCGCGCTGAAGACCGGCTGTCCGGTCGTCGGGCTCAACGACGGCGGGGGCGCCCGGATCCAGGAGGGGGTCGCCTCGCTCGCGCTCTACGCCGAGCTGGTGCGCCGCAATGTGCGGGCGTCCGGGGTGATTCCGCAGATCTCGGTCGTGCTGGGGCCGTGCGCGGGCGGAGCCGCGTACTCGCCCGCCATCACCGACTTCACCGTGATGGTGGACGGGGCCTCGCAGATGTTCGTCACCGGGCCGGATGTCATCGAGGCGGTCACCGGTGAGCGCGCCACCGCCGAGGAGCTGGGCGGCGCCCGCACCAGCAACACCGTCAACGGCAACGCCCACTTCCTCGCCGCCGACGAGGTGAGCGCCCTCGGCACCGTGCGCGATCTGCTGTCGTACCTGCCCGCCAACAATCTGGAACTGCCGCCGCGGTACGCACCGGCGGCGCCACCGGCCGGGGCGTGCCTCGATGAGGTCATGCCGGACCGGCTCGGGCAGGCCTACGACATGCGCGATATCCTGCGCGCGGTCGTGGACGACGGCGAACTGCTGGAGATCCAGGAGCTGTTCGCGCCGAACATCATCTGTGCCCTGGCGCTCGTGGAGGGCTGTTCCGTCGGGGTCGTCGCCAACCAGCCGCTGCACGCCGCCGGGGTCCTGGACATCGACGCGTCCGAGAAGGCCGCGCGCTTCGTGCGGTTCTGCGACGCCTTCGGCATCCCGCTGCTGACCTTCGCCGACGTCCCCGGCTACCTCTCCGGCGTCCGGCAGGAGCAGGCCGGGATCATCCGGCGGGGCGCCAAGCTGCTGTACGCGTACGCCGAGGCGACCGTCCCCAAGGTCACGGTGGTGGTACGCAAGGCGTACGGCGGCGGGTACGCGGTGATGGGCTCCAAGCACCTGGGCGCCGACATCAACCTCGCCTGGCCCACCGCGCGCATCGCCGTCATGGGCGCCGAGGGCGCGGTGGGCGTCCTCCACCGGCGTGAACTCGCCGCCGCGGACGACCCCGAGGCGCTGCGGGCCCGGCTCGTCGCCACGTACGAGGGCACCTACGGGACCCCGTACCTGGCGGCCGAGCGCGGCTACGTCGACGCCGTCATCGCACCGCGCGACACCCGCGCCCATGTCTGCCGCGCCCTGCGCGCGCTGCGCGGCAAGCGCGCCGCGATGCCGGAGCGCAGGCACGGCAACATCCCGCTCTGACCGGCCCGCACTCCGCTCCCGCTCCCGCCCCCGCAAGTCCATCCCGTGATGTCGATGTTGACGTTGACGTGAGGAGCCATGCCCGATGGACAGCCGCCGCACCACGCTCGCGCCCGCGTTCCACAGCCTGCCGGAGTATCTACGGCACTGGGCCCAGGCCACCCCCGACCGCCGCGCCTTCACCTTCGTCGAGCATCCCGCCCCCGACTCGCGCGGTGTCCACCGCACGCTGACCTGGCGGCGCCTGGACCTGCGGGTCCGGGCGGTGGCCGCGCGGCTCGCCGAGGAGTGCGAGCCCGGGGCGCGGGTGGCGCTGCTGTGCCCGCAGGGGACGGAATACGTGACCGCCTTCCTCGCGGCGCTCGCCGCCGGGCTGGTCGCCGTGCCCCTGTATCCGCCGGGCCTGCCGGGGCACGGCGACCGGCTCTCGGCCGTGCTGGCCGACGCGGCTCCCTCGGCCGTCGTGACGACGGGCCATGTCCTGGACGACGTACGCGAGTTCTGCACGGACCGGTCCCTTCCTGTCATCGCCGCCGACCAGGTGTCCGATGCCCATGCCCACGCCTGGCGGCCTGGCGCACCGGACGACTCGGCGGTCGCCTACCTGCAATACACCTCCGGCTCGACTCGGGTTCCGGCTGGCGTGGAAATCACCCATGCGAATGTCGTCGCCAACGCCCGCCAGGCGCTCACCGCCTACGGCGCCGACGCCCACCCGGTGAGCTGCGTCGGCTGGCTGCCGCTCTACCACGACATGGGACTCGTCCTGAGCGTCGCCGCCCCGGTGGTGCGGGGGCTCCTGTCGGTGCTCATGGACCCCGTCGCGTTCCTGCACGAGCCGGTGCGCTGGCTGCGGCTGCTGGCCGCGCACCCGCGCGCGGTGAGCGCCGCGCCCAACTTCGCCTACGACTACTGCGCCTCGACGGTCACCGACGCGCAGAAGGCGGACCTGCGGCTGGACGGCGTCACCGCGCTGATCAACGGCAGCGAGCCCGTCCGCCCCGGCACCGCCGACCGCTTCCACGCCGCGTTCGCCGCCCAGGGGCTCGCGCCGGAGACCCACTGCCCGTCGTACGGGCTCGCCGAGGCGACGGTCTTCGTCAGCGCGGCCCGCCCCGGGGAACCGTTACGCCGCTTCGCGCTCGACCGTGACGCCCTCGCCACCGGTAAGGCGCTTTCCGCGCGGGCCGACGATCCGACGGCCGTGCTGCTGGCCGGGTGCGGCACTCCGGCGGGCCAGCGGGTGCGTATCGCCGATCCCGTCTCGCGCGCCGCGCTGGACGAGGGAGAGGTCGGCGAGATCTGGGTGCGGGGGCCCAATGTGGGGCGCGGCTACCGGAATCAGGACGGGCAGAGTCGGCGTGTCTTCGGCGCCGCGTTCGCCGACGATCCCCCCGCTGGTCCGGGCGGCGGCTGGCTGCGTACGGGCGACCTGGGCACGGTCCTCGACGGGCAGCTGATCGTCACCGGGCGGCTGAAGGACCTCATCGTCGTGGACGGCCGCAACCACTACCCGCAGGACGTGGAGGCCACCGCCCAGGACGCGCATCCGGCCGTACGGCGCGACCGGCTCGCCGCCTTCGCTACAGCGGGCGCTTTCGGTGAGCGGGTGATCGTCGTGGCGGAGCACGCCCGGAACACGGCGCTGGACGACATCGACGTACCGGCCCTGATGCGGGAGGTGTGCGCGGCCGTGTCGACCCGGCACGGGCTGCGGCTCGCCGATGTCGTCCTCGTCCCGCCGGGCACCGTGCCCCGCACCTCCAGCGGCAAGGTGTCGCGGGCGCTGACCCGCGAGCGCTATCTGGCGGGGGCCTACGCCACGCCGGGGGCCGCGGAATGAGGGCCGCCGGAGATGCCCGTGAGGGCGCGCTGCGCCGCCTGGTCACCGAGCAGGTGGCCGCGTGGCGGGGCACGGCGGCCGGTGACGTCCCGATGGACCGGCCGCTCGCGGACCTCGGCATGTCCTCCCGGGACGCGGTCGTCCTGGCCGGGGAGCTGTCCCGTGCGGTGGGGCGTGAACTGCCCGCGACGCTGCTGTGGGAGGCGCCTACGGGCGATGCGCTGGTGGCGCGGCTGTGCGGTATGGACGACGGCCCGACGGGCATCGCCCCTCCCCCGCCCCCGCCCCCGCCCGGCGAACCCATCGCCGTCATCGGGATCGGCTGCCGACTGCCCGGCGGTGTGCACGGCCCGGACGACTACTGGCGGCTGCTCAGCGAGGGCACCGACGCGATCCGGCGCGTCCCGGAGGACCGGTGGCGCGACTTCACCGCGTTCCCGCCCGCCGACGCGCCCCCGTACGGCGGCTACCTCGACGACATCGCCGGGTTCGACGCGGACTTCTTCCGCATCACCCCGCGCGAGGCCGCGGTGATGGACCCGCAGCAGCGCATCCTCCTGGAGGTCGTCCACGAAGCGCTCGACCACGCCGCCGTCCCGGCCGCGTCGCTGGCCGCCACCGCCACCGGTGTCTTCGTCGGGGTCTCCGCGCCCGAGTACGGGCAGCTCACCGGCGCCGACCCGGCGGCCGTCGATCCGTGGGCACCGGCCGGTGGCGCGCTGAGCGTGGCGGCGGGCCGTCTGTCGTACGTCCTGGACGCGCGCGGGCCGAGCATGGCGGTCGACACGGCCTGCTCGTCGTCGCTGGTCGCCGTCCACCACGCCTGCGTCAGCCTGCGCACGGGCGAGAGCGACACGGCGATCGCCGCCGGGGTCAACCTGCTGCTCTCCCCCACCGTCACCGTGGCGTTCCGGCGGGCGGGGGCGCTCGCCCCGGACGGCCGGTGCAAGCCGTTCTCGGCGGCGGCGGACGGCATCGGGCGGGGTGAGGGGTGTGCGGCGGTGCTGCTGAAGCGGCTGTCCGACGCCGAGCGGGACGGCGACCGCGTGCTCGCCGTCATCCGCGCCACGGCCGTCAATTCCGACGGCCGCTCCAACGGCCTCCTGGCCCCCAACCCCGCCGCCCAGCGGGCCCTCCTGGCGACCGCGTACGCACGGGCCGGGCTCGCCCCGGCGCACATCGACCACGTCGAGGCACACGGCACCGGCACCCCGCTCGGCGACCCGATCGAGGCGGGCGCGCTCGGCGCGGTACTCGGCGCGGGCCGCGACCCCGACCAGCCGCTGCTGCTCGGCTCCGTCAAGGGCAACCTCGGCCACCTGGAGTCCGCCGCGGGCATCGCGGGCCTGGTGAAGACGGTGCTCGCGCTGCACCACGACGTCATCCCGACCTCGCTGCACTGCGCCGAGGGCACCGCCCTGGACGACGAACGCCTGCGCGTCGTGACCGAGCCCGAGCCCTGGCCCCGCTACGGGGGTACGGCCACCGCCGGGGTCTCGGGCTTCGGCTTCGGCGGCACCAATGCCCATGCGGTGCTGGAGGAGTGGCGACCGGCCCCAGGCCGTACGGGCGCCCTCCTGGACCAGCCCGCGCTGGCCGAGGCGCACCCCGGCGGAGGCACCGCCCGGACGGCGTCCGGGGGCGGGTCTCCTTGGGCGAGCGGCCCAGACCTCGCGGACCCGGCGAGACTCGGCGAACACGCCGCCCTGGTGCCACCGAGGCGTATCGGCGCCGCGCCGGGCCAGCCCGTAGACCCGGCGGAACGTGGCGAACGCGCCCCCGCACCACCGAGGCCTGTCGGCGCCGCGCCGGGCCAGCCCGCAGAGACCGGGGAGACCGGGGAGCACTCTCGCCCGGACACCGCCCACACGGAACCCGGGAGCGCGCCTCCCCAAACGAGCACGCCAGGGGGCGCGCACGCGGCGGGAGTTGGCGGACGTGCCGCCGCGCCACCAGGATGTGTCGGCGTCGCACCGGGCGAGCCCACGGAGGTCGGGGACGGGCCCGCTCGGACGAGCCCAACCACGGCGCGAGAAGCGGCGCCTACCGGCGGCAGCACGCCAAATGCCGCAGTGTCTGCGGGAGTTAGCGAACACGCCACGCCGCCACCAAGGCGCATCGACGCCACGCCGCGTGAGCCCGCAAACGCCGGGGAGCACCCTCGCAAGGGCACCTCCCGAACGCCGTCCAGGGGCGCGCCACCTGGGGCGAGCACGCGAGACGCCGCAGACCCGGCCGGACTCGGCGGACACGCCACCGCGCCACTACCCCCGGAGGGGACCGCGCGTCTGTATCTGCTCTCCGACGTCGACACCGCGCGCCTTCGGGACACCGCCGACCGGATCGCCGCGTGGCTCCGTGCGCCCGAGGGCAGCGCCGCGTGTCTCGCCGATGTGGCGCGTACGCTCGCCGGGCGCGCCGGGCGTGGGGCCGTGCGTGCCGCGGTCGTCGCGCGCGACCGTGACGAACTCGCCGACGCGCTAAGCGCGTTGGGGGCGGAGCGTCCCGACGCGCGCGTCGTGTCCGACGACCGGGATGTGGCCGCCGGGCGCGGGCCGGTGTGGGTGTTCTCCGGGTACGGCAGCCAGTGGTCCGGGATGGGGCGGCGGCTGCTGGCCGAGGAGCCCGCCTTCGCCGCCGCCGTCGAGAAGCTCGACGCGCAGCTCGCCCCGGAGTGCGGCATGTCCCTGTACGACCACCTGGCGTCCGGCGGCGACCTCGACCGCCTGGAGGTGGCCCAGCCGGTGCTGTTCGGGCTGCAGGTGGCGCTTGCCGAGTTGTGGCGTTCGTACGGTGTCGAGCCCGCCGCCGTCGTCGGCCACTCCATGGGCGAGGTGGCCGCCGCGGTGTGCGCGGGTGCCCTGGAGGTGGCGGACGCGGCGCGGGTGGTCGCCGTACGGGCCCGGTTGCTCAGCGGGTTGCGTGGTGGCGCCATGGCGGTCGTCGATGTGGAGGATGACGAACTCGGCGCGCTGGCACGGGACTTCCCCGGTGTCCATGTCGCCGTCCACTCCTCCCCCAGCCAGAAGGTGGTCACCGGCGACGAACCGGCGGTGGCCCGGCTCGTGCGGCGGCTGCAGCGGGAGGGGCGGGTGGCGCGGGCCATGCGGGTGGTGGGTGCGGGGCACTCGCCGCAGGTCGAGCCGTTGCTCGCGGAGTTGACCCAGGAGTTGGCCGGGGTCCGGGGCACACCGCCCCGCGTCCCCGTGTACTCCACCGTGCTGGACGATCCGCGCGGCGACTGCGTGTTCGACGCCGCCCACTGGGCCGCGAACCTGCGGCGGCCCGTGCGCCTGGACCGGGCGGTCGCGGCCGCCGCGGCCGATGGCCACAGCGCGTTCGTGGAGATCTCGCCGCACCCGGTGCTGACCCGGGCGCTGGCCGACACCGCGCCCGGCGCCCTGGCCGTCGGCACGTTGCGCCGGGACGCGGACGGCTCCGCCGGGTTCCTGGCCCAGGTGGGCGCCCTGTACGCCGCGGGCCTGCGGCTGCCGCCGCCGCCCGGGCGCGTCATCGACCTGCCCGCGCCGCGCTGGCGGCATGTGCGGCACTGGTGGACTGACGGGCGTACGGGGGCCGTGGCGGCCGCGGATGTACCGGCGGCGCCCGTGACAGAAGTACGCGCGGGCATGGCGCCCGGGACGGCAACCCACGCAGGCGCGGCGCACCCGGGCACCGCGCCCGTCGACACCAGCCACGCCGCCGAGGACACGTCCATCACCGCCCGCCTGTGCCACCACATCGCCGCCGTCACCGGCCACCCGCCCGCCCGCGTCACCCCGGCCACCGCCCTCGCCCAGCTCGGCCTGGACTCGCTGATGGCCGTCCGCATCCGCACCGCCTTGGAGCGGGAGTTCGCGATCGAGCTGCCGCTGCGCGATCTGCTCGGCGCCGCCACCGTCGCGGAGGCGGCCGCGCGCATCGAGCGGGCGCTGCCCGCGCGGGACGCGAGCCTGCGCGTCCTTCAGGCCACCGGCTCCCGGCCACCGTTCTTCCTCGTCCACGCCGCGGGCGGCACCACCGACGTCTACCGGGCGCTCACCGAACGGCTCGGCGGCGAGCAGCCGGTGTACGGACTGGAGCGGGTCGAGGAGGCCCGTACGGTGGCCGAGAAGGCGCGCCGTTACGCCGATTCCGTCGCCGCCGTCCACCCCGACGGGCCCTGCCTGTTGGGCGGCTGGTCCTTCGGCGGCTTCGTCGCCCAGGAGACCGCGCGGCAGCTCACCGCCGCCGGGAGGGACGTGGCGCTGGTGGCGCTCATCGACTCCGTACGCCCCCTCCCCCAGCCCGGCCGCACACCGGCCGACCGCATCCGCGCCCACTTCACCGGGTTCGCCCGCCACGTCGCCGACACCTACGGGGTCCAACTCAACCTGCTCTACGACAAGTTGACCGCGATGGACGACGACGGCGAGCGCATCGACACCGTGCTGCGGGCCCTGCGCGAGGCAGCCGACGTGCCACCCGCCGCGCTGGAGCACCAGCGCTCCTCGTACCTGGACCTGAGGATCGGCGAGGCGCACCGGCCGGGCCGCCACGACGGGCCGGTGGTGCTCTACCGGGCCTGCGAACCCGCGCCGCACACCGTGCGCGACCCCGCGTACGAACGGGAGGACGACGCGCTCGGCTGGGACGAGGTGTGCCCGCGCCTGACGGTCGTACCGGTCGCCGGACACCATCTGTCGCTGCTCGACCCGCCCTGCGTGGACGAGATCGCCGCCCATCTGCGGCGGCTGCTCGCCGAGGACAACCGCCGAACCTGATCGAGGAGCCGCCATGTCCCACCACCGCACCACCGGAGTGTCCCGGCGCGCCGTCACCCGAGCGGCGGCGGCCGCCGGTCTGGCCGTCGTGTCGGGCGCCACGACCGCCACCGCCGCATACGGCACGACCCGGCTCGGGCCGCGCACCCTCGACCTGTCCGTCCCCTCCGCCGCGCTGGGCCGCAGCGCGCCGGTACGGCTGATCCTGCCGTCCGGCTTCGACACCCGGCCGCCCGGGCGGACGTACCCCGTGCTGTACCTGCTGCACGGCGCCCACGACGACTACACGTCGTGGACCCGGGAGACGGACATCGAGGCGTTCACCGAGGGCCGGGACCTGATCGTGGCGATGCCGGACGCGGGCCCCACCGGCATTCCCACCGCGTGGCGCAGCGGCCCCGACTACGAGACGTTCCAGCTCACCGAGGTCCCCGCACTGCTCGCGCGCGACTGGCGGGCCTCCGGGGTGCGGGCCGTCGCCGGGGTGTCCACCGGCGGCTACGGCGCGATGGCGCACGCGGCGCGCCACCCGGGCGTGTTCGGCGCGGCGGCCTCGTACAGCGGGACCCTCGACACCATGGCACCCGGCATGCCCGCCCTGATGGACGCCATCGTGGCCCGCGAGAAGCTGCTGCCCCGCTCCCTGTGGGGCAGCCCGGTCCTCAACCTGCTCACCTGGCGCGACTTCAACCCGCGCGCCCGCGCCGAGGGACTGCGCGGCACACCGCTGTACGTGTCCAGCGGCAGCGGTGTGATCGGCGGCATCGGCGACTGGCTGCCCGAGGCGCTGGAGAGCGTGCTGTGGCCGTCCGCCCACTCCTTCACGGACCGGCTCGCGCTGCTCCGCATCCCCGTCACGACCCACTACTACGCGGGAGGAGGACACAGCTGGACCTACTGGAGGCGGGAGTTCACCGCGTCGTGGCCGATGCTCGCCGGTGCGCTGGGGGTGCCGGAGTGAGGCCGGTGCCGTCGGGGCACGGAACGGAGCGCAGGGGACGTCCGTCCAACCCGGTACGTGTCCCGCGCGCCCCGGGCAACGGCCCGTGGGTGAGCCGCTTCCGGCTGAACGGAGGGTCCGCCGTGGCTGACCCCGCCCCGCCCGGCGCACCGGACGGCCCCGACGCCGCCCCGGTCCCGCCCGAACTGGCCAAACTGCTGCGCGATCAGCTGGAGGGCGTGGCCGACGAGGTGGAGGCGGAGGTGCGCAGGCAGGTCCCGGAGTACGCGCGTCCGGCCGACGAGGCGTACCGGGCGCACCTCCGATCGGGGGTCGTCCAGGCGCTGACCCTGTTCGTCGACCACATCGCCGAACCGGGCGGCCAGGGCGCCTCGATCGCCACGACGTACTACGAACTCGGGCGCGGCGAGGCGCTGGAGGGCCGCAGCCTGGACGCCCTGCAGTCGGCGCTGCGGATCGGCGGCCTGCACGCCTGGCGGCTGCTGGGCCGCACGGCGGAGGAACTGGGCCTGGACTCCACGGTCGTGGCCGCCCTGGGCGAGCTGGCGTTCCGTACCGTGCACGAGGTCGCCGAGGCGGCCACGGCGGGGTACGCGGAGGCGCGGTCGCACAGCACCGACGAGCTGGAACGGCGCCGCCGCCGACTGCTCGACCTGCTCCTGGGCGAGGGCCCGGTGTCCCCGGAGGCAGTACAGGCCCTGGCCCACGCCGCCCGATGGCCGGTGCCGGGCCACGTCGCGGTGGTGGCACTCGCGGCCACGGCGGACCAGCGGGAGGAAGAGTGGCCACTGGTGGCGGCGGGCGCCCTGGTGGACATGGAGTCGCGCCCGCCGCGCATTCTGGTACCGGTGGCGGAGGCCGGTGTGTCCGGTGGCATGGACGGCTTCGGCGGCCCGGGCGGGTTCGGCGGCTCAGGCGGTCCTGGCGACTCGGGCGGCTCAGGCGGCTCAGGCAGCTCGGGCGGCCGCGGTGGCTCCGGCAGACCCGGGGGCACCGGAGGCTCGGGCGACTCCGGCGAGTCGGGCAGCCCCGGCCCATCCGGCGGCACGGGCACCCCCGGCGGGCCCGGCGGCCGCAGTGACTCCGGCAGCCCGGGCGGCACGGGCGGGTTCGGCGGTTCCAGAGGCCCAGGCGCCCATGGCGGGCCCGGCAACTCCGGCGCCTCGGGCGACCACAGCGGCTCCGGCAGATCCAGCGACCCCGGCGACTCCAGCGGGTCCGGCAGCCACGGTGGCCCTGGCAGATCCGGGGGCCCTGGCGGCCCCAGCGGCCGCGGTGGCTCCGGCAGCTCGGGCGGCTCCGGCGCTTCCGGCGCTTCCGGCGGCCGTCGTGCCCGCGGTGGCTCCGGCAGATCCGGCTCCGGCGGTACCGGTGGCCACGGCGGTTCCGGAGGCTACGGCGGTTCCGGAGGCTACGGCAGCCCCGGCCGCGGCGGCTCCAGCTCCGGGGGTTACGGCGGCTCCAGGGCCGGAATCGGCGGGGTCGGGGGGCTCGGTAGTCGGGCGTTCAGTCTTGCGTTGCGGGGGCGGCCCGCGGCTATCGGGCCCACTGTGCCGCTCGCCGACGCCGCGCGTTCGCTGCACTGGGCCACTCGCGCTCTCGGGCTGATGGGTCGTGGCATCCTGCCCCGGCAGGGCGTGGTGCGCTGTGCCGACCATCTGTCGACGCTCCTCCTGCACAGCGACGAACCCATGCTCGCCCAGCTCCACGCACGGGCCCTCGCGCCGCTCGCCGCCGTTTCCGAGGCGCAGCGGGGGCGGCTCGCCGAGACGTTGCTCGCGTGGCTGCTCAGCGGCAGCAACGTGCCCGATGTCGCCGCCCGGCTCCACATCCACCCGCAGACGGTCCGCTACCGCCTGCGCCAGCTGGAGAAGCTCTTCGGGGACGCGCTGCACGACCCCGGCAGCCGTCTGGACCTCATCCTGGCCCTGCGCGCCGAGGCGCTGCGCAACGAATTCCCCTCGCTCACCTCAGGGCTGACGTCCGCACTCACCTCCGCACAAAAAGGCGAGGAATATTTGAATTCCCGTCCATAACACTCGGTCAGTTCACGCGAATACCTTCGGGACGTCCTTGTCCGCAGGCGCTCCACGCGCCTCATCCGCAAAGGATTCCCCTCATGCGTATCCGCTTGGGCCTGGCCGTGCTCTCGCTGCTCGGCGGGGCCGGTCTGGTCACTCTCTCCGCCCCCGCTGCAACGGCCGCAACGGCCGCCGCCTGCGCCGACATCGACGTCGTCGCGGCCCGCGGCACCTTCGAACCGGGCAACCTCGGCTTCATCGTCGGCGATCCGGTGTATTCCGCGCTGCAGAAGAAAATCACCGGCAAAACCCTCTCCAGCTACAAGGTGAACTACCCCGCCGACCTTTCCCTCACCTCGGCCGCGCAGGGCAACGCCGACGTCGTGAACCACGTCAAGAGCCAGGCGGCGGCGTGCCCGAACCAGCGCTTCGTGCTGGTCGGGTATTCGCAGGGCGCCAACGTCGTCGACAACTCCATCGGAATCAGCAGCGCGGGCGCGGTGGTCGGCAGCCCGATCGTGGCGACCATTCCCGCCGCGCTCGAACCCAAGGTCGCCGCCGTGTTGCTGTTCGGCAACCCGATCCGGGCCATCGGCAAGAGCGTCACCGGCACGTACCAGAGCCGCACCATCGACTTCTGCGCCAAGGGCGACCCCATCTGCCAGAGCGGCGGGCTCGACGTGGGAGCGCACCTCGGCTACACCGCGAACGCCGACGCGGCGGCCACCTTCGCCGCGGGCAAGGTCTGAGCCCCGTACATGTAAACCCGCACACGTAAAGGGGAAGGGCCCGGGAGGATCGGCTCCCGGGCCCTTCTCCCTATCGCTATAGCGCCCTGGCGAACGTCGCGAGGTTCGTAGAGACCGGCTCGGGGCGACCGTTGTTCTGCGTCGGCGCCGCGGTCAGCACATCGAGGTGCTGATAGCCGTCGGCCACCACCGGATGCAGGTCGGCCGGGATACGGCCCGCCAGCAGTCCGTCGCCCGCGAGCACGGTGAGCGTCGGGTTGGCGGTGAGCCCCTTCGGGTGGACGACGAGCCGTTTCACCTGGGGCGAGGTGGCCAGCTGAAGGTCGGTGACCAGCTTCGTCGGGAAGTACTGCTCGGTAAAGTCCAGCGGCTGCTCGGCCAGGCTGCGGGCCAGCTCCTGGATGTCGGTGACCTCCTTGCCCGCACCCGTGAACGGTGTCCCGTCGGCCGACCGGTACCCGGGGTCGTCGGGGTCGCCGACGCGGTCGTAATTCCGCCAGGTGTAGAGCGGCCCGCCGGGCCGGTCCGGGATGGCCTTGTACTCGCCGCCGAACAGCCCCGGTTGCGCGTCGCCACCGTTGGCCACGGGGAAGCTCTTGTCGACGACCGGCCCGCCGTCGAAGAAGCCCACGCTGCTCTGCAGGAACGCCAGCGGCACGGAGTGGTCGTCCATCAGCGCGCCGAGCACGGCCTCGTTCGTGAGCCGGAAGTCCTTCACCGCGGGCTTGCCGGTGAGGAAGGTGGCGGTGTCCTTGGAGAACAGGAAGCGGTTCGTGGCCTCGATGTTGACGTTCGCGGGCAGATAGCTCGGCAGGTCGGCCTCGCCGCCCGGATCCCGTACGGCGCCCAGCCCGGCGATGCCCAGCAGGGTCATCGTCTCGGGGTTGAGCAGGACCGGCACGGACAGCGACCGCGACAGCACCCCGCTGTCGAGCCCGGCCTGCACCACGCCGTAACCGAGGCCGATGTCGGGCAGGTTGGTGTCGTCCGGGATGCTGCCGCTCAGGTCGCCGAGCGAGGTGGACACGGTGGTGTCGAGGGCGAAGTAGCCCGCGCACTGGTTGTATCCGGCGTCGGTGGTGGTGGCGGGGTTGCCGTCGAAGTCGGCGACCGCCAGATAGCCGGTGATCACACCACCGAGCGAGTGGCCGCCGCACAGCACCTTCTGCTTCCGCACCCGCTGGTCGGGCAGCTCGGCGGCCAGCAGGTCGTATTCGTCCCGTACGGTCTGCTCGATGCCGAGCTTGGCCATCCACCCCATCCGGCCGTTCCCGACGTACCCGTCGAAGGTGCGGCCACCGACCTCCTTGCCCCGGTAGTAGTAGTCGACGGCCGCGTGCTGATCGCCGGAGGCGATACCGGTGCGGTCCTCCAGGCAGTTGGACCGCCGGTCCAGCGCCCAGAACTCGATGTGCCGCCCCTGCTCCGCGGCGCGCGCCACGGTGTTGCGGGCGACGCTGTCGAACGCCCCGGCCCCCTCCAGGATCCCCGGCTGCGCGACGAGGATCCGGTCGGCGTCGGCCGAGGCCTGTGGCCCGTCGGCGGCCCGGTAGCGCAGATACGACAGCCAGTCACACGCCGCGGGCCGCGCCCCGAACGACGCGGGCAGCGGCACCTTCACCCGCACCACCGTCTCGGTCACCCCACCGGCCTCCGCCCCCACGCGCGTCTCGCTCCGCGCGCTCTCGGCCCGGGCGTCCGGCACTCCCGTGCCCAGCAACCCCATCGCCAGCAGCCCCGCCAGCGCGGCACCGCGCAGGGCTTTCGCGGTACTTCCTCTGCTACGAGTCATGTCCATGCGGGGACGGTAGGACCGCACGCGGGCCCCACCCCGCCCATGCTCACAAGAACGCAGCACCCCACCCCACCTTTGTCACCAGGCCCCAAGGGACTTCCCCACTCCCCTCCGCTCCTCATCTGTGCTTCGATGCCGTGCGCACGGTACGAACGGGCGAGCGACGGGAGTATGCGGATGGATCGGCGAGGGTTTCTCAAGAGCGCGGCCGCGCTGTCGGCGGCGGGCGCGGTCACCGCATTAGGCGGTGTCGCGACCGCCGCACCGGCCCGGGTGCTGGCCGCGCAGGACTGGCTTTCCGGCATCGCCGACGGCACGCCCGTGCAGCGGCTGACCCTTCCCGGAACACACGACTCCGGTGCCCGCTTCGGCGGGCCGTGGACCGAGTGCCAGAACACCACCATCGCCGACCAGCTGAACAGCGGCATCCGCTTCCTGGACATCCGCTGCCGCGCCTTCGACAACGCCTTCCCCATCCACCACGGCGCCTTCTACCAGAACCTCAACTTCGACGATGTGCTCGGCGCCTGCCGGTCCTTCCTCTCCGCGCATCCGTCCGAGACCGTGCTGATGCGCGTCAAGCAGGAGTACTCGGAGGAGAGCGCCGCCGAGTTCCGCCGGATCTTCGACACCTATCTCGACGACAAGGGCTGGCGCTCCCTCTTCCGCCTCGACACCACCCTCCCGACCCTGGGCCAGTCCCGTGGCCGGGTCGTCCTGCTCGCCGACTCCGGCAACATGCCGGGCGTGCGGTACGGCGACGCGGGGCTGTTCGACATCCAGGACGACTACATGGCGGAGCCGTTCGGCAAGTACCCCAAGATCGAGGCCCACTTCCGCAAGGCGGTGGCCCAGCCCGGCAAGCTGTTCATCAACTACGTCAGCACCGCCGCCCTCCTCCCGCCCCGCTCCAACGCGGACCGCCTCAACCCGCAGGTCAAATCCCTGCTGGAGAACGCGGGCAACCAGAGCTGGACGGGACTCGGCATCGTCCCGATGGACTACCCGAACACCACCTCGGGCCTGGTCGACACCCTGATACGGCACAACCCGGC
The DNA here is from genome assembly GCF_042731515.1 of Streptomyces sp. NPDC059850. Classification (NCBI taxonomy): domain Bacteria; kingdom Bacillati; phylum Actinomycetota; class Actinomycetes; order Kitasatosporales; family Streptomycetaceae; genus Streptomyces; species Streptomyces sp. NPDC059850. The sequence goes on from NZ_JBHWJI010000036.1 coordinate 87,550, forward strand.
GGGTTGACGCACGCGGTGGCGGCGGCTCCTGGCCGATGAGCCGCCGCCGATGGACCGCTCAAGTTCACTGCCCGAACATCTGGGCAAGTTCGGGCAAGTTCCTGGCTCGTCCCCGAACATGAGACGGTGGTAGAGATCCCCGGCGCATGGTGCAGTTCTTCCAGGAGGTGAAGGGTGACGAGGACCCCGACGTTTGAGGAACTGTTCCGCGAATGCCAGAGGACTGCGGTCCACCTGGAAATGCGTGACGCCTACATGAAGTCGGACCCGGCCTTCATCGACTGGAAAGCCGGTGTGGTCCTCGATCCAGCCGCGCGCTGGGCCGACTGGCACGCCATCGTCACGGAGGCGACCTCGCGAGGTGTCGAGGTGCGGCGCGCCCGCGTCGTGTCGACACCGGCCAGCGAGTACATCCGCTTCGAGTACGACGTGACGGACGGGCTGAACATCGCTGCGGGCGAAAGCGTGCGGTGGCTCTCGCGCCGCAACGCGACCGACATCGCGCTTCCGGGCAACGATTTCTGGTTGTTCGACTCCAGCCTCGTACTCGTCAACCACTTCGACGGCGAGGGCGAGAGCGTGGGGGGCGAACTCACGGACACCCCGGAGGCGGTGAAGCTGTGTGAATCAGCCTTCGAGGCCGTATGGAAGCGGGCAACGCCGCACGCGGCGTTCGGGTTGGCCTGACAGTCCGAACAGGTCAGCTCAGTCCACCAGGTCGTCGAACTCCCCCGCCTTGACGCCCTTGAGCCAGGCGTCCATCTCCGCCCGGGTGAAGTAGACCGCGCCCGCGTCAGGGTTGTTGCTGTTGCGGACGGCGATGGTGCCGTCCGGCTGTGGCGCGACCTCTACGCAGTTTCCTCCCGCGTCACTGAAGCTGGACTTACGCCACACGGATATGGACGGATCAAGCATGTGTAGTGGCCTTCCTCCGGTAACGCTTCAAGGTGTTAGCCAGCAGCTCGGCTGAGTCCTGCTCCGAGAGTGCCAACTGACATAGATCACCGAACATCCTGACCATCGTGGCCACATCCCCCTCGTCACTGACGATGTAACCGCCAAGCGGCCCGTCGAAGCACGCCAACGGCGGGTACTCGTCCACTTCGGCGAAGTGGAGCACATGGAAGTTGCTGGCGACGCCACCGTATCCGGTCTCCCTCGCCGCCAGTACCTGCACAGTGATGTGGTCCCTTGACCCGACTTCGAGCAGGCTTTCCAACTGCCGAGCGAAGACCGCGCGCCCACCCACCTCAAGGCGCAGGGCCGCCTCGGCGATAACCGCGTGAAGCGTCGCCGGAGCCGGACCGGACAGCCGTTGCTGGCGCTTCATTCGCGCGGCGACCCACTTCTCAACGAACTCGGGAGCCACCTTGTGTTTCCCACCCGAGTGAATTGCGTGGGCGTATTCCTCGGTTTGGAGGAGGCCAGGAATCAGCACAGGCTCGAAGGTCTGGATCGCGACCGCGTCCTGCTCGAAACTGACCAGCGGCCGCAGCCAGTCCGGCAGGCCGTACGTCGCCCACTGCGGCGCGCGTCGCGGCGCTTCCTGGCGCAGCTTCTCCAGGCCCTTCCGTAGCTCGGCCGGTGCGCGCAGTTCAGCCAGCAGGCACACCAGGTCGGACTTGCTGAGCTTGGTCTTGCCGCGTTCCCAGTTGAGGATCGTCGTCTTGGTGCGCCCCAGTGCCTCGCCCACGTCCGTCTGCGTACGGCCCGTGGCCTCTCGAAGGCGTCGGAGTTCCGTGCCCAACCGCCGTAACTGCGCCGAAGTCTCTGCCATGTCAGCCCTCCCAGACCACTCCTCGGTGTCGCCCGAGACTACAGAGAATTGGACATGGCGGTCATTCACCCTTTCGAGGGATTCATATCTTTCACGTCAAAGACTAGCTTCTTGCCCACTCAAAACACCCACGAGGAGGCCACGGATGGAGATGGACGAGAGCTTCGACGGCGAGTGAACGACTCTGCGCCGCGATTGTTCGCCGTCGTACAGGTCTACGGCAAGGAAGAGGACGCGCGGGTCGCCGCATGGGGCATAGCGCTGGATGATCACGCGGAGATCGTCAGTGTCGAAGGCCGGGTACGGATGACCACGCGATCGCCGGAGCGCGGGGTGCGGCGGTTTGGGCGACCGCCGCACATCTCCGCGCGTCTGGTGTGGGTGGAGGCGAAGGCTAAGGAGTGACCGTGGGGCGGGCGAAGCGGACGAGTTCCAGGGCCTGGTCGTCGAACCACTGGCCCGCCTCGGGGTTCACCACCCCGCGTACCGGGTCCGAGGGACCGGAGGTGCCGCGCAGGCAGCGGCCGTCGGACTGGCCGGGCGTCTTCACCCAGAGGGCGGCGTCGTGCAGCGGGTCGCCCGTGGCGGTGGTCGGGCGGGCGCCGAGGCCGCGGCGGGGCGGGTTGCACCAGGACTGGGCGTCCGCGTGGCGGCGGTACCTCGGCGGGGTCCAGGGGCCGCGGCCGTTGCGGCTGGTGTCGGTGACGAAGTGCTTCATCGTCGACGGGTCGTCCGGCTTATGGGCGCTCAGCCAGGCCCGGAGGTGGCGCCGCGACCAGCCCTGGTCGGGGCAGGTGTCGGGGTCGCCGCCGTCGGCGACGTAGGCCAGGCACGCGGAGACGAGCCGTCCGTACAGGGCGCTGGCCTGGTCCGTCTGGTAGTGCGAGACGTTGAGGGCGAAGCCGGTGGCCTCGTCGATACCGGCCTTGACGAGGCGCGGGACGATGCTGCTGACGGCGTGCCAGTCGGCGTGGCCCGCGTCGAGGTAGACCTTGGCGTTGGCGAGCGCCATGAGGGTGTCGACGGCGTACTTGATCTCGGTGAAGCGGGCGACGGTCTGCGCGTCCTCGTCGGTCGCCGCCTCCGTCGTTGCTTCCGTCGCTGCTTCCGTCTCGGCCGTGGATTCGGCAGGGGTCTCGGTGGCGGACTCGGTGGTCGGCTGAGGGATGACCTCGGGTTCCTTGTCGAGGTCCGCGGGGTCGGCGGGGAGGAACGGCGCCGGGGTGGGGACGGGGGTCGGGGTGGCCGGTTTCGGGGCCGGGGTCCCGGCGGCGGTGGCAGCGCCGGAGGTGGTGACGGTGCCGGGTTGCGGATTCGCGGTCGGGGCGGTGGTGGGGGTCGTCGCCCCGGGGGCTGTGGTGGCCGTACCCGCCACCGCCGTACCCGCCACCGCCGTACCCGCGGCCGGGGTCGGGACCGTCTCCGCGGCCGGGGTCTGGGTCGCGGCCGGGGTCGGGGTCGTGGGCTCGGCCGGGATCAGGGGCTTGGCCTCGGCGGGGGTGTCCTCGCTCGCCTGCCCGCCGCAGTCGGACGGCAGCAGCGCCAGCGAGTCCGGTTCGAGGACGACCATCACCTCGCGGTCGCCGATGCCCTGCGCCACGGCGTCGATCCACGCCTTGTACTCGTCGGTGGTCCGCGCACCCCCGGCCGAGTAGCTGCCGCAGTCGCGGCCCGGGACGTTGTAGAGCGCCAGCACCGGCAGCTTGCCGAGCCCCGCCGCGTCGCTCGTGGTCTGCCGGACGAGGCGCGCGACCTCGGCCGGGGTGTCGTCCCCGTACCAGACCGCCTGCGGGGTCCGCACCATGGCGAGGAGCCCGGCGGCCGCGCGGTAATCGCCCCGCCAGGCGAGCCGCGTCACCTGACGGTATGAGGCGCTGTCGGCCGGGGGGGCGTAGAGGCGGCTGCTCTGCACGGGCGCGGCGGCGCGCTCCTGTACGGCAGCCCCAACGGCTGAACTACTCAGTACGGGCAGGACAGTTGCGGCCAGAACGGCCATCGACACGGCGAGGGTTTTCCGTCTCGTTCGCACGGGCGTACTCCAAGGGGCGGGGCGCATGGGTCGGTTTCTGAGGCTCACTCAGAAACCGGGACCCGGCAACGCGAGCGTCCGCCGAGTGGCGTAACGGGATTCCCGCCCATGGGTGGCGTTCCGTCAGATGACCCTACAGACGGGCCCCCGCCACGCCCCCGTCACGTGCCCGTCAGGTGCTCCGGGCGCACCGGCACCCGACCCAGCCGCAGGCCCGTCGCGGCGCGGATGGCCGCGACGACCGCCGGGGTGGAGGAGAGGGTCGGGGCCTCGCCGACGCCCCGCAGCCCGTAGGGGGCGTGATGGTCCGCCAGCTCCAGGATGTCGACCGGCATGGTCGGGGTGTCGAGGATGGTGGGGATCAGATAGTCGGTGAAGGACGGGTTGCGGACCCGGGCGCCGTCCGAGACGAGGATCTCCTCCATCACGGCGAGGCCGAGGCCCTGCGTGGAGCCGCCCTGGATCTGGCCGACGACGGACAGCGGGTTGAGCGCCTTGCCGACGTCCTGGGCGGCCGCCAGTTCGATGACCTTGACCAGGCCGAGTTCGGTGTCGACCTCCACGACCGCGCGATGGGCGCAGAAGGAGTACTGGACGTGGCCGAAGCCCTGACCGGTCGTGAGGTCGAACGGCTCGGTGGGGCGGTGTCGGAACTCCCTCTCGATGTCGATCGCGTCGTCGCCGAGAAGGTCCGTCAGATCGGCGACGACCTCCCCGGTGTCCGTGACCACCTTGCCGTCCCGCAGGAGCAGCCCGGCGCTGCCACTGAGCAGGCCGCAGCGGCGGAAGACCTCGTCCCGTACCGCCTCGCAGGTGTGCTTGATGGCGCCGCCGGTCATGTACGTCTGGCGGGAGGCGGAGGTGGACCCGGCGGAGCCGACCCGGGTGTCGGCGGGGTGGATGGTGACCTGGCTGACGCCGAGTTCGGTACGGGCGATCTGGGCGTGGACGGTGACTCCGCCCTGGCCGACCTCGGCCATCGCGGTGTGGACCAGGGCGACGGGCTCGCCGCCGATGACCTCAAGCCGCACCCGGGCCGTGGAGTAGTCGTCGAAGCCCTCCGAGAAGCCGACGTTCTTGATGCCGACCGCGTAGCCGACGCCCCGCACCACGCTCTCGCCGTGGGTGGTGTTGGACAGCCCGCCGGGCAGGGCGCGGACGTCGACGTCCCCGTCCGCCGTCTGCCAGGCGCGCTCGGGCGGCAGCGGGAGGTCGCGGACCCGGCGCAGGATCTCGGCGACCGGGGCCGGGGAGTCCACGACCTGTCCCGTGGGCATGACGGCGCCCTGCTCCATGGCGTTGCGCCGCCGGAACTCGACGGGGTGCAGGCCGAGTTCGTGGGCCACGGCGTCCATCTGGGCCTCGTACGCGAAGCAGGCCTGCACCGCGCCGAAGCCACGCATCGCGCCGCACGGCGGGTTGTTCGAGTAGAGCGCGAGCGCTTCGACGTCCACGTGCTCGACGACGTAGGGCCCGATCGCCAGGGAGGCGGCATTGCCGACGACCGCCGGGGAGGAGGAGGCGTACGCTCCGCCGTCCAGCACGATGCGGCACTGGACGTAGAGCAGCTGGCCGTCACGGGTGGCGCCGTGCTCGTAGGTGAGCTTGGCGGGGTGTCGGTGGACATGGCCGAAAAACGACTCGTACCGGTTGTAAACGATCTTCACGGGCTTGCCGGTACGGAGCGCCAGCAGGCTGGCGTGCGCCTGCATGGACAGGTCCTCGCGCGCCCCGAACGCCCCGCCCACCCCGGAGAGCGTCAGCCGCACCTTGTCGGGCGGCAGGCCCAGCACCGGGGCGAGCTGGTCGCGGTCCACGTGCAGCCACTGGGTGGCGATGTAGAGGTCGACGCCGCCGTCCTCGGCGGGCACCGCGAGCCCGGATTCCGGGCCCAGGAAGGCCTGGTCCTGCATGCCGACCTCGTAGTCGCGGCGTACGACGACATCGGCGCGGGCCCTGGCGGCGGCGACGTCGCCGCGCCGCACGGGCTGGCGGTGGACGATGTTGGGGTGCGGGGCGTGGGCGGCGTGGCGGTCGGTGCGCTCAGGGTGGAGCAGCGGCGCGCCGGGCGCGGTGGCGGTGGCCTCGTCGACCACCAGCGGCAGCTCGGCGTAGTCGACCTCGATCCGGGCGGCGGCGCGGCGGGCGGTCTCGGGGTGGTCGGCGGCGACGATCGCGACGGCCTCGCCGTGGTAGCGGACCCGGTCCTTGGCGAGGACGGGCTGATCGTGGACCTCCAGCCCGTAGTGGGTGGCCGCCGGGAGGTCGTCGTACGTCATGACGGCGTGGACGCCGGGCAGGGCCAGCGCCCCGCTGATGTCGATGGACCGGATCTCGGCGTGGGCGTGGGGGCTGCGCAGGGTGAAGCCCCACAGCATGTCCTCGTGCCACAGGTCGGAGGAGTACGCGAACTCGCCGGTCACCTTGAGCGTGCCGTCGGGGCGGAGGGTGGATTCGCCGATGTGACCCTTGCCCCGGCTCTCGGTCAGATGGGACTGGGTGATCCTGGTGGGGGCGCGGTCGGGTCGCATGATCAGCTCGCCTCTCCCGATGCCGACGTGCGGACGGCGGCGAGGCGCACCGCGTCGAGGATCTTCTCGTAGCCGGTGCAGCGGCAGAGGTTGCCGGACAGCGCCTCGCGGATGTCGGCGTCGGACGGGTCGGGGTGCCGTTCCAGCAGCTCGTCGGCGGCGACCAGCAGGCCCGGGGTGCAGAAGCCGCACTGGACGGCGCCCGCGTCGATGAACGCCTGCTGGACGGGGGCCAGCGCGCTCCCCCCGGACTCACCGGAGGTACGGCGCTCCGCGTACTCCGGAAGCCCCTCGACGGTCACCACCTCGCGCCCCTCGGCCTGCCCGGCGGCCACCAGGCACGCGCACACCGGCACACCGTCGAGCCGGACCGTGCACGATCCGCATTCGCCCTGCTCACAGGCGTTCTTCGAGCCCGGAAGGCCCATCCGTTCCCGCAGTACGTACAGCAGCGACTCGCCCTCCCAGACGTCGTCGGCCTGCTGCGGCCGTCCGTTGACGGTCATGTTCACGCGCATGCCGCGGCCCTCCCTTCACCCTCGCGGTACGCCTGCCAGGTCCAGCCGAGCGTGCGGCGCGCCATGACCGTCACCGCGTGGCGGCGGTAGGCGGCGCTGCCGCGTACGTCGTCGATGGGGTCGCACGCGGCCGCGCACAGCTGGGCGAACTCCCGGGCGACCGCGGGCCGGATCGTTTCGCCGCTGTCCCAGCAGGCGCCCTCGGCGAGCGCCGCGGTCAGGAAGTCCTCCGCCGCCCGGGCCCGGACCGGTGTGGGCGCGGCCGAGCCGATACCGGTCCGTACGGTGCGGGTGCGCGGATGCAGCGCGAGGGCGAACGCGCACACCGCGATGACCATGGCGTTGCGCGTGCCGACCTTGGAGAACTGCTGCGGCCCGTCGGCCTTCTCGATGTGGACGGCCCTGATCAGCTCGTCCGGCGCCAGCGCGTTGCGCTTCACCCCGGTGTAGAACTCCTCGACCGGGATCATCCGGGTGCCGCGCACCGAGGCCACCTCCACCTCGGCCCCGGCCGCCAGCAGCGCCGGATGCGCGTCCCCGGCGGGCGAGGCGGCGCCGAGGTTGCCGCCCACCGTGCCGCGATTGCGGATCTGCGGCGAGCCCACGGTGCGCGAGGCGAGCGCGAGAGCGGGCAGCTCGGGGCGCAGCCGGTCGATGATCCGGGTGTACGGAACCCCGGCGCCGAGCCGGACCGTCCGCTCACCGGTCTGCCACGTGGCCAATTCGCCGATACGGGTCAGATCCAGCAGCCGTTCGGGCCGCCGGTGATCAAAGTTCAGCTCAACCATCACATCGGTGCCGCCCGCGATGGGTACGGCGTCGGGGTGCTCGGCCTTCGCGGCGAGCGCCTCCGGCCAGTCGGCGGGGCGCAGGAAGTCCATGGGCCTCTCTTCTCACCAGTTCACCCGTTCTGAAGGAACTCGTGCACGCGGCTCCCAGTCCAGTAGACCCCTCTGCCGTCCGCCAGTGCAGTCACCGAAGGCATGAAGCAATTGGCTGGCCAGCGGGCCGGTCTTGTAGATTCGAACGAACAACGGGGAGCGGAAACCTCGCGGTATTCGACCGGTAACGAACACGAGTGACCCAAACGAGATCGGCTGGCACCACCATGCGGCTGCGCGCACTGCTGGAAACCGATGCCCTGGGCCTGCGCCTGCTCGGCGGCGAGGACGAGCTGGACCGCACCGTACGCGGCGTGATGACCACCGATCTGCGCGATCCGAGCCGCTATCTGTCGGGCGGCGAACTGGTCCTGACGGGGCTGGCGTGGCGGCGCGAGCCGGACGACTCCGAGCGGTTCGTACGGATCCTGGTGGCCGCCGGGGTGGCCGGGCTCGCGGCGGGCGAGGCGGAGCTGGGCTCCGTACCCGAGGATCTGGTGCGGGCCTGCGCGCGGCACCGGCTGCCGCTGTTCTCCGTGGTCGAGGACGTGGCATTCGCGTCGGTCACCGAGCACGTCGTACGTCAGGTCTCCGGCGAGCGGGCCGGGGATCTGGCTGCCGTGGTGGACCGGCACCGGCGGCTGATGGCCCCGGGGGCGACCGGCGGCGGGCCCGAGGTGGTGCTCGATCTGCTCGGCTCGGACCTCGATCTGGCCGCCTGGGTGCTCTCCCCCACCGGCCGCCTGATCGCCGGGCCGACCGGTCCCGAGGCCGCCGAGCTGCCGCGGCCGGTCCGCGCCCAGCTGGCCGGTGAGCATCTGGCCGCCCGGCGCGCCGGACGCCACGGCCCGCACCGGCTGACCGCCGCGAACGGCGTGGCGTACTCCCTCTTCCCGATCCGCGGCGGTACGAGCGGCGGCGACACCCCGCCCCCTCTCGCGACCCCGCTCGCCGACTGGCTGCTGGCGGTCGCCGCGGACGCCGGGGAGTGGCCGGACGAGCGGCTGGACCTGCTGCACGGGGTCACCCAGCTGATCGCGGTCGAGCGCGACCGGCGGGACGCGGCCGGTGCGGTGCGGCGGCAGCTGGCCCAGGAGGTGCTGGAGCTGCTCCAGACGGGCGCGCCGACCAGCGAGGTCACGGCCCGGCTGCGGGTGGCGGCGCCGGTGCTGCTGCCGGGGCTGGACAGCGGCGCGGTGCCGCACTGGCAGGTCGTGGTGGCGCGGCTTGAGGGCGAGCTGGACGGCGGCCCGGTCGCCCAGGCGCTGCTGGAAGAGATCCTGGTGGACCCCCGGTCGGCCGGGGCCGGGCCCTCGGACCGGATCGCCGTCGCGCACACCGGGGACGAGGCGGTGGCGCTTCTGCCACTGCCGGTGCCCGCCGATGTCGTATCAGCGGAGGACACGGAGGACGACGGGGCCGGGCTGCACGCGGACGCCCTGCTCGCCGCCGTCGGCGAACCGCTCGCCCGGGGGCTGGGCGACGACGCCCGGCTGACCCTGGGCGTCAGCGCCCTCGTGCACTCCGCCGAGGCGCTGCGCGGCGCGCTGGAGGAGGCCCGGCACGCCCGCCGGGTGGCCGCCGCCCGGCCGGGCCGGGTCAGCGCGGCCGGACACCAGGAGCTGGCCTCGCACGTCCTGCTGCTCCCCTTCGTCCCGGACGACGTACGCCGCGCCTTCACCGCCCGGCTGCTGGACCCGCTGCGCGCGTACGACCGCCGCCACCGGGCCGAGCTGATCCCGACCCTGGAAGCCTTTCTGGAGTGCGACGGCTCGTGGACGCGGTGCGCGGCGCGGCTGCATCTCCACGTCAACACGCTGCGCTACCGGGTGGGCCGGATCGAGCAGCTGACCGGGCGCGATCTGGCCCGGCTGGAGGACAAGTTGGACTTCTTCCTCGCCCTACGGATGAGCTGACGGACGGATGGCCGCACCACCACCCTCGACGGTGGTTTGTGAATTCATTCACACCAACCTCTTGGCCGGGCGCGCGCTTCCGTGTTGAGATTCGGCAACGGCTTCCGGCTCGATGGCGCGCTTGGGGAGGGCAATGTGGCGGACACCGCCATGTCACCACCTGGATCGTCGAACTCTGATCCCGGCCTTTCCGGCCTAAGGACCGGGCGGGCGGACGACCCGCTCGACACGGCGGTATGGCGGCTGCGCTCGCGCGCGTGCTGGAAGGACGCCGCCGAGCTGCTCGCCCCGCACGCCACGGCCGACGCGGCCGCGGCCCTCAAGCGCAGCGCCATCCTGATCGAGCGGTGCATGTACACGTCCCGTGGCTGGGACGCGGCCGAGGACGCGCTGCGGGCGGCCGAGGCCCTGGCGCTCACCGACAACGAGCGGGGCGCCATCGCGTGCGAGCGCGGCTATCTCGCGTACGCCTCCACGCTGCTCGGGAACCGGGACCGCGCGGATGAGGCGCGTACCGCCCTCGGGCGGGCCGCCGCGCTGCTCGGGCCCGGGTCGGCCACTCGGCCGCTGCTGGACTTCCGGCGCGGGCTGATCTCCCAGCACCTCGCCCACAACCCCACCGGTGCGCAGGCCGCCTTCCAGCGTGCCCACGCGGGGGCCGCCACGCACGGGGATACGCTGCTGCGCTCGTTCACCTGGCGCCATCTGGCCGGGATGGCCGAGGAGGAGGGTAACCTCGCCGAGGCCCGGCGTGGCTTCGCCGAGTCGCTGCGGATCCGTGAGGAGCTGGGCTATCTGGTCGGTATCGCGCCCGCGCTGGCCTCTTTGGCGGACGTCGAGGAGCCGCCGGAGGCGCTTCGGCTGCGCGCCGAGGCGGCCCGCCTGGTGCGCCTGCTGGGTGGCGTCCCCGTCTGGCTGGCCGACCAGTTAGCGCCCTGAGGGTTTCGCTGCCGGGTGCGGGCCGGTGGCACGTGTTCCCCACCCCGCCCCTTCCCGAACCCGGGGCTCCGCCCCGGCCCCCGGG
>NZ_JBHWJI010000037.1:0-96755 GCF_042731515.1 Streptomyces sp. NPDC059850
GCCCTGAGGTCTGGGCCGGTCGAGCCGCGTCAGGCCTCGGCCGACAGGCGGAAGCGCGCGATGCGTACCCGGTCCGCCGCCGCCAGTGCCTCCTCGTGCGTCGGGTGGCGGTCGCGCGGGAAGCCGACGAACGGGTCCCGGATCGACCCGGGGCCGTCGCGCCGGACGAGTTCCTCCAGCAGGCCCGCCACCTGCTCGCGGTCCTCGACGGCCGTGGCCTCGGCCCGCACCTCCCGGCCGCGCACCCGCAGGCGTACGGCGCGAGGGCTCCGGAAGTTGCTCATCCAGCCGGTCCGCGCGCCGAAGGCCCACAGCTCGTCGGGGGCCCATCGGTAGTAGGCCACCGGGATCGCGAAGGTGCGCCCGGTCTTGGCGCCCGCATAGGTGAGCAGCATGAGCCGCCCGCTCACCAGCGGATGCAGCCGCGACCGGAGCAGCGGGCGGACGACACGGTTCGCGGCGTTGAACAAGCTCTCCGGCGGGTGCCAGCGCGTGCGATCCATGGGTGACGGACTCCTCCTCGCCCTCGTCCGGTCGAACATCATCTGCCCGCCAACCTAGGTGCGTGCCGCGCGTACTGACAACGCTTCAGACGATCGGCCGCTGTCGTCCAGCATGATCTGCACGGGAAGGGATATGCGCCGTTACGACCTGCGCGCCGGGTTTCCGCTCGTTCGGCGGCCGCGTGGCGGGCCGCTGCCCGCTCCGTTGAGCGGGGCCAGGGACTCCAGGGTGGACCCTCTGACCCAGGCGCCGAGCAGGTCGCGGTGCAGGGCGAGGATGCCGTGCTTCACGGCCAGGGCCCGGGCCGCTCGCGTGAAGTTGGCCGTGGTGACGAAGACCGCGATGTCCGCGCCGTGTTCGGCTTTCGCCGTGCCCAGGAACTTCTGCATGTCTCCGCTCGATACGGTGCGGTGCGCCGCGTAGTGCTTGCACTGGATCACCAGCCGCCGCCCGTCCGGCATCAGGCCGATGACGTCGGCGCCCAGGTCACCCGCCTTCCCGGAGACGATGACCTGTGTGCAGCCGTCGCGGCGGCACAGCTCCGCGATGTACAGCTCGAACCGCTGCCATGTCATGGCGTCGACGTCGGCCATGGAGCGCTCGCGCGCCTTGTGCTCCTCCTCGGCCTGCCAGGCGCGATGCCCGGCGACCGTCTTGCGGTGCGTCGTACGCAGCCACCAGACGGCGCCGGAGAGCAGCGCTGCGAGGGCCGCTCCGGCGACGTACGGCCACACCGTGTCCCAGGCCAGGGCCAGAATCAGCAGCAGTGCGGCACCGGTGGACCAGGCCCCGCGCCGTACCCGCGCCTTCAGCCGCCGTAACGACCGCTTACGTCCTCGTCGCGCCGCCATCGCGTCTCCCCCCGCCGGTGTGCCCCTGGCGAGCAGTTTCAACAGAGGCGGGACGCCTCGCAAGACCGCCTCATGCGCCGCCGGGCGGGACGCGAATTCGGGTGACGGCGGGCCGTGCGATTTCTAGGGTGGGGTCTTGTGCTGTCCCGTCCTTCTTTCATCAGTGATGAGACCGTCGCGCGTGCGGTCGCCGCGCACTGGCTGCCCGAGGCCGTCGAGGTGGGCTATCTGCCCTGGGGGTTCGGCGCGCACCACTGGCGGGTGGCCGGGGGTGGGACGGCGCTGTTCGTGACGTTGGACCAGCTGGCGCCCCGGCACACCGAGGCGTCGCTGGAGGCCGCGTACGCGGGGGCCGCGGCGCTGGGGGCCGCAGGGCTGGGTGTGGTGTGCGCGCCGTTGCCCGCCCGGTCCGGGCGGTTCACCGTGGACGTCGGGGCCGGGGTGCTCAGCGTGACGCCGTGGCTGGAGGGGCGGTCCCCGACGGAGGCGGAGGCGCGCGATCCGGACCACGTCCGGGACGTCCTCGCCGCGCTGGCGGCGCTGCACGGCGCCGCGCCGCCGGACGGTCTGCGGCGGTGGGCTCCGCGGGTCGGGCCCGGGTTCGCCGAGGAGCTACGGGTGCGCACTGCCCGGCCCTGGACGTCCGGGCCGCTGGCGGAGGAAGCCCGGAGCGCGATCGCCGACCGGGATGAGGCGATCGCGCGCTGGACGGGCCGGTACTTCGACCTGGCGGACCTCGCCCGCGCCCACCAGGACTCCTGGGTGCCGACCCATGGCGAGCCGCACCACGCCAACCAGGTCGTGGACGCCCGCGGGCTGAGGCTGGTCGACTGGGAGTCGCTGGCCCTCGCGCCGCGCGAGCGGGACTACGCTGATCTGCTCGCGGCGAGCGCGGGCGCGTGCGCGGGCGACCGCCTGCACGCCGACCCCGCGATGGTCGAGCTGTTCGCGCTGGACTGGCGGCTGTCCGAGATCGACGAGTACGCCGGCTGGTTCGCCGCGCCGCACACCGGCACCAACGACGACCACACCGCCCTGGAAGGGCTGCACGAGGAACTGTGGACAGCCCTGTGACCCGTTGGGGGTGGGTTATCCACAGGCTCCGGCGGTTGTCGGTGGGGGGCCGTACCGTGATTCCTGTCCTTATTCACGCTGCTGGGCTGCGCGTGACTCGGATGCGGAAGGCCGGGCCCTACAGCACGGGTCCGGCCTTCGTCCGGCAGTCATTCGGTCCGGCAGTCATTCGGTCTGGCGGAAACTCCGGTGCGGAGTGCGAGGGGGAGGAGTAGCGTCGGCGGGCATGATTCCTGCCCGGGTGAGGCCCGCGTACGAGGCCGATGAGCGGACGCAGTTGGTCGGTTGGCTGGACATGCAGCGGTCGATCGTCCACTGGAAGTGTGAGGGGCTGTCGCCCGAGGATGCCCATCGGGCGGTGCTGCCCGCCTCGCCGCTGATGACGATGGCCGGTGTGGTGTCGCATATGCGGTGGGTCGAGCACCTCTGGTTCGAGGTCGTCCTGATGGGTGGGCCCGCGGAGGGGCCGCAGTTCGATGAGGGGCCCGAGGACGCGGACATGCGGGTCGAGGGCGTTCCGCTGGACCAGCTGCTCTCCGAGTACGAGCAGCAGTGTGCGGTGTCGGACGCGATCATCGCGGACCACACGCTGGACGACGTCGGTCGGCACCCGACGCTGCCCGTCGCCGCTGCCTCGCTGCGGTGGATCGTGTTCCACATGATCGAGGAGACCGCCCGGCACGTCGGGCATATGGATGCGATGCGGGAGCTGATCGACGGTGGGAGGGGCTACTACTGAGCGGCGGCGCGGAGGACGACTTCGTCGTACGGATCGGGGTGTACGCGACCGAGGGTGATCTCGCGCGGGTCGTCGGCGGGTTCCACCGGCTGCTGGACGAGGACCCGGAGGCGTACGAGCTGGCGGTGGTCGCGGTGGAAGACCGTGAGCTGTACGAGGAGCTGCCTCAGCAGTGGCGGTGTCAGTATCCGGGTGCCGATCCGGGGGAGCGGGGGGTGTACGAGGTCCGGGTCGGGCTGGCGCGCAGCGGCCGTTCGCGGATGGATGAGGTGCGGGAAGCGCTGACCCGGGTCATCTGCCCGGACCCCGAGCACGCCTCGCCGTGCCCGGTGCCCTGGGCGGCCGGTTATACGGCGGGCAGGTGTGATGTGTCGTTGGAGAAGAGCAAGGAGGCGGGGAAGCCGGGGCGGTAGCGGATCACGGTCAGGGCCGCGTTGTCGTGGTTGAGGCCCAGCCAGCGCCAGGGCGGTGCGTCGAGTGCGGCGCGGACGAGCCAGCCGATCAGGAAGTTGTGGGTGACGACCAGTTCGTGGTGGTCCTCGGTGCCGGGCACCGGGCCCGTGAACCGCTCCAGGGCCTCTTGGGCCAGCCGTGCGCCGTGGGCGCGTTCGTCCGCCGGGACGCGGTGGACGAAGTCGAGGAGGAAGTCGGCGGCGTCCGGCGGCAGTTCGGCGCGCTCCGGCGTATGCGGGACGTAGTCCCCGGCGGGCTCGCACGCGTGCGCGGGCACGCCGCCCAGCTGGGCGGCGATCAGGTGTGCCGTCTGGGTGGCGCGGGGGAGCGGGCCGTAGTGGAGGGCGGTCAGCGGGACGTTCCGGAGCCGCTTGCCGAGCAGGACGGCCTGGCGGCGGCCGTCGTCCGTCAGCGCGCGCTCGTCCGGGGTCGCCTCGCCGTGCCGGGTCAGATAGAGGTGGCGGGTGGCCTGCGCGGCGGTCATGGGTTCCTTCGGAAGCCGGGTGTGAGCGTACGGACTGCTGGATGCCGTACCTACCGGCCGGGTTCCCGCTCGCCCGGGGTCAGCCGCACCACGGTCTCCGCGAGTTGGACGCACACCTGCTCGATCTGCCGCCGCGTGTGGTCGCGCTCGGCGATGATCGCCGCGAGGAGCAGGGCGGTCAGGGTGGTGGAGCCGTTGAAGGCCTGGAGGGTGACCATCCGGGTCAGCAGCGAATGCCCCGTGAAGGGGCCGACGCCCTCGGCCGTGGCCTGGATCGCCAGGACGGTGACGATGAGCGAGCAGGGCGCGGCGCCGGGGAGCTGGAAGCGGAGCGCGGCCCAGATGAGGAAGGGGAAGACGAGGAAGAGCAGGCTGGCGGCCGAGCGGGTGGCCACCAGCATGACGGCCGCCGTGCCCAGGAGCAGCGCCGCCGCCTCCAGCCAGCGGTACGGGGTGGCGCCGCGCGGCAGCCGGGCCCGGCGGGCGGCCAGCAGCAGGGGCGTGACCACCAGGACGCCCATCGCGTCCCCGGTCCACCACACCGACCAGGTGGGCCAGAAGGCGCTCGCCGGGAGGGCGTCCGCGAGGACGAGGACGGCGGTGCCCAGCGTGGAGCTGATCAGCATTCCGGCCAGGGCGCCGAGGAAGACCAGGGCCAGCGCGTCCCGCAGCCGGTTCAGCTCCGTACGGAAGCCCGCGCGCCGCAGCAGCAGATACGCGCACAGCGGGGCCAGGGTGTTGCCCGCGACGATCGCGAGAACGGGGAGCGGCGCGGGCCCGATGGGGGCGTTGACCGCGAGGGCGCCGAGGGCGATCCCGGGCCAGCTGCGCGGGCCCAGCAGGAGCAGACAGGCCAGGGCGATCCCGGTCGGCGGCCACAGCGGGGTGACCTGGTCGCGTACCAGCTCCTGGAGGAGACCGAGCTGGGCGCCCGCGTAGTAGACCGCGGCCACGGCGAGGGTCAGGGCGGCGGTGCGTAGGGGCATCTGAGTGCGGGTCGTCCCGCCGCCGCCCTCGCTCTCGTCCTCGCCCACTCCCTCGCGCACCACAGCGGCCATGACACTACGGACCGCCCGGCGGGTACGGCCGGACACGCGGACCGGCGCGGGCGGCCCGTCATACGGGTGAGCCTTGGTGTGAGCCGTCATGGTGGGCCGTATGGGTGACCCGTACGGGTGACGCCCAGCGCATATGCGCACCGGGCTTGCCCACTTCCGCGCGAGACGCCACCGTTGTCCACCAGCGGGCGCGCGCCGCGTGCCCGCATTCGACTGGGACCGGAGGTGCCATGGGACCGCTCGTTCCACCCCTCGTTCCACCGTACGAGACCGTCGGCGAAGGCCCGCACCATGTCATGGCGGTGCACGGCTGGTTCTCGGACCGCGCCGCCTACGCCGCGATGCTGCCGCACATCGACCGGCGCGCCTTCACCTACGTACTGCCCGATCTGCGCGGCTACGGGGAGGCCCGCGACGTCCCCGGCGCGTACACCACCAGCGAGGCGGGCCGGGATCTGCTCGCGCTCGCCGATCATCTGGAGTGGGAGCGGTTCTCGCTGCTCGGGCACTCGATGGGCGGCGCCGTCGTCCAGCGCGTGCTGGCGGCGGCCCCGCACCGGGTCCGGCGGCTGGTCGGGGTGGCTCCCGTACCGGCGAGCGGGGTGCCGATGGAGGGCGAGCAGTGGGAGCTGTTCGCGTCGGCCGCCGACCGGCCCGAGTCCCGGCGCGCGATCATCGACATCACCACCGGCGGGCGCCATCCGGACGCCTGGCTCGATCTGATGGTGCGGCATTCGCTGGAGCACAGCGACGCCAAGGCGTTCCGGGCGTGGCTGGACTCCTGGGCGCTGGAGGACTTCCACGAGGACGTGGACGGCGCCGAGCTGCCGGTGCGGGTGGTGGTCGGCGCCCATGATCCGGCGCTCACCGCGGAGGTGATGCGCCAGACCTGGCTGCGCTGGTACGCCAACGCCGACCTGGTCGAGCTGGCGTCGGCGGGGCACTACCCCGCCGACGAGACGCCGCTGGAACTCGTCCGGGCCGTGGAGGACTTCATAGCCGCGGGCGGCTAGCCCGTGGGGAGAGAGCGGAGAGCGGGGACGGAGGCCGCGGGGAGGGCGAGGCGGAGGCGGAGGGCGAGGCACTGCGGGCACGCTCGCGCTTCGCCTCGCTCCGCTGGTAGACCGTCTCGCTCTTCCGGTACTTGGGCAGCAGCGTGTTGATGATCTTGTCGACGTAGCCGCGGGTCTCGTGGATGGTCGGGACGCCGCGCGCCCTGAGCACCGCGCCCGGCCCGGCGTTGTACGCGGCCAGGGCGAGCCGGGTCCGGTTGCCGGGCAGTTCCTCGACCACGCCGTACAGATGGCACATGTAGTGCGCCTGCGAGGGGATGGCGTCCCGGGGCTCCCAGATGTCGGCCTTGCCGTCGCCGCTGCCGTCCCGCCCCCACTCCTTCCAGGTGTCCGGGGCGAACTGCGAGATGCCCTGGGCGTGTCCGGAGTCCGCGTCAGGCCGCCAATTGCTCTCCGCGTGGATCTGCGCGGCCAGCAGCGGCACGCTCAGCGGGGCGCAGACCTTCGCCGCGCGCTCCACGATCGCGCGCCGGGCGTCCGGGATGACGGGCAGCTTGGGCTCGGAGGGCGTCATGATCTGCCGTACGACGAGGATCGCGGCGATGACCAGCGCGAGGCCGGCGACGAACGCCGCGAACATCCCGGCGGCACGGCTCAGCACGCGGGGACCGGGAGGACGAAGTGACGCATGGGACGCATGAGTCGCATGGGGAGGACCGTAACGGCAATTCCGGGGTGATCCGTAATCGGCCGCACAGGTAGCCCCTGTGGTCCTTACCGGCCCCGCGGACGCTACGGCGCCGGGACCGTGGCCACCGGGGCCGCGAGCTGCCCGGCCTCGTCCTCGGCCGGACGCTTCATCACATACGCCGCGCCCGCGCCCGCCGCGAACAGCGCGAGGACCGACACCGCCGTGCCCAGCCAGCTGGCGCCGAGCCACTGGCCGCCGACGTAGCCGAGCGCCACACTGTACGCGGCCCAGGCGAGACCGGCCACCACCGACCAGGGCAGGAATTCCGTCACCCGACGGTGTGCCGCGCCCGCGCTCAGGCTGACGACCGACCGCCCGGCGGGGGCGAAGCGCGCTATGACGACGAGCGGTCCGCCGCCGCGCACCAGCGCGGTGCCCAACTTCTCCTGGGCCGAGGTGAGTCGGCGGGAGCGGGCGATGGCCCGGTCGAGCCGGTCGCTGCCGCGCCAGGCCAGCCGGTAGGCGACCATGTCGCCGAGGACGGACGCGGTCGCCGCGCACAGCAGCAGGGCGAACATCTCGGGGAAGTCGGCCGCGTCCGCCTGGCGCACCACGCCGACCGGGTCGACGGTGGTTCCGGCGGCGGCGGTGGCGGCCGTGATGACGAGGAAGCCGCTCGGCAGGACGGGCAGAAAGACATCGAGCAGGACCGAAGCCGCGATGACTGCGTAGATCCATGGGGTGTTGGTCAGCAGCCCCAAATGTTCCAACAACGTTCTTCTCCCGATCCCGTTCCCCCGCCGCCGCGTCCTCGTCCGCGTGGAGCGGGCGGGAGCGGCCTTACAGCCATACAGCGTACGCCTGTGACGATCGAGGATACCGGTAAGGGGTGACGATGCTGTTCGAATCACGCCATGCGGGGCACGTGGCCCCGCATGGCGCGATTCACCACAAGTTCACGGTCGTGTTACGGCGACCCGTCGGTCAGACCGCGCTCGGCTGGCGCCGCGGTTCGGCCGCCGCCGAGGCCGTACGGGACGAACCGAAGATCCGGTCCAGCGCCCAGGGGCCCGGGCCGGTGAAGACGAGGAGCAGGAACGCCCAGCAGAACATGGCCGAGGCCTCG
Source organism: Streptomyces sp. NPDC059850 (assembly GCF_042731515.1). Classification (NCBI taxonomy): domain Bacteria; kingdom Bacillati; phylum Actinomycetota; class Actinomycetes; order Kitasatosporales; family Streptomycetaceae; genus Streptomyces; species Streptomyces sp. NPDC059850. Next base: position 7,994 of record NZ_JBHWJI010000037.1, read on the forward strand.
CCGCCGTTCTGGAGCGGCCACAGCTTCTCCGGCTGGTGCTCGTGGAAGTACGCGTAGGCCATCGAGCCCGAGCAGATGAACGCGGCGACGCGGGTGCCGAGTCCGAGCATCACCAGGGCGCCGCCGACGAGCTGGATCACCGCGGCGTACCAGCCGGGCCAGGTGCCCGCTTCGAGGGTCTTGCCGGTGCCCATCGCGCCGCCCATCCAGCCGAGCAGCGACGAGGCGCCGTGGCAGAAGAAGAGCAGGCCGACGACGATCCGGAAGAGGGAGAGTGCGTACGGTCTGCCGCTGTCCAGCAGGCCGTCGAGTGAGCGTGGAGAGGTGTCGGGGGACATGAGGGGATTGCTCCTTGTTCCTGGGGACGGAGAAACAACGGACCGACAGGTTAGGTTCCCCTCATCTTTTGTTGCAAGTTCAAGAACCTGCCAATGTGAGGGCCAGGGAAGGGCCTTCGGGGCCGTGCCGGGGGCTGCTCCTCAGAGCCCAACGGCGCACATCGGCGCGGTTTTCCGGCGCGGTTCGGGCGCCGTGACGAGGCTCAGCGCGGCCCGCGCCACCGCGTCCGTGTCGCACAGCGTGACCGAATTCACGCCGGGGCGCGCCCCCGCCGCCGTCACCCAGTGGACGCCCTCCGTCGGCACGCCGACCGCGAACCGGCGCGGATGCGGCCGTCCCTGCGCGTCCACGATCCGGAAGGGGGCCGGGGTGACGTCCAGTCCGCCCGTCTCGTAGCCGTCCACGCGGTGCGGTCGGCACTGCCCGGAGCGGAACAGTCCGTTCAGCAGCGGGTCGGCAGTGCGGCGCAGATCCGGTTCCGGCAGCCGCGCCTCGATCAGGGTCCGGGCGACCACCGCAGGGCCGGGGATGAGGGTCGAGCGGGCGGTGAACCCGGATTGGCCTGACGGCCCATCAGGTGTTTTGGACGTGACGTCCAGACCCGGACCAAGGATCTCCAGCACCCCCGCCTCGATCAGCGCGGCCATCTCCTCGATCCGGCGGCGCGGCGGGCCGATCGACAGGAACGCGTTCAGCGGGGTGTACCAGCGGTCGAGATGGGTCCGCCGCGAGGACCCGGTGAGCCCGCCGTGGTCGACGATCTGCCGCACCTCGTTACGGAGATCGCGCAGGACGTCGAGCGCGGCCTTGACCGGACCGGTGACATTGCCGAGCCGGGCGTGGGCCGCGTCCGCGCGCGCGTAGGCCAGCAGCCACCGCCGGAAGGCGTCACGCGTGGTGAACTTTTGTTCGCGGTGGGGCTGCGAGATCGTCTCCCAGCACCAGCGCCCGGTTGCCGGGATACCGAACGCCAGCAGCACGTCGGCCTCTTCGGCCGACCCGTGCGACGTGGCCAAAAAGTGACGCCGGAAGTGCGGTGGGGCGCCCGGGCTTTGGCGGGACAGCAGAGCCTCGTAGTAGACGGTTTCGGCCTCCTTCGCCACCAGCGGCCACACCTCCGTGAGGAAGTCCGGCGGATCGCCGGATTCCGCCCGCTTGCGGAAGCCGCCGAGGACGTCCGGGGTCAGCAGCAGCGGGGTGTGACGGCCGTGCGCGCCCTTCGCGTTGTCGCCGCGGGCGTGGTACGGAATGCCGCGCCGCGAGCCCGCGAACAGCCGTGGCTCGCGGCCGGAGGGGTGGTAGACCAACCCGTCGGCGACAGCGCTGAACGAACCGCCGCGGCCCTCGGTGAGCAGCGCCATGTGGTCGAAGAAGTTGAGGCCGAGGCCGCGGAGCAGTACGGGCTCACCGGGCGCGATGGGCGACAAGTCGACATCGGCGGGGTTGGCGGGCGGGTAGTAGCGCAGCCCGTACCGGGCCGCGTGGGCGCCGAGCCGCCGCTCCGTCTCGTCGGGGGTGCACGGCAGATGACCCTGGGCCAGAACGACGGCGCGCAGTCCACCGAGGCGCGTGCCGTCGTCGAGGGCCAGGCTCTGGGTGCCGTCCGCCGCCTCCGCCAGGCCGATGGCGCGGGCCGGGTGCGGGCGGACGGTGACGGCGTCCGGGGCGGTACGGACGACCTCGGCGAACACCCACTCCAGGTAGCGGCCGTAGAGGGCGCGGCTCGGATAGTCGTCGGGGCCGAGGGACGGGGCGGGGGCGTCGTCGCCGGGGTCGGTGCCGTGGCCGGTGGCCCACTCGTACAGGCTCGGCCCGGTGCGTATCGGGCCGTCGCACTCGACGCTCTCGTCGGTGAACAGGGTCACCTGCGAGGCGACGGTGTTCATCAGCAACTCGCCCGGCTGCGCCGTCCGCCACACCCGTCCCGCGCCCGGCGGGGACGGGTCCACGAGGTGCACGGTCAGCCGGGTCCCGGGCGTCAGCTCCGGCGCGGAGGCGCAGAGGCGCTCCAGCACGCTGGTGCCACGGGGACCGGCCCCGACGATGGCTATGGCGTGGGGGTCTCCGGCCAAGGTGTTTCTCCCGGGGCAGATGTGACGCAGGATTTCGCCCATCATGCCGTTCGCTCCCCGGGTTTCCCCCTGCGGGCCGGAACGTCTCCCTCCGTTGTGTCCTGTATCACTCCGGCGGTATGCGCAGGTCTTACGGCCAGGACGTCCGCAGCGGGGTGGTCAGATGGGGCTCCGGTGACGAAACGGCCTGGTCCAGGCGCAGTCGCGCGGTTCTGCCCTGGAGCGTCAGCGTCATCAGCTGGTTGCCGAACCAGGGGCCGCCGGTCTTGCGCCAGCTCAGCCGGGGCTTCGGGACGCGGCCGTGGCGGGTGAAGAGACGGCCCAGCGCGCGGCCAGCCCGGCTCCAGCCGAAGCGGAAGCCGACCCGGATCGAGGCGTGGATGCTGTTGTGCACCGGGGAGCAGGTCAGCTGGCGGACCTCGCTGACCGGGCGGCGCGGCCAGCGGGACCAGTCCGGTTCGGCGATGTACGCGTGGTGCACATCGCCCGACAGCACATTGATCGTCGCGGGCGCGTCCGGTCCCTCGCCGACCTCGGCGATCAGATCGGTCAGGGCGTCGAAGGACTCGGGGAAGGCGGCCCAGTGCTCCAAGTCGCCGCGCTGCCGCAGATCCTCGCCGATCCGCGCCCAGCGCGCCCCGCGCCGCCCGCCGCACACCGAGGCGTTCCACGCCTCCACGTCATGCACGAAGTGCGGCAGCAGCCAGGGCAGCGAGGTGCCGATGAGGAGGTGGTCGTACGACCCGACCCCGTCCAGGGCCTGCTGCCGCACCCAGGCCAGCTCCTTGTCGTCCACCATGGCCCGCGCGCCCTCGCCCAGCACCCGGGCGCCGCGCGTGTCGACCATCAGCAGCCGCACCGGGCCGAAGTCGCGGCGGTAGCTCCACCGGGTGTACGAGGGGTCGGCGTCGGCCCGGGAGGCGAAGGCCCGCAGCGCCTCCGTGCCGTCCTCGGTGTCCCGCACCGCCGCGAACAGGCCGTCGGCGGCGAGTTCGGCGGGGGAGAGGTTGCCCAGGTGCTGGTGCACCCAGTACGACATCAGACCGCTCAGGATGCGCTCGCGCCACCACGGGGTGGTGCGCATCCGGTTCAGCCACGCCTCGCTGGTGTTCCAATCGTCTATCACGTCGTGATCATCGAAGATCATCAGGCTGGGCACGGTGGACAGCAGCCACCGCACCTCGGGGTCGAGCCACGACTCGTAGTACAGCCGCGTGTATTCCTCGTAGTCCGCGACCTGGTCGCCCGGCGGCTCCGACAGATCGCGGCGGGCGGCGAGCCAGCGGCGGGTCTCCTCGGACGTCTCGTCCGCGTACACCTGGTCGCCCAACAGGACGAGCACATCGGGGCGCGGGGCGTCGGACGAGGTGGCGAGGGTGTGCGCGAGGGTGTCCAGCGCGTCGGGCCCCACCGGGTCGTGCGAGGCGTCGGACGGCGGCGCGGCCCAGCGGCAGGAGCCGAAGGCGACACGGACGGGCTCAGGACCATCAGCCGGGCCATCGGACACGTGGGGCGTACGGATCGTGGAATCCGGGAAGCGGGAGTCCGGCAGCGGCCACACCTGCTCGCCGTCCAGCAGCACCCGGTACGCCGTCTCACCGCCCGGCCGCAGCCCGGTGACCGGGATCAGCGCGTAGTGATGCCCGGCGATCTGCCAGGTGCGGGCCGTGCCGCCCGCGCCGTCGGCGCAGCGCACCTCGGCCTCGCAGGGCCGGTCGGCCTCCACCCAGACGGTCGCGTCCGTCCCCGTCTCCCAGTCCACGTGCCGCAGCAGTGGTCCCAGGCGCAGCCCGGCCATCCGGCCCTCCTCCGTCGCTCCGCGTTCCGTACCGTACGCCCGTACGGTACGGACGGCGTCGTAAGGTACGGAACGACGGGGGCGGCGTCGCGGTTCCGCTGGTCGTCAGCCGATCAGCAGCTGTTGAGGATGCCGCTCAGCGCGGACTTCTCCGCCGAGTCGACGCTGAGCTTGTAGGTGGACTTCACCGAGACCCACATGCGCGCGTACATGCAGTGGTACGAGGACAGCGGCGGCAGCCACTTGGCCGGGTCCTTGTCGCCCTTGGCCTGGTTGACGTTGTCCGTCACGGCTATCAGCTGCGAGTGGGACAGGTCGTTGGCCAGCTCCTGGCGCTGGGCGGTGGTCCAGCTGCTGGCGCCGGACTTCCAGGCCTCGGAGAGCGGGATCACGTGGTCGATGTCCACGTCGGAGGCGGCGGTCCAGGACTCGCCGTCGTACGCGGACTTCCAGGTGCCGCTGGTGGCGGCGCAGCTGGAGTCGGTCTGGACGTTCGTACCGTCCCGCTTGAGGACTACCTCGCGGGTATTGCAGGCGCCGCTCTGGGTGATCCAGTGCGGGAACTTGTCCCGGCTGTAACCGTCGGACGACCCCTCGGCCTTGACCGTCAGGGCGGCCAGCTGGGTGCGGGCGGTGGCGGCGCTCGGCGGGGTGGGCGGGGCCGCCTGGGCGGAGGGTCCGCTGAGTACCAGCGTGCCCAGCAGCCCTGCGAACCCGCCGAAGACGGCGGCGCGACGCGCGTAGACGCGCCGGCGGTCATGCATGTGCGACATGCGAACTCCCTAGGAGTGGGGGGTCGTTGGCCACGGCAACGCGGCCATCGTGGTGGCGCCAGGTGTCGGTGGGGCGGGCGCCAGGTAACAGAGTGGCGACGCGGTCATGTCAACGCAAGGGGCTTCCGCGAGTGGAGGGGTGGCGGTCGCGCTCCGGCGCCGCCGTCGCCCGCCGAGGCGGGGCCGTGTGCCACCGTTCCGCCCCCTCGCGCCGCCGCCGCGCCGCCGCCGCGCCGCCCCCGGTCGTGCCTGGTGGCGGACCCGCGGGCGGTCGCGCCGGAGGTGTCCCGTAGGCTGGTCGGCAGCAGAAGGGGAGTAGCTCCTCGCCGGACCGTCGACATACTGCCCGCCCCCCAGGCCCTGCCCGACGGATCTTCGCGGGGCCCCGACGCCTGGCACCGCGCCTCGCTGCGTTGTCGGAGTCGTCCGAGTACGCCCAGTACGAGGACGATCCTCCGCCTTGCGATGCACGGCACCAGACGCCGCGGCCTGATCCACGAAGACCCGACGGACAGGACCTAGAGGTGCGAGCCGGCGCCCGGAGCGTACGAGGCCGCCGCCGCATCGGGCGGGGCGCGTACGCCAGCGAGACCTTCGGCCGCAGTGTCCGACGCTGCCGTGCCGAAGCGACCCCTTTCCCCGGGCCCCTCGGTGCGGCCCGACCCTAAGAGGTATCCAGCCCGTGTTCAGCTTCACCGTCGCCGCCGTGGTCTTCGGCGTCGTCTTCCTCGCCGAGCTGCCCGACAAGACCGCCCTGGCCGGGCTGATGCTCGGCACCCGCTACCGCGCCTCGTACGTCTTCGCGGGCGTCGCCGCCGCCTTCGCCGTCCACGTCGGGATCGCCATCGCGGCGGGCAGCGTGCTCGGGCTGCTGCCGCACCGGCTGCTCCAGACGATCGTCGGCCTGCTCTTCCTCGGCGGCGCGGCGATGCTGCTGCTGAAGAAGGACGAGGACGAGGAGGAGGTCACCAAGCCCGCCGACCAGTCGTTCTGGAAGGTCTCCGGGGCGGGCTTCATGCTGATCCTGGTCGCCGAGTTCGGCGATCTCACCCAGATCATGACCGCCAACCTCGCCGCCCGCTACGAGGACCCGGTGTCGGTCGGCGTCGGCGCGGTGCTGGCTCTGTGGGCGGTCGCGGCGCTCGGCATCCTGGGCGGCCGCACCCTGATGAAGTACGTACCGCTGCGGCTGATCACGAAGGTCGCGGCGCTGGTGATGCTGGCGCTGGGCGGCTTCAGCCTGTACGAGGCCGTGGCGGCGTAGGCGGCTGAGCGGTGTGAGCGGCCCGGTCCCGTAGGCGTATACGGGCGCGGGCCGCGCTCAGTCGGCGATGTCAGCGACGTCCGCGAGGTGCAGCCGCAGGCCCTCGTCGCCGGGCAGCGCCTCGACCCGCAGCTGTGCCAGGTCCCGTACGTGGGCGTCCGGCGCGTGGGCCGCGGCGCGCGGTCCGACGCCGACCACGCGCATCCCGGCCGCCCGGCCCGCCGCGATGCCGACCTCCGAGTCCTCGAAGACCACGCAGTCCCGCGGCGCGAAGCCCAGTTCGGCGGCGCCCTTCAGGAAGCCCTCCGGGTCCGGCTTGCTCGCCCCGACCCGCTCCGCCGTCACCAGGACGGTGGGCAGCGGCAGTCCGGCCGCGCCCATCCTGGCCCGGGCGAGGCCGTCGTCGGCGGAGGTGACGAGGGCGTGCGGCACACCGGCGAGCGCGGCCATGAAGGCGGGTGCGCCGGTGATCGGTACGACGCCGTCGAGGTCGGTGGTCTCCCGTTCGAGCATCCACCGGTTGTCGGCCAGGTTCCGCTCCGTGGGCCGGTCCGGCAGCAGGGCCGCCATGGTGGCGTGCGCCTGGCGGCCATGGACCACCTGGAGCACGTCGGCCGGGTCCAGCCCCTGTTCGGTGGCCCAGATCCGCCAGTAGCGCTCGACCACGGCGTCCGAGTTCACCAGCGTGCCGTCCATGTCGAGCAGCAGGGCGCGGGCGGTGAGCGGCATGGGGGACTCCAGGGCGCGGCGGGAGGCGGGCAGCGCGGGCAGGCCAAAGAGACACAAGTGGCTCCGCCCGCCGGTCAGGGAAAACGGGCGGAACCACTTTGTTCCTCTACGATACAAAGCGGCCCGCCCGTACGCCAGGGGCCGGGGGTGTCTTTCGACACCCACCCGTCACCCACCCCTCTCGCGCTCGACGTCGGTCTACGGTTCGTCGGTCCGGGATTCGAGGTCGAGGCGGGTGTTCTCGCCGTAGACGCCCTCCGGGTCGTCCTCGATGCCGTACCGGTCCTGGTACGCCGCGACCGCGTCCTTCAGCCCGTCGTCGTACTTGCCGTCCGCGATGCCGATGTACATCAGCAGCTGGGTCAGCCGCTTCTGCAGCTCCTCGACCTCGGCCCCGCTGTCACCCTCGCTGAGCACCGGGGGGCCAGTGGGTTCGGGAGTCTTCGGGGGCTCGCTGGTCGGCGGCTTGGTCGGCTCCTTCGTCTTCTCCGGTGTGCTGGGCGTACCCGGGTCTTCCGGCGTCTGCGGGGTGGTCGGGCGGTTGGTCGTGGGCGGCGCCGCGGGCGTGGTCGGCGCCGGTGGGGCCACCCGGTTCTGGCTCCGGCTCGTGCTCGGCGGCTTCGCCGGGGACGGTGGGGAGCTGGGCTTCTTCTTCTTGGTCGGCGGAGAACTGCTGGGCGGGGTGGCGCCCTCGTCCTCGGCGGGCGGCAGGTCCGGGGTGCTGGTCTGCGTATCGGCGAGCGCGCCGTCGCCGCGCTTGCCGCTGTCCCTGTTCCCGCCGAGCAGGCCGGTGGTGAAGGCCAGCGTTCCGGCCACGACCACCGCGGCGGCCCCCGCGACCGCCGTGGCGACGGGCTTGCGGCGGTTCTTGCGGTGGCGGCCGCCGTCGTCGTCGGCGCTGCTGAGGGTCTCGTCGTGGGGCCGGTCGGTCCCGCCGCCGCGTCCCGCTCCCTTGAAGGCGGCTGCCTCGACGCCGTCCCCGGCGGCTCCCGGCGCGTCGCTGTCGCGACGGCCCGCCGCGGTGATGCGGTCGATCACCCGGGTGCGGTCGACGGGCCCTCCGGGCGTGATGCGGTCGACCGGGGTGATGGGTGCGATGCGGTCGATCACCTGGGTCTCGTCGGCGGCGTTCCCCTCCGCGCCGGGCCGCGCCGCGGACTGCGGTCCGAACTGCGCTCCGGGCTGCGATGTGGGCCCCTGGCCGTGCTGCGGTCCGGCCTCCGCCGCGGCGGCTTCCGCCGGTCCGGGTTCCGCCTCGGCCTTCGCCTTGCGGAAGAACTTCCCGACGTCGCGCGGACGGGGTCCGCCCGAGCGGTCGCCGGAGAGCCTGAGGTACGGACGTACGGCGCGCGGCTGGCCGTCGGCCTGCGCGGTGCGGGCCGCCCGTCGGGCCGCCCGTCCGCCGGTCGCCCGGGCGTCGGTCGTCTGGTCGTCGGTGGTCTGCGCACTGTGTACGCCGAGCACGGGGCCGGTCGCCCGGCCCGTCGTGGTGGCGCGTGCGCCGCACGCACAACTGGCTCGGCCCGCGCGGACCGGCGCGTAGCAGTGCGGGCAGGAATCTGCCGTCACGTAATTTCCCTCCCTGTATTTCGCTGCGATTATGCGCATCTGATCGGCTTCCGCGCATGCGTTCGTCGTCAGGGGAGGTGCGGGTCACGTCACGGACGAACCGGCCCGGCCGACCGTAACAGGGCATAAAGGGCGCGTTGGGGTGAGGATGGGAGGGCGAGCAGCCGAGGAGTCCGAGGAGTCGTCATGGCGCACGACGCCGGTCGCCCGACTCCGGCCCCGGACCCCGTGGTGCCGGGCCCCGAGGAGGGCGGGCCGAAGCGCACGGTCCTGGTGGCCATCGGCGCGCTGCTGCTCGGCATGCTGCTCGCGGCGCTCGACCAGACCATCGTCTCCACCGCGCTGCCGACCATCGTCAGCGACCTCGGCGGTCTCGACCATCTGTCCTGGGTGGTGACCGCCTATCTGCTCGCCTCCACCGCCGCCACCCCGCTGTGGGGCAAGCTCGGCGACCAGTACGGGCGCAAGAAGCTCTTCCAGGCCGCGATCGTCATCTTCCTGGCCGGGTCGGCGCTGTGCGGGCTCGCCCAGGACATGGGGCAGCTGATCGCCTTCCGCGGGCTCCAGGGGCTGGGCGGCGGCGGGCTGATCGTGCTGTCGATGGCCATCGTCGGCGATATCGTCCCGCCCCGTGAACGCGGCCGCTACCAGGGTCTCTTCGGCGCCGTCTTCAGCTGCACCAGTGTGCTGGGTCCGCTGCTCGGCGGGCTCTTCGTCGACCAGCTCAGCTGGCGCTGGGTGTTCTACATCAACATCCCCGTCGGCGTCGTCGCGCTCCTCGTCATCGCCTCCGTCCTGCACATCCCGGTCGGCCGCACCCGCCACACCATCGACTACCTCGGCACCGCCCTCATCGCCGGGGTGGCCGCCACGCTGGTCCTGATGGCCTCGCTCGGCGGCGTCAGCTTCGGCTGGGGGTCCTGGCAGATCCTCGGGCTCGCGGCGCTCGGCGCCGTCCTGCTGGTCGCCTTCGTGCACGTGGAGCGGCGGGCCGCCGAACCGGTGCTGCCGCTGAAGCTCTTCCGCAGCCGCACCTTCACGCTCTGCGCGGTGATCGGCTTCGTCGTCGGCTTCGCGATGTTCGGCAGCATGATCTATCTGCCGACCTTCCTCCAGGTGGTCCAGGGCGTCTCGCCGACCCTCTCCGGCGTCCATATGCTGCCGATGGTCCTCGGCATGCTGTTGTGCTCCACCGTCTCCGGCGAACTGGTCAGCCGCACCGGCCGCTACAAGGTCTTCCCGATCCTGGGCACCGCCGTGACCGGCATCGGGCTGCTGCTCCTGCACCAGCTGCGCGCGACCAGCGGGGTCGTCGAGACCAGCGTCTACTTCTTCGTCTTCGGCTGCGGGCTCGGACTGGTCATCCAGGTGCTGGTGCTGATCGTGCAGAACTCGGTGAGCTACCAGGACCTGGGCGTCGCCACCTCCGGCGCGACCTTCTTCCGCTCCATCGGCGCGTCCTTCGGCGTGTCCGTCTTCGGGTCGATCTTCGCGGGCAACCTCACCCCCAAGATCGCCGACGCGCTCGCCGGGCGGCCGCTGCCGCCGGGCATCACCCCCGCCGGGCTCGCCGCCGACCCCCGCGCCCTCGGTCGGCTGCCACCGGGGGACCGGACCGGGGTGGTGCAGGCGTACGCCTTCTCCATCACCGACGTGTTCCTGTACGCGGTCCCGGTCGTGCTGCTCGCCTTCGTCCTCGCCTGGTTCCTGCGGGAGGAGCCGCTGCGGGCCAGCGTCACCGCGCCGGAGGGCGGCGAGATACTGGCCAGCAACCCCGTCGAGCGCTCCTCGTACGACGAGTGCGCGCGGGCCCTGTCGCTGCTGGGCAGCCGCGAGGGCCGCCGCAGGATCTACGTCGACATCACCGAGCGGGCCGGGTTCGACCTGCTCCCGGCCGCCAGCTGGATGCTGCTGCGCATCCGCCACTACGGCTCGGTCGAGCCCGCCGTGCTGGCCGAGCGCACGCCCGTACCGCTGCGGGCCATCACCGGCGCGGCGCGCCAGATCGAGGAGCGCGGGCTCGGCGTGCGCTACGGGCTCGACCTGACCCTGACCCCCAGGGGCCGGGAGGTCGCGGACCGCCTCTTCCGCGCGCGCGAGGCGTCGCTGGCCGAGCTGCTGGGCGACTGGTGGTCACCGGACCGGCCGACGGATCTGGTCGAGCTGGTGGACGAGCTGTCGCGGGAGATGTGCGGCTGCGACGCGGAGCGGCCGTGGCGCCGCGAGCCGCCGGGGTGAGCGGTGCGGCGTCGTACCGCCGTACGGCGTCCTTCAAGCGAGGTCCTTGGCCATCCACACTTCGGCGTACGGCCCCTCGCTGAACGCCGGTACGTCCCGGTAGCCGTGGCGCGCGTACAGCGCCCGCGCCTCGACGAGGTCGCGCCGGGTGTCCAGCACGATCCGTACGACGCCCAGGCGCCCGGCAGCGCTCTCCACGGCCGCGAGCAGCGCGGCGCCCCCGCCGAGCCCGCGCTTGCCGGGGCGCAGGAACACCCGCTTCAGCTCCCCGGTGCGGCTCTCCCGGCCGTCCTTCCGGCGCAGCCCCGCGCATCCGGCCACGTCGCCGTCGTGACACGCCACCAGCAGGACTCCGTCCGGCGGGGCCAGATCGTCGCTGGGCATCTCGCGCAGCGCCCGATCGACCTCCCCGGGTGTCGCGTCCCGCCCCTCATGGAGCCGGTAGTAGCGGTCGGCCACATCGGTCATGTACTCGCGCAGCAGCGCGGCCGCGACCGGGTCGGTGACGGGCCGTGCGGCGACGGTCCAGGGCGTACGGAGCATGAGCGGCATCCTGGCATCCGCCGATCACCGGGCGCATCGCCAATTGCCGCAGTTTGAGCGCGGGGGAGCGGGCAACCCGGCGTCGTAGAGCCCCCGAACAGCGGGGCACCTGCGGGAAGGCAGAAGCAGACCATGTCAACTGGCGCGATCATCATCGTGGTTGCCGCTGCGGTCGTCCTGGCGACCGTGCTCGCCGCGGGCATCGTACGTGCGCGTGGGGGCGGCAGGAAGAATGCTCTGCGACGCCACTTCGGGCCCGAGTACGATCTGAACGTCGCCGAGCACGCGGGCGACACCAAGGCGGCGGAGCGCGAACTCGGCGACCGGCTGCGACGGTACCGCGATCTCAAGACCGAACCCCTCCCCGGCGAGCTGCGCGAGCGCTACCTCGCCGAATGGGTCGGCACCCAGGAGCAGTTCATCGAGTCCCCGGAGCACGCGGTGGCCGGGGCCGACCAGCTGCTCGCCCGTCTCGCGCGGGACCGTGGCTATCCGTCGGACCGCTACGAGGAGCAGGTGGCGGCGCTGTCCGTGCACCACGCGGACTGTGTGCAGGGCTACCGTCAGCTCCACGTCGCGGCCGCCCGCGCCCGTGAGGGCCGGGCCGACACCGAGGAGCTGCGCGAGGCCGTGGTGCACGCCCGGCCGTTCTTCGAGGAGCTGGTGAAGCCGCCCCATCACGCGTCCGACGGGCACGAGGGGCACGGCGGGATGCTGGGGAAGACCGGTCGGACCGGTCGGACCCGGAAGTCCCACGGCTGGCACATCGGGAAGGCCGGTGCGCGATGACGGACAACGTCCCGGAGCGGAACCAGGGCCTGGAGGCGGACCAGCGCCCCGAGCACACCAACGGCCACCGCCGCCACGGCCTGGAGAAGCACGAAGTGCCGCCGCTCGGCGGGGCGATGGGCGGTACGGGCGGTACAGACGGTATGGGCGGTACAGGCGGTACGGAGATCACGGGCACCCCGGACGGGCCCAGCTTCCCCGTCCTGCCGACGAGCGAGCACGACAAGCTGAACCAGCGTCTGCGGTACGCGGTCAGCGGCTTCGTGGACGCCCCGCGCGGCTCGGTGGAAGAGGCGGACGCGCTCCTCGAAGAGATCTCGGCCCGGCTGGTCGACCTCCTCGCCGAACGCCGCCACACCCTCCGCGCCGCCTGGCACGAAGGCGCCGCGGGCACCGCGGAGACGGAGGAGCTGCGCCTGGCCATGCGCGGCTACCGCAACGTTCTGGAGCGGCTGCTCACCATGTGAGCCCTCCGCCTCCCCTCCAGGGCCGCCGCCCCGACCACGCTGCCGGCGGCGGCCGTGGCGTATGGGCGCCCGGCATTGGTGGGGAGTTGCGGCGGTCAGCTGCGGTATCGCGCCGGACGCGCCGCCGGTTCCGGGAGAGGAAGCCCGCCATGGCCCCGATCGACCTCCTGTCCGCCGAGACGTTCCCCGACAGCGTCAAGGGCCTCGCCGAGGTGCTGGCGGACGCCGTCGACGACGACGCCTCGATGGGGTTCCTGGCCCCCTTCGGCCACGAGGACGCCGCCGCGTGGTGGCAGGCCCAGGCCCCGGCGGTGGCCGACGGCAGCCTGCTCGTCTGGGTCTGCCGCGACCCGGAGAGCGCGGGCGGCATCGTCGGCACCGTCAGCCTGGCCCTGGCGCGCAAGCCCAACGCCCGGCACCGCGCCGAGGTCATAAAGCTGGCCGTCCACCGCGCCGCGCGCGGCCGGGGCCTGGCCCGCGCGCTGCTGGCCACCGCCGAGGCGGCCGCCCGCGCCTCCGGCGTCACCCTCCTGATGCTGGACACCGCCACCGGCGGCCGCGCCGAAGGCGTCTACCTCGCCGACGGCTGGACCCGCTACGGCATAGTCCCCGACTACGCCGCGGCCCCCGGCGGCGCCCTGGAGGACTGCAGCTTCTTCTACAAGCAGCTGACGGGCCCTGATTGCTAAGGGCCGGGCCGGGGGCTGTCCCGGTCAGGACGAGCGGCGCTGTTTGAACACCCACAGGCCCGCGCCCGCGACGATCAGGACGCCGATGCTGATGCCGATCGCGGTCGCGGCGCCCGCGTTGCCGCTGCTCTTCTCCTCGTCCGCCTTCTTCGTCGTCCCGTCCGACGCCTTGTCGGATGTCTTGTCCGCGGTGTCCTTCGACGGGGACGAGGACGGGGACTTGGACGGCTCGGACGGCTCGGACGGCTTGGATCCGGGGGCCGCCGCCTTGAGTTCGAGGACCGGGGCGGGCTCCTCCGGTTCCGGGCCGTCGCTGGGCAGTTCGATCCAGCGCGAGACCTTGCCGTCGCTGTAGGTCTCGATGGTCTTGAACGCGAGCGACTTCGCGTCGGGCAACTGCTTCACCTTGATCTTGTGGACGGCGTTCGTCCCCACGGCCAGCTTCGGACCGCTGAGGGTGTAGCCGTCCTTCGTGGGCTTCATCTTCCAGTTCTTGGGCGCCTCGTCCAGCGTGACGTCCCCCGGCGCGATGCCTTCGGGCAGCACCACGCGCACATCGGTGAAGCCGCCGGACTCCGATTCGGCCTCGCCGGTGAAGGTGAGGACGACGTCCTTGGCCAGCGCCTGCGGGTTGGAGGCCGTGACCTCGGCGTGGGCGGACGCGGGGCCCGCGAAGGCGATCGCGGCGGCGCCCACGGCGCCGACACGGCGCATCGTACGGACGGTTGACATCGGTCAGACTCCTAGAAACAGATAACAGATAGTGAAAAGTGTCAGCTGTTGGCTGATGGCTGTCAGCGCATAGTCGTCAGCTGGTAGCTGTCAGCTGAAAGCCGTCAGCCGTCAGGACGCCACGGGGACGTCGTGCTCCGCCGCCCGCAGCAGCGCGGTCATGTGCTCGCGGGCGCGGGACACCCGGGACCGTACGGTCCCCACTGGGCAGCCCGTGGCCGAGGCGGCGTCGGCGTAGGGGAGCCCGAGGAGCTGGGTGAGGATGAACGCCTCGCGGCGCGGGGCGTCCAGTGTCGCCAGCAGTTCGAGCAGGGCCACGCCCTCCTCGAAGCCGGGCAGCCCGACCGGCTGCGTCCGTTCGGCGACGGCCCGCCAGTCGGTCGTGTCGGCGATACGGGGGCGGGCGGCCGCGGCGCGGTAGCGGTCGGCGACCGCGCGCCGGGCGATCGACAGCAGCCAGGTGCGCGCGCAGGAGCGCCCGGCGAACCGGGACAGCCCGGCCAGCGCCCGCAGATACGTTTCCTGGGCCAAGTCGTCGGCGCCGTGCACATCGCCGCTCAAATGGACGACGAAGCGCCAGACGTCGAGATGGGTGGCGCGGATGAAGTGCTCGATGGCGTCCGCGTCGCCGTCGCGGGCGGCCAGCGCCCATGCGGTGATCTGCTGGTCGCGGTCCTGTACGAGGGCAGGGGTCATCGCCTGTTGTCCTCCGGAAGTCACGGGCTTCCGCCCGTCACCGGTCGGGACAGGCGGGTCAGATGGGCACCGGACTCGCTGGGGGGCCTCTGCGGGCGACCACGTAGTGGAGGAGCGCCGCGCGCAGCGCCCGCCCGGCCCCCGGCCGCGCCGGACGGCGGCGGGCGGGCAGCGGCAGGGCGTCCGCGCCGAGCAGGCGCAGCGGTACGTAGACGGCGGCCGCGAGCGTGCGGCCCAGCCGGAACGCGGCGGCCTCGCCGCGCCACAGCCACAGCCCGCACACCAGCGCGGCCAGGGCGTGGGCCAGCAGCATGCCGGGGGTGATGCCGCCCGCCGCCGACGCCAGATGCGCGTCGGCCATCCCGGCCATGCCCTCCATGCCGCTCATGCCCTGCGTGCCGTGCGCGCCGTGGCCGCCGCTCATGCCTCCGGCCCCGCCGTGCGCGCCATGCGCCATGGACGCCCTCGGGAGCGGCACGGACTGCGAGAAGTGGAACAGCAGGTGCAGTACGAGCTGCGCCCCCACCGTCGCCCCGGTCACGACCGCGCCCCCGCGCTGGCGACCGCCCAGCCACCACGCCGCGGAGGCGGTGGCGAGGAACGCCGCGCCCAGCATCTGCCACGACACGGCTCCGCCGGACATCACCGCATGGCCCAGGGCCGCCATCACCACACACACCACCGCGAAGATCGCGGCACGTGTCGTGCGGAGAGCTGGGCCGGGTGTCATGCCGGTCATCGTGCCAGTCGCGCCGGGTGACGGTGTGAACTCGTCCCAAGTTGATAAAACGAGCGCACATGTGACGCAGGTCACAAAACGCGCCGGAACTCAACCCTCCGGCGCTCCGACTACTGGACGAGCACGCCTCGCACCACCCCCGATCCAGGAGGGCCGCCATGTCCACCGACGAACACGTCGCCCCGGCCGCCGATGCCGCTGGCGACGTGGCCGACCGGGAGACCTCTGCCCGCTCGGCCTGGTCCGTGCTGCGCCCCCTGGTGCTGCGGCTGCACTTCTACGCCGGTGTCCTGGTGGCCCCGTTCCTGCTGATCGCCGCTACCACGGGGCTGCTGTACGCGGGCTCCTACCAGGCCGAGAAGATCATGTACGGCCATGAGCTGCGCGTCCCGGCCGGTGACACCAAGCTGCCGCTCTCCCGGCAGATCGACGCCGCCCGCGAGGCCCACCCGGAGGGCACGATCAGCGCGGTGCGCCCGTCGCCGGACGACACCGGCACCACCCGGGTGCTGCTCTCCGGCGTGAAGGGGGTCGCCGAGGGCCACACCCGTGCCGTCTTCGTCGACCCGTACACCGCGAAGGTGCGCGGCGCGCTGGAGCAGTACGGCAGCACCGGCGCGCTGCCGCTGCGCACCTGGATCGACGAGTTCCACCGCGATCTGCACCTCGGCCAGAGCGGCCGCCTCTACAGCGAACTCGCCGCCAGCTGGCTGTGGGTGATCACCGGAGGCGGGCTGCTGCTCTGGTTCGCCCGCCGCCGCCGTAACAAGCGCGCCGCCGCCGCCGAGGCCGCCGCTCCCGCCACCGGCCGCCGCCGCACCCTCGCCCTGCACAGCGGCGTCGGCGTCTGGGTGGCGGTGGGGCTGTTCTTCCTGTCCGCCACCGGGCTCACCTGGTCCACGTACGCCGGGGCGAACGTCACCGACCTGCGCGCCGCCGTCGGCCAGACCACCCCGGCCGTGGCCTCCGGGCTCTCCGGCGAACACGCCGGTCACGGCGCCATGCCGGGGATGGACATGGGCGGTTCGGACGGCGGGCACAAGGCCAGTACCGACGTGGGCTACGACGCCGTGCTGAAGGCCGCCCGGGCGAAGGGCCTCGGCGACCCGGTGGAGATCGTGCCGCCCTCGGGCCCGAGCGCCGCGTACACGGTCAGCCAGATCCAGCGCAGCTGGCCGGAGAAGCAGGACGCGGTCGCCGTCGTCCCGGCCACCGGCGAGGTCACCGACACCGTGCGGTTCGCCGACTATCCGCTGCTGGCCAAGTTGAGCCGGTGGGGCATCGACCTCCACACCGGAGTCCTCTTCGGCATCGTCAACCAACTCGCCCTGGCGGCACTCGCGCTCTCCCTGATCCTGCTCATCGTGTGGGGCTACCGCATGTGGTGGCAGCGCGGCCGCACCGGCGCCTTCGGCCGCCCCCTCCCGCGCGGCACCTGGCGGCAGGTGCCGGGGTACGTCCTGGCCCCGCTGGCCGTGGGGGTCGCGGTCGTGGGCTACTACCTGCCGCTGCTGGGCATCCCGCTGGTCGCCTTCCTGGCCGTGGACATCGTGGCGGGCCGCATCGCCGCCCGCCGGGCGGCCCAGCGCGCCTGAATTGGCTGGTCAAGGGTGGTGGCGAGCTGACAGCATGCCACCCATGCCTGGTCAGCGAGTCCGCGATGTGTGCGGTGTCCTGGAGACCCATATCACCGTGGCGCACCCGGCCGACGGCACCGGCAGGCTGGCGGCCTGGGCGGCGGCGCGCGGTCTCGGCTTCGCCCATATCGTGCTGGCCCGGGGCCGCACCCCCTCCCAGCCCATGCTCAACCTGGAGGGCGAGGGCCCGGCCGACGCCCACATCGCGGCGGCGGCCCGCGTCGCGGCCGAGCTGACGGCGGACGGTTTCCAGGTCGTCCGCAGGAAAACGGAGGCGGTGCCCTGGGCGGCCGGGGTACCGCAGGACGACGCGGCGGCCGCCGCCTGCGGCCCGCACCGCTACTTCGAGCACCACATCAAGCTGCTGCTCCCGGCCGGACATGACCGCGCCGCCCTGGAGCACCTGGCCCGCCCGCACCACGCCCATGTCTCCTGGAACGCCCGCCGGGTGCGCCGGGACGGGCGGGAGGAACGGTTCGTCACCCAGCGGTGCCGGGCCGTCGGCCGGGCCACGGCCGAGCGGCGGCTGTCCGTCCTGCTCGACGCCGTAGGTGCCGTACGCGCCGCCGATGTCCAGATCCTGGAGGTGGAGCGGGAGTTCGTCCTGTACGACACCAACCTCGCACTGGACGACGGCTGGATCACCGAGGGCCCGAGTGAGCAGGCCCCGGGCGAGCAGGCCCCGATCACCGAGGAGGCACACCGATGACATCCGCTCCTGACTGGTCCGGGCTGTGGCACGTCCCCGGGGAGGTGCCCCACGCCCCGCTCGACGAGGAGAGCCGGCGCCGTCTGGACCTGCCCCGCACCCTGCTCCCCGCCCCGGAAGGGCTGACCCAGCCCACCGTCTTCGACCCCGCCCTGAAGCATCGCCGGAACGGATTCCGCGCGGGCGAGCCCCGCTTCGCCGACGAGGCCGCCGCCCAGGTCTGGCACCGCGCCCGCCGCACCGCGCTCGACGTCGTCCTCGCCGCGATCGCCGACGGCTCCTGGTCGGACCATCTGATGCTGCGCGGCAGCGTGCTGATGGCCACCTGGTTCCCCGGTGCGGCGCGCGACCCGGGCGACCTGGACTTCGTCGTCGTCCCCGAGGACTGGTCGATCGACGAGCCCCGCACGGCCGACCTCTTCACGGACGTCGCCCGGGTCGCGGCCGCCGCGAGCGCCCACACCCCGGTCCGCATCGACGCGGCCGCCATGGTCACCGAGGACATCTGGACGTACGACCGCGTGCCGGGCCGCCGCATGCTGCTCCCCTGGACGGCCCCCGGCACTCCTGGCGGCACCGTGCAGCTCGACTTCGTCTTCAACGAGCCCCTTCCCGCCCCGCCCGTGCCGACCGAGCTGCGCCCCCTCGGGGAGGGCCCCGGCTGCCGTCTCCTGGCCGCCTCACCGGCCCTGTCGCTCGCCTGGAAGCTGGTGTGGCTGGTCAACGACCAATACCCGCAGGGCAAGGACCTCTACGACGCGGTCCTGCTGGCCGATCACACCCCGCCCACCTATGACATGGTCCGGGGCGCCCTGGTCCTCGCGGGCGAAGACGGCCTGATCCCGGCGGGGTACTGGTGGCTCGACAGCCTCAACCATGTCGACTGGGACGGCTTCGACGAGGAGTACCCCTCGGCGGTGGCGGACTACGACGCGCTCGGCGCGCGTCTCGTCCAGGCATTGGAACCGGTCTTCGCCGAGGTCGAGCGCCTCGATGAGTCGGGCTATGACCGTTGGGCCCGCTGGCTGGCACCCCTGATCGATACGGGCAAGCCGGTGACCGAACTCGCCGACACCGGCCCCTCCGGGCTGCGGGCGGCCGTCATCATCACCCGGGAGAGGGCGGGCCGCCGGACGCACACCCTGGAGGCGGCCCTCCACAGCGTCCTGACCGACTACGAGAAGTGGCGCTACTGGCGCGAAACCCCCGACCGCTGCCGCGACCTCTTCACCGAGGAAGGCCTGTCGTAGCCGCCCGCCCTCACTCGGCAGGCGTCACTCGGCAGGGAAGCATAATCGGGACTCCTCGGCCAGCGCCTCGGAGATCTCGCGGCGGCGTGGCTTGTCCGGCCGGGGTACCTCGCACTGGATCAGAGCGTGCGCCATCCCGATGGGCGGGTCCTCGGGGTCGGGCGCGTCGATGATCTTCGCCTTGCAGGGGCGGGTGGCCCGGGCCGGGAAGCCCCAGACCATCTGCCCCGGCTTCTTGACCATCGATTCGGGGCCCAGCCCGTACTCGGTGAGCAGGGAACTCCGATGGACGGAGATTCCATCGGGGTCCCATCGGAACGCCGTATGGGTGGGCACCCGTCTCCCGGTTTCCAGGTCGGGCACCAGGAAGCCCGGTGCCTCCGGTATCCGCCGGTAGATCAGCTCGATGTCGGAGTTGTTTTCGTCACGTGCGCTCAAAGAGCACTCCCCCTCAATACCCTCTCAGCGCCGCTTAAGAGAAAAGCCTCTTCCAGTTCGGATTGACCGACCAGACGCGCGTCGAGAGGGCTGAGAGGAAGCGGCGGATGTTCTCGTATCCGATGCCCTCGGCTCCCAGGTCCCCGTTCGCCTTCAGATCGCCCGCCGCGTCGATGTAGCGCACGAACGGGGGCTCGTCGGGGGAGAACTCAAGCTCCAGCCGCTCCTTGCCCGCCCGCCACTCGAAGAGGATGGCGCCCTCTTCCCCGGGGGTGATGAAGGGGAAGACCGTGCGGTAGTCGGAGATCCGGTCCAGGGTGCGGTAGGCCGCGTGGGTGACGGCCTGGGAGGGTGCGCTGCCTCCGGCGTCGTCCCAGTCGTCGGGCAGCGTTCTCAACTCGTGCAGCTTGCCGCTGACATAGGTCTGCAATTCGAGCTTGGTCTGCTTCTCCAACGCGCGCGATTCCGCGCCGCCCCGGTCCCCGCGCCGGATCAGCCACACCCCCGCCTCGCGTGGTTCGTCCTTGCGGACGGGTGAGAACTGCCCGGTGGGGCATGCCTCGGACGCAATCATTTCATTTCCCCCCATTGCTGCCGCATCTGCGCGCTCGTCGCCTCCACAAATGCGCCGCTCACCACCTCATGTGCCGCGTCCATGCGCAGGGCGAAGTCGTCCCCCAGGTCGACTTGCGACTCCGCGTCGATGATCAGGGACGAGCCCTCGGAGAACTCGCCGACCGACGGCTCGGTCACCGCCGAATCGACCCCGATGAGAACGGAGACCCGGTCGTCGCGCTCGGACTGCTGGTATTGCACCCGGAAGCCGCAGTAATCGGGCGCCCGGAACGGGAAGGCCGATTCGGACGACCAGCCGGTCAGGACCCCGGCCATGGCCTGGTACGCGGAAATCTCCGGAAGTCTGTTGAGATACTGGGCGTCGGCCCGCCTCACCTCCGGCAGTGTGCCGCAGATGTTCTGCGAGAGCTTCGAGAAGTGGTCGAACTTCCCCAGCAGTTCCGCCTTGAGGGAGTCATAGCCGGGATAGGGCTGCTCGTCCCCGGTGGACTTCCAGATCAGGATGAAGCGGTCCTGCTGGAACTTGATCTTCCGGTCACCGAGTTCGGTGGACAGGGAGCAGAGCCCCATCGGCCAGGGCAATCCGGAGCGCATGAACTCCACGTCGTCCTGACTGGAGGGCTGCCATGGGGTCAGCGGCGTGGACTCCCGCAGATTGGGATACTCGCTGCGCCAGTCGACCCGCAGTGAGGCCAGGTCGAGCGATTGCAGCCGCGACAACGGCTGGAACATCAGCCCTAACGTGACCTCGTGTACCGGCGGCTGCCTGAACCGCAGCATCCCTGCCATGTCACCACCCCCTCACGGAGAGTACCCATGTGGCGTGCGCCACGAACGGAGAATGGCTCAAGTCGCCTGCGAGGCGATGCGGGATGGATGGAAAAGTACCCCAATGCCCGGGTTGCGCTGCCCGGAAGGGTGAAAACGTCACGCTTTTGACGCGCGGGGGCTCCGTGTTCGCTAGGCGGTGCGCGGTGAGCGTGTGGAAACGCCGACGCAACGCGAAACATCGCGGAAACACGTCCGTGCGCGAGTGGAAACGACCGGACGTGACCCTTCCTTGGTCGGCCATCGAGCACCCACCGATGCCGACCCCTGCCGACCAAGAAGGTGACATATCGACATGCCGAGCGGATTCGACGCCGGAGACACCGCCTGGCTGCTGGCCAGCACCGCGCTCGTGCTGCTCATGACGCCCGGGCTCGCCCTGTTCTACGGCGGGATGGTGCGGGCCAAGAGCGCGCTGAACATGCTGATGATGAGCTTCGTCTCCATCGCCGTCGTCACCGTGGTCTGGCTGCTCGCCGGCTACAGCCTCGCCTTCGGCAAGGACCTCGGCGGCGCCGGACTGCTCGGCGGTCTTGAGTACGCGGGGATGCGCGGCATCGGGCCCACCGACCTGACCGGCTCCGTGCCGACGCTGCTCCACGCCACCTTCCAGCTCACCTTCGCGATCATCACGGCGGCGCTGATCAGCGGGGCGATCGCGGACCGGGCCCGGTTCGGGGCGTGGGTGGCGTTCGTCGCGGTGTGGACGCTGCTCGTATACGTTCCGGTGGCGCACTGGGTGTTCGGGCCGGGCGGCTGGATCCTGGAGAAGCTGGGGGCGCTGGACTTCGCGGGCGGCACCGTCGTGGAGGTCAACTGCGGCGCCTCCGGGCTCGCGCTGGCGCTGTTGCTCGGGCCGCGCATCGGCTTCAAGAAGGAGGCCATGCGGCCGCACAACCTGCCGCTGGTGCTGCTCGGCGCCGGGCTGCTGTGGTTCGGGTGGTTCGGGTTCAACGCCGGGTCGGCGATGGGGGCCAACGGCCTGGCGGCCGCCGCGTTCCTCAACACCCAGGCGGCGGGCTGCACGGGGCTGCTGGGCTGGCTCGTGGTCGAGAAGGTGCGCGACGGCCACGCCACCACCCTCGGTGCCGCGTCCGGCGCGGTCGCCGGGCTGGTCGCGATCACCCCGTCGTGCGGTTCCGTGGGCGTCGCCGGGGCGCTGCTGATCGGGCTCGCGGCCGGGGTGCTCTGCTCGTACGCGGTGAGCTGGAAGTTCCGCTTCGGCTACGACGATTCGCTCGACGTCGTCGGCGTCCACCTGGTCGCCGGGATCGTCGGCACCGTGCTGATCGGCGTGTTCGCCACCTCCGCGATGACCGGCGGCCCGGCCGGGCTGCTGTCCGGGGGCGGCGCGGGACAGCTCGGCAAGCAGATCGTGGCGGTGCTGGCGGTCGGCGCGTACGCGTTCGTCATGACGTACGGCATCGGGAAGCTCATCGACCGGTTCATGGGCTTCCGGGCGGCCGAGGAGGACGAACGCTCCGGGCTTGACCTCGCCGTGCACGCCGAGAGCGCCTATGATCACGGGGTTCTGGGCCACGGCGTGCCGCAGAACGCCGCCCATCGCCCGCCGCATCACCCCGACAGGACCCCGACCCCATGAAGCTGATCACGGCGATCGTCAAGCCGTTCAAGCTGGACGACGTGAAGACGGCGCTGCTGGAGATCGGTGTGCAGGGCCTCACCGTCACCGAGGCCAGCGGCTTCGGCAGGCAGCGCGGCCACACCGAGGTCTACCGAGGCGCCGAGTACCGCATCGACTTCGTGCCCAAGGCGCGCATCGAGGTGGTCGTGGAGGACGCCGAGGCCGAGGCCGTCATGGACGCCATCGTGACCGCCGCGCGCACCGGGCGGATCGGCGACGGCAAGGTGTGGGCCGTCCCGGTGGACGACTTCGTGCGCGTCCGCACGGGGGAGCGGGGGCCGGACGCGGTCTGAGCCGCGCCCGCCCCCACAGGGCGTCACACCACGGTCGTGGCCCGGCGCACCGTGTCCGTCCACCGCGCCCCGGCGGCGATCGACTGCCGCCAGGTGCGCAGCACCCGGGGTGATACGCCCACGGCCAGCACCCCGGTCAGCCGGTCCCCGCGCCGGTACGCGGCCAGGAACGCGCCCTCGTCCAGCCCGCCTTCCACCACGGCCATCTCCTCATGGCCGCGCAGGTGGCCGTACGCCTGGATCCGCAGACCGTACTGGTCCGACCAGAAGTACGGCACCGGCTGATACGGGCGCCGGGCCTCCGGCGACGGGGCGAGCAGGTTGCGGGCCGCCACCATGCCCTGCTCGGTGGCGTTCGTACGGTGCTCGATCCGCATCGCCGTACCGAACAGCGGGTGGTGCCAGCGCGCGACGTCCCCCGCCCCGTAGACGCCGGGGGCGGCGGCGCTGAACTCGTCGCACTCCAGGCCGTCGCCCAACGTGAGGCCGCTGCCCTCCAGCCACTCGGTGTTGGGCACCGACCCGACGGCGACCAGCACCTCGTCCGCCTCCACCCGGCCGCCGTCCGCCAGCCGCACCCCGCCGCCGGTCACCTCGGTCACGGTGACCCCGGTGCGCAGGTCCACCCCGTGGTCGAGGTGCGCCCGCGACAGCACCCGGCCGACGTCCTCGCCGACCACGGGCGCCAGCGGCACCGGCGCCGGTTCCAGCAGGGTCACCCGCGCGCCCAGGCCGCGCGCGACGGCGGCCGCCTCGGCGCCCAGGAACCCGGCGCCGACCACCACCAGCCGCACCCCCTCCGCCAGCCGGTCCCGCAGCGCCAGCGCGTCGTCCAGGGTGCGCAGCACATGCGCGCCGCTGCCCGGGAGCCGTCGCGGCCGGACGCCGGTGGCGATGACCAGCCCGTCGTACGGCACCTCCGCCCCATCGGCGAGGGCGACCGTACGCCCGGCCGCGTCGAGCCCGGTCGCCGCGGTGCCGAGTCGCAGGTCGAGCCCGAGCGCGTCCAGCTCGTCCCGGCCGCGCAGCGGGAGCCGTCCGGCGTCCCACCGCCCGTCGAGGATCTGCTTGGACAGCGGCGGCCGGTCGTACGGGGGGTGCGGTTCGTCGCCGACCAGGGTGAGGGCGCCGTCGTACC
Source organism: Streptomyces sp. NPDC059850 (assembly GCF_042731515.1). NCBI lineage: Bacteria > Bacillati > Actinomycetota > Actinomycetes > Kitasatosporales > Streptomycetaceae > Streptomyces > Streptomyces sp. NPDC059850. The sequence goes on from NZ_JBHWJI010000037.1 coordinate 31,945, forward strand.
TCTCCCGGCGCAGCGTCTCCGCCGCCGCGAGCCCGGCGGCGGAGACGCCGACCACGACGACGCGTCTCACTCCTCCTCCACCAGCCGGATCGCCGCCGCCGGACAGATGACGGCGGACTCCCGTACGTCGGTGTGGAGTTCGGCGGCGGGGTGGTCGTCCAGCAGCACGACGATCCCGTCCTCGTCGCGCTGGTCGAACACATCGGGCGCGATCATCACGCACTGACCGGACGCGACACACTTCGGAACATCGACTTCCACGCGCATGGTGACTCCCTCGCTTCTCATGATTCCCAGGTCACGGGCAGCTCGTAGACGCCGTACACCAGGCCGTCGTGCTTGAACGGCAGCTCGTCGACGCCGGTCGCCAGCCGCAGGGTGGGGATACGGCGGTAGAGCGTGCTGTAGACGACCTGCAGCTCCACCCGGGCGAGCGGCTGGCCCAGGCACTGGTGGACGCCGAAGCCGAACGCCATGTGGCGGCGGGCGTCGCGGCCGATGTCCAGCCGGTCGGGGTCGGGGAAGACCTCCGCGTCCCGGTTGCCGGTGCCGGTGTAGATGATGATGCCGTCCCCGGCGCGGATGGTCTGGCCGCCGATCTCGATGTCCTCCAGCGCGACCCGGCTGCGCCCGTTGTGCACGATGGTCAGGTAGCGCAGCAGCTCCTCGACGGCCTTGGCGACCACCTTCGGGTCGTCGGTCTCCCGCAGGGTGGCGAGCTGCTCGGGGTGTTCCAGCAGGGCGACGGTGCCGAGGGCGATCATGTTGGCGGTGGTCTCGTGACCGGCGATCAGGAGCAGTACGCCCATGGAGGCGGCCTCGCGGCGGGTCAGCTCCCCGTTGCTGACCCGGACGGCCAGCTCGGAGAGCATGTCGTCGGCGGGCTCGGCGAGTTTGACCCCCACCAGGTCGTCCAGATAGTCGGTCAGCGCGTTGTTGGCGGCGACCACGTCGTCCGCCGACGAGTAGCGGTTGATCATGAGCGAGCTGTTCCGCTGGAAGAACTCGTGGTCCTCGTACGGCACCCCGAGGAGGGCGCAGATCACCAGGGACGGCAGCGGCAGCGCGAGCGAGCGCACCAGATCGGCCGGGGAGGGCCCGGCCAGCATCGCGTCGATCAGATCGTCGGTGATCTTCTGGATGGCGGGCCGCATCGCCTCGACCCGCTTGATGGCGAACGGCGCGGTCACCATACGGCGGATCCGGGCGTGCTCGGGGTCGTCCATGGAGATGAAGGAACGCCGGTGTTTGGCGTTCTCGCGGAAACCGGCGCTCGGGTGCGGAAAGCCGGGCAGCGTGGCCCGGGAGCTGGCGCGCGGGTCGGCGAGCAGGGTGCGCGCGTCGGCGTACCCGGTCACCAGCCACGGGGTGCTGCCGTCCCACATCCGCACCTTCGCGACCGGCCGTTCGGCGTGCATCGCCTGCGCGGTCGGCGGCGGGTCGAAGGGGCATCCGGCGGCCCGGGGCATGGGGTACGCCGGAATCTGCTGATCGGCCTGGGCCGTGGTCTCTGCCAGCGTCTCGGTCATGTCTCTCCTCGGGTGGGGGATTCCGACAGGAGCGGAGCGAACCTGTGTGCACCGGGGACGTGATGACCAGCGAACCTCCCCGACCTGACGCCGCCCGGTCAGTTGCCTGACGAAACGCTGACAGTGGGCAGGGCCACCGTGACCGTCGTCCCGAGGTCCGGCGCGCTGCTCACGGTCACCTCGCCGCCGTGCCGTTCGACCACCCGCCGCACGATGGTGAGCCCGAGCCCGCCGCCGCTGGGCGCGCCGTGGTCGTCCTCGGTGTACGGCGTGGTCAGCCGGGCGACCGCCCGGGGGTCCATGCCCGGCCCCCGGTCGCCGACCGACAGTTCGACCCACGGCTCCCCGCCGGGCCCGCTCACCGGACCGCGCACCGCCACGGTCACCGGGGTTCCGGCGGGGGTGTGCTGCAGGGCGTTGCCCAGGAGGTTGCGGACGGCGTGCCGCAGCATCCGGTTGTCGGCGACGAGGGCCGTGCGGCCGGAGTTCTCGCGGGTGATGGGGCGTTCGGGGTCGAGCAGCCCCAGATCCGCGACCGCCTCGTCGGCCACGTCCCGCAGATCCACCGGCGCCAGGCGCGGCGGCCGCTCCCATGAGGCATCCGAGCGGGGGAACGCCCGCTGGGTCGCCTCGTACATGTGGTCCGCCTCGTCCTGGATGCGCCGCAGGGCGCGCACCATCAGCGCGGGGTCGTCGCTGAGGCCCTGGAAGGGGAGTTCGGCCCAGCCGCGGATGGTCGTCAGCGAGGTGCGCAGCTCGTGCAGCAGCACCTCGACCAGCCGCTGCCGCTCGTCCCCGTAGAGATCGTCGTCGCTGTTCATACGGTGGTGAGCTTGCCGAGCCAGTAGCCGAAGCCGCGGCGGGTGTGGATGAGCGCGGGCTCCTCCTCGTCGACCTTGTGCCGCAGCCGGGAGATCAGCTTCTCGATGGCGTTGTCCCCGTAGCTCTTGTGGTCCTTGAACCACAGGTGTTCGCCGATCTGCTCCTTGGACAGCACCCGCCCGGCGTTGGCCAGCAGATAGCGCAGCAGCCGGTATTCGGCCGGGGTGAGGTCCAGCGTGCGGCGGCCCCGCAGGGCCTGCCGGGTCGTATCGTCCAGCACCAGGTCCGCGTACCTCGGCGGCGCCTCCTCCTCCCGGGCCCTCCGCCGCCGCCCGCGCAGCAGCACCTGCACCCTGGCCAGTACCTCGGCGATCCGGAACGGCTTGGTGACGTAGTCGCCTCCGCCGATGCCGAGCCCGGTGACGAGCGAGTCCAGGGAGTCGCGGGCGGTGAGGAAGAGAACGGGCGGATGGTCCTCGTCGGCGGCCACCAGCCGCCGGCACACGGTGAACCCGTCCAGATCGGGCAGCATCACATCCAGGATCACCAGATCCGGCCGCTCCCGCCCCACCCGGTCCAGCGCCTCACCCCCGGTGGCGGCGGTGCCGACCTGATAACCGGCCAGCTCCAGGGTGGTCGAGAGCAGTTCGGCGATCCTGGCCTCGTCGTCCACGACCAGAATGCGCTGCCCGTCCCCGCGGGCGGGCACCGGCTTCTCGCTGACACTCCCGTACACAAGGTGACCCTACTGAACCCCCCGTTCCGCGGCACCAGGGCCTTGACCACGACCGATGAGTTCAGGACAGGGCCGAGGTGGTGACGCTGGCCGCGACCTGCTCCGACGCGCTGTGCCCCGCACCGGAGCGATCCGGGCGCGGGGCACAGGGCGTCGGGCGGTGCGGCCTATTCAGCCCTTGGGGGCGGCCTGCTGGACTACCTCGAAGGACCAGAGGGTGGAGCCCGCCGCGGCGGGCTTCTGCTGGGGGGCGTCTTCGCCGCCGCGCTGGTGGGCCGCCTTCATGGGGCCCTCCATCCAGGCCTGGAAGTCCTCCTCGCTGCGCCAGCGCGTGTAGACGAGGTACTGGTCTGTGCCCTCGACGGGGCGCAGCAGCTCGAACCATTCGAAGCCGTCGGAGTTCTCCACGGTCCCGGCGCGGGAGGCGAAGCGCTTCTCCAGTACCTCGCGCTGCTCTTCGGGAACGGTCAGCACGTTGATCTTGACGATGCTCATGGGCCCATCCTGCCACCCGGCGGTGCGGCCACGGCCGTCGCGATTCGCGGGGTGCCGCGCGGTCCTGGTGAAATTGGCCGGGACCGTACGGATCCCTCCGTACAGACGCACTTCCGCCAAAGTCTGACAGCTTTCGGACAACCGGGGACGACAGTCAGGTGACGAGGGGGTGTGACGCGTCTGAGTATTTGGGCTCAGTAGTCTCAAACATTCCGAACAGGTAAAGAGGGCGAGTGGGGGAGCGGCAGGGCGTGGCGAACGGAGAGCGAGGCGGACTGCGGAGTGCCGCGGGCACGGGGGCGGGGTCCGGTGCCGTCGGGGCGCGGACGTCACGGACGATGATGGTGCTCGGCGCGCTCTGGCTGCTGGCCGGTCTGCTCGCCGCGCGGCAGGCGGCGGCGGTGCTGCGGCTGCCACCGGACGAGCGGCTGACCGACCTGGAGACCTGGATCGGCGAGCAGGGCGTCCTCCATGTGAGGGGTTCGCTGTACGACGGGGACGCGTTCACCGGCACCCCCTTCTCCGGGCTGGTGCTCAAGCCGCTGACCCGGGCCGCCGAGCAGAGCCTGGGCGTCGCCTGGACGTTCGGCACCCTGCTGCTCGTCGTCGTCCTCGGGCTGGCCGCCGCGCGCGCCCTGCCCGGGCCGGTCTCGCGCCGCACCGCGCTGCTGGCCGCGCCGCTGGCGATCTGCCTGCTGACACTGTCCCTTCCGGTCCGCAACACCTTCACGCTCGGGCAGACGAGCGTCATCCCGGTGCTGCTGGTCGTGCTCACCGTGCTGCCCCGCACCTCCGGACGGCAGGCGGGCGTCCTCATCGGCGTGGCCGCCGCCCTGCAGCCCGCGCTGCTGCTGTTCGGCGTCGTGCTGTGGCTCCTCGGGCGGCGGCACTCGGCCGCGCTCGCGGGCGCGACGTTCGCCGCGTGCACCGTGCTGGCGTGGGCCGCCATGCCGCGCGACTCCCTGACGTACTGGATCCACCACCTCGGCGGCGCCGGGCTCGGCGAGCCCGCCGACAGCCTGGCCAACCAGTCGCTGCACGGGCTGTTGCTGCGCATCGGTCTGGAAGGGCCGGTCGAGCTGGCGCTGCTCGCGGTCCTGGCGGTCGCGGTCGCGGTCGTCGGCCTGCGGCGCGCGGTGCGGTACGCGCGGGACGGGCAGCTGCTGCTGGCCGCGGCGATCACCGGCTGTGTGGCGCTGGCGGTCTCGCCCACCTCCTGGCAGTACCAGCAGCTGTGGATCCTGCTCGCGGTCGTCGGCCGGGTGGGCCGCCGCGCCACCGACCGGCTGGTGTGGCCGGTGCTGGTGGTGCTGGTGATGACGCTGAGCCGGACCGCGCTGCTGCCCGACATCGAGATCGCCGGGCACATCGGCTACAACGCCCCGCTGCTGGCCGCGCTCGCCGCCGCCTGCCTGGTGCCGTTCGTCTCCCGCACCTCCCCGCAGTGGGACAGCCCGGAGCCGACGCCGGTGCTGGAGCCGCACAAGGGCCGGTTCGCCTGGATCCCGCTGCTGCGCTTCGTACGGCGGCCGCTGTCCCGGCCGAACCTGCTGCTGGAGCTGATGTTCATCCGCGTCGGCTACTTCGCCTACTCGTGGATCCGCGCCCACGCGCCCGACGAGCGCGGCATCGCCGAGGGCCACGGCCACCAGGTGCTGGCCATCGAGCGCTTCCTGTATATCGACATCGAGCACTGGTTCAACCTGCTGGTCGCGGACACCCCGTGGCTGCGGGACGGCATGAACTGGTACTACTCCACCTTCCACTTCCTCATCCCGCTGTCCCTGCTGGGCTGGCTCTATCTGCGCCGCCCCGCGACCTACCGCTGGGCCCGCACCCCGCTCGCGTTCGCCACGATGCTCGCGCTGGTCGGCTTCTGGCTCTACCCGCTGGCCCCGCCGCGGCTGATGGGCCTCGGGTACGTCGACACGGCGCACGGCCCGCAGGATCTGAACAACCCGGACTTCGGCGCGCTCACCAAGCTGTCCAACCAGTACGCGGCCATGCCGTCGCTGCACGTGGGCTGGTCGCTGTGGTGCGGCGTGGTCATCGCGCTGGTGGCGCCGTACCTGTGGATGAAGATCCTCGGCATGCTGTACCCGCTGCTCACCGTCGCGGTGATCGTCGGCACGGCGAACCACTACGTGCTGGACGCGGTCGGCGGCGCCGCCGTCGTCGCGGCCGGATTCGGTCTGCAGTACGTGCTGCTCGGCGTCGGCCGGAAGCCCGCCGAGGAGGCGAACGGCTCGGCCACCGAGATGCTGACGGCGGGCGCCCGGGGCGCACGGGAGCGCGCCCGGGCGCTGGTGCGGAGGCCACGCGCCGGGGAGCCGGGAGAGACGTCGCAGGTGGCGGAGATCCCCCATCCGAAGGAGGCCGCGGAGGCGGCCGATGCCTCGCGTTGAAGGGTCCGGTGCACCGGTCTAGCGTTGAGGAAAAGCGGTATAAACGCCAGGAAGTCTCGGGGGTCCCGACCAAGGAGGGATCTGAGGATGTCCCTGGTAACGGCGGCCGCCGCAGCGCTGGCCGTATCGATGACCGTCATCTCACCCGCGGCCGCCGCGCCGAGCGCCACGGCCGATCCCTCGCCGAACCCCACGGCGTTCGTCCTGGAGCGGTTCCGGCCCGCCTCACAGGCCCAGGGCGACCGTGGCGCGGTGACGTACGACAGCGCGCTGGTGCCCACGACCGCCGTCGCGCTCGTCGCGGAGCTGCGGCTCCCGGGCAAGTGGCACGGCGAGATGCGGGACCATGAGATGCGAGAGCAGGGGGAGCACGGGAAGCACGGCATGCCGCCGCGCGGCACGTTCGTCTTCCTGGCCCTGCGCGGGGTCGAACCGGACCATCACTTCGGGATACACGTCCACACCAGGCCGTGCGGCACCCAGCCCGATTCGTCCGGCCCGCACTACCAGAACGTCAAGGACCCGAAGCAGCCGTCGACCAACCCCAAGTACGCCAACGCGCGCAATGAGATGTGGCTCGACGCCACCACCAACAGCCGTGGCGACGCCCGCACCAAGTCCATGGTGAAGTGGCACTTCAGGGCCGGTGAGGCGCGCTCGGTGGTGATCCACGAGCATGGCACCTCCACCCACATGGGGCGGGCGGGCATGGCCGGGGACCGGGTGGCCTGCATCAACGTGCCGTTCAAGTAGGCGGGCCGGGGCGCGCTGGTTTCGGTGACGAGCTACGCGTAGCTCACCCGCAGCTCCTTGATCCCGTTCAGCCACGCCGACCGCAGCCGCCGGGGCGCGCCGGTGAGGTGGATGCCGGGGAGGGTGTCCGCGATCGCGTTGAAGATCAGCCGGATCTCCAGTTCGGCGAGGCTCCTGCCGAGGCAGAAGTGCGGTCCGCCGCCGCCGAAGCCGAGGTGAGGGTTGGGGTCGCGGGTGATGTCGAAGACCTCCGGGCGGTCGAAGACCTCGGGGTCGTTGTTGGCGGAGGCGTAGAACACGCCGACCCGCTGACCCTCCCGGATGGTCTGGCCGCCGAGCGTGGTGTCCTGGGTGGCGGTGCGCTGGAAGGACATCACGGGGGCGGCCCACCGGACGATCTCGTCGGCGGCGGTGGCCGGGCGCTCGCGCTTGAACAGCTCCCACTGGTCGGGGTGGGTGAGGAAGGCGTGCATGCCGTGGCTGATGGCGTTGCGGGTGGTCTCGTTGCCCGCGACGGCCAGCAGCAGGACGAAGAAGCCGAACTCGTCCGAGCCCAGGTTGCCCTGGTCCTCGGCGGCGACCAGCGCGCTGACGATGTCTTTGGCGGGGCACTGCTTGCGGTCGGAGGCCAGGTTCATGGCGTACGAGATCAGCTCCATGGCCGACTCGGCGCCGATCTCCTCGGTGATGGCCAGCTCCGGGTCGTCGTAGGCGACCATCTTGTTGGACCAGTCGAAGATCTTGATCCGGTCCTGCTGGGGGATGCCGATCAGCTCGGCGATGGCCTGGAGCGGGAGTTCGCAGGCGATGTCGGTGACGAAGTCTCCGGTGCCGTTCTCCTTGGCCCCGGCCACGATGCGTTCCGCGCGGTCGTGGAGGGCGTCCTCCAGGGAGCGGATCGCGCGCGGGGTGAAGCCGCGCTGGACGATCTGGCGGACCCGGGTGTGCTCGGGTGGGTCCATGTTGAGCATGATCAGCTTCTGGACTTCGATCTGGTCGCGCTGGATGCGCTCGTTGAAGCGGATGATCGCGGTGTTGCGGTGCGAGGAGAAGATCTCGGGCCGGGTCGAGACCTCCTTGACGTCGGCGTGCCGGGTGACGGCCCAGTAGCCGTCGTCGTCGAAACCGGCGATGCCGTGCCGCTGGGGGATCCATGACACGGGGGCCGTCTGCCGCAGCTGGGCGAACTCGGGGAGTGGCACCCGGTGCTCATGGAGGTCGGGGTCGGTGAAGTCAAAGCCTTCGGGGAGTGCTGGACAGGACATCGGCCACTCCAGATCTGACGGCCTATCAGAAAGTGTCCAGAAGGTAGTAACGGGTTCTACAAGTAGCAAGGGCCATGGCGGGCCTTCTTGGGGGCGGATGCTCCAACTCGCCCTGTGCACAACCCTTGCGCCGTCAGGTCGGGCCTCAGCAGACTGAGCGAGGAACTAGAACGCGTACTAGTTCTGGCGCGGGCGCGCTGCCGGGAGCCCCCGCGGACGCGATGGAGAAGAGGACGAGTCATGGCCGCGGAACCCGTCATCGTCGAAGCCGTACGCACCCCCATCGGGAAGCGCGGAGGCGCGCTCGCCAACCTCCACCCCGCGTATCTCCTCGGGGAAACCTACCGCGAACTCCTCGCCCGCACCGGCATCCAGCCCGACTGCGTCGAACAAATTGTCGGCGGCACGGTCACCCACGCGGGAGAGCAGTCGATGAACCCCGCGCGCACCGCCTGGCTGGCCATGGGCCTCCCGTACGAGACGGCCGCGACGACCGTGGACTGCCAGTGCGGATCGTCGCAGCAGGCCAACCACATGGTGGCCACGATGGTCGCCACCGGGGTCATCGACGTCGGCATCGGCTGCGGTGTCGAGGCCATGTCGCGGGTGCCGCTCGGCAGCGGCTCCAAGCACGGTCCTGGCAAGCCGTTCCCCGACGAGTGGAACGTCGACCTCCCCAACCAGTTCGAGGCCGCCGAGCGGATCGCCCGGCGGCGCGGGCTCACCCGGGAGGGCGTCGACACGCTCGGCCTCCTCTCCCAGGAGCGCGCGGCCCGGGCCTGGGCCGAGGAGCGCTTCAAGCGCGAGACCTTCGCGGTGCAGGTGCCCACCACCGAGGAGGAGCAGGCGGCCGGAGAGGGAATGTGGCGGGCTGTCGACCGGGACGAGGGGCTGCGCGACACCAACATGGCGGCGCTGGGCGGGCTCAAGCCCGTCATGCCGACGGCCGTGCACACGGCGGGCAACTCCTCCCAGATCTCGGACGGCGCGTGCGCGGTGCTGTGGGCGTCCAAGCGGATGGCCCGCGCGCTGAAGCTGCGGCCCCGCGCCCGGATCGTGGCCCAGGCCCTGGTCGGCACCGATCCGCACTACCACCTGGACGGTCCGATCGACGCGACGCGGGCCGTGCTGGGGAAGGCCGGGATGACGCTCAAGGACATCGACGTGGTCGAGATCAACGAGGCGTTCGCGTCGGTCGTGCTGTCCTGGGCGCAGGTCTTCGAACAGGATCTGGAGAAGGTGAACGTCAACGGCGGCGCCATCGCGCTCGGCCACCCGGTGGGGGCGACGGGCGCGCGGCTGATCACCACGGCGCTGCATGAACTGGAGCGGGCGGACAAGGAGTTCGCGCTGATCACGATGTGCGCGGGCGGGGCGCTGGCGACGGGGACGATCATTCAGCGGCTGTAGTGCTGCGGGGCTGAGCGCTTCAAGTGACATTCGACTCGTGGGCGTCATGATGCCGCACGTCATGTGGCCGGAGTCGAAAGGGAAGTGACGCTATGTCAGCTCGCGCTCGCCGAATGCTCACCGGTACGTTCCTGGGGCTCGGAGCCCTGCTCATGGCCCAGGCCGCGGTCGCCCCGACCGCCGGTGCCGCGCCCGTCCCGGTGACGACCCTCGCCTGCGATGGTGACACCTACAAGTGCACGGCCGGGTTGCAGTTCGGCGACGGCAGGTGGATCGCGGACTGGGGCGTGAACGTGTACCACCAGAACCCGGCCCGGCAGGCGGCGGCCGTGAAGTCGGCCTCCGTGAAGTCGGTCAAGGCGCCGGTCCCGGTGACGACCCTCAACTGTGACGGTGACACCTACAAGTGCACGGCCGGGCTCCGGTTCGGTGACGGCCGATGGGTCGCGCAGTGGGACGCGCGGATCTTCCACCAGAGCGCGGCCCGGAGCGTGAAGTCGGTGCAGGCGCCGGTCCCGGTGACGGCCCTGAACTGTGACGGCGACACCGGCCAGTGCACGGCCAACCTCCGGTTCGGTGACGGCCGGTGGGTCGCGCAGTGGGGGGCCAGGATCTTCCACCAGTAGGCGGCTCCAGGCGAGCGGGCCCGGTGCGCTACGCGGCGCGCCGGGCCCGCCTCGTCATCCGCGCTCGAACGCCACCGGCGCCTCGAACGCCGCCCGCCGCGTCGCCCGCCGCAGCGCCCGCAGGATCGGCCCGCCGAGGGTGAGGGTCAGCACCACCGTCACCACCGCGCGCGGCAGGTCCCAGCCGAGCGACGTCGCCAGGCAGTACGTGACGAAACGGGCCAGGTTCTCGCCGACCGCGTCGCCCGGCACATAGCTGATCCCCGACGACATCCCCTGCATCAGCGTCCAGCCCTGGAGGTTCATCGCCGTCCCGTACGCCACGGACGCGAGCGCCCCGTACCCCGCGAGCAGCGCCAGTTCGCGGCGGCCGCGCAGCCGTCCGGCGCCGGGCAGCAGCCCCGCGCCCAGCGCGACCCACCCCATCGCCAGCATCTGGTACGGCATCCAGGGCCCGACGCCGCCCGTGAGCAGCGCCGACGCGAACATCGTCACCGAGCCGAGCACCAGCCCGAAACCGGGGCCGAGCACCCGCCCCGAGAGCACCATCAGGAAGAACATCGGCTCGATGCCCGCCGTGCCCGCGCCCAGCGGCCGCAGCGCCGCGCCCGCCGCCGCCAGCACCCCGATCATCGCGATGGCCTTCGCGTCCAGACCGGTGTCGGCGATCGTCGCCACGACCACCGCCAGCAGCAGCGGCAGCAGCGCGGCGAACAGCCAGGGCGCGTCGGCGGCGTGGGCGGCGACGCCGGAGTGGGCGGGCGCGGCGAGCGGCCAGACGAACGCGGCGACGCCGACCGCCGAGACGAGGACGAGGGCGACGACCGAGCGCGGCCCGAGCCGGACGGCCCGTATGCGGGATGGGTGGGGTCCGTTCATCGCGCCCCCTCCAGCGCCTCGCGTACCTGCGGCACCGTCAGCCACGGCAGCGGCGCGAGGATCTTCGCGACCTGCGGGGCGAAGGCGGGGGAGGACGTCACGACCTCCGCCGTCGGCCCGTCCGCGACCACCTCGCCGTCGGCCAGGATGACGACCCGGTGGGCGAGTTCGGCCGCCAGCTCCACGTCATGCGTGGCCAGCACGATGGCGTGGCCGTCCGCCGCCAGCCCGCGCAGCACCCGCGTCAGCCGTGCCTTCGCCGCGTAGTCCAGCCCGCGCGTCGGCTCGTCCAGCAGCAGGAGCGGCGGGCGGGCCGTGAGGATGACGGACAGCGCGAGGGCGAGCCGCTGCCCCTCGGACAGATCGCGCGGATGCGCCTCGTCCGCCACCTCGGGCAGCAGCTCCGTGACCAGTCCCCGGCAGGTGCCGGGCGCCGCGCCCGCGTCCTCGTCGGCGGCCGCGCACTCGGCCGCCACCGTGTCCGCGTACAGCAGATCGCGCGGCTCCTGCGGTACGAGGCCCACGTGGCGCAGGAGTTCGGCGGGGCGGGTGCGGTGCGGTACGAGGCGTTCCGCACCGATGCGCAGGGTTCCGGCGGCCGGTTCCCGCATCCCGACGAACGTGGCGAGGAGGGTCGACTTCCCGGCCCCGTTGCGGCCCATCAGCGCCACCGTCACGCCGGGGCGCACCGACAGGCTGACGTCGCGCAGCGCCTCGACGCGCCCGTGCCGTACGGACAGCCGCTCGGCCTGCCCGGCCAGGGCTCCGTCGGGTGCTGTGTGCCGGGTAGGTGGGGTGAGGTCCGCCAGCCGCTCCCGCAGCGCCCCCGCCTTGCGGCGCGCGTCCCGTACGGACAGCGGGACCGGGGCCGTCCACCCCGCGAGGCCGCCCAGCGCCACGACCGGCGGCTGCACGGGCGACACCGGCATGATCTCGGCCGGTGCGCCGACGACCGGGGCCGCGCCGGGGGCGGGCAGCAGGATCACCTGGTCCGCGTACTGCACCACCCGCTCCAGACGGTGTTCGGCCATCAGCACGGTCGTGCCCAGGTCGTGCACCAGCCGCTGCAGCACGGCCAGCACCTCTTCGGCGGCGGCCGGGTCGAGCGCCGAGGTGGGCTCGTCCAGGACCAGGACCTTGGGGTGGGTGGTGAGCACCGACCCGATCGCGACCCGCTGCCGCTGCCCGCCGGAGAGGGTGGCGATGGGCCGGTCGCGCAGCTCGGCGAGGCCGAGGAGGTCGAGGGTCTCCTCGACGCGGCGGCGCATCGTGTCGGGCGGCAGGCCCAGCGACTCCATCCCGTAGGCGAGTTCGTCCTCGACGGTGTCGGTGACGAAGTGGGCGAGCGGGTCCTGGCCCACGGTGCCGACGGCGTCGGCCAGCTCGCGGGGCTTGTGGGTACGGGTGTCCCGCCCCGCGACCGTGACCCTGCCCCGCAGGGTGCCCCCGCTGAAGTGCGGCACCAGCCCGGAGACGGCACCCAGCAGTGTCGACTTGCCGACTCCGGAGGGGCCGACGAGCAGGGCCAGCTCACCCTCCGGAACGGTGAGTTCCACCCCGTGGAGGGCGGGCCGGGCGGCGCCGTCGTAGGTGACGGACACCTGCTCGAAGCGGATCACTGGGTGGCCTCCTCGGTTTCGTGCCGTATGGCCGGTGCTGGCGCGACGAACGCCGGGAGCAGCCCCAGCAGGACGCCCGCCGCCGGCCACAGCGGCAAGTCGGGTGCGGTGAGCGGAACGGCGGGCGGATTCAGGGCCTCCGGTGCGTACGAGGCGGCCCAGATCATCAGCGCCGCGACCGCCGCCCCCGACCCCGACACCAGCCAGGCCCGCACACCCCACCGGTCCGGCCGGTAGCGGCTGCGGACCGACCGGCGCCCGCCCAGCCACAGCCCGCCCAGCGCGGCGGCGAGCCCGGCCAGCAGCAGCGGCAGCCCGTACCCCGCGCCCTCCGAGGCCAGCAGCCCGTACGTACCGCAGCAGACGCCGAGCAGCCCGCCCAGCGTCAGCGCGGCGGTCGTACGGCGCACCACGGGCGGGACCTGCGCGGTGCGGCCGTAACCGCGCGCGTCCATCGCCGCCGCCAGCGCCACGGACCGCTCCAACGCGCCCTCCAGCACCGGCAGTCCCACCTGCAGCAGCGCCTTCACCCCACGGTCGGGCCGCCCGCGCAACCGGCGCGCCGCGCGCAGCCGCTGGACGTCCGCCACCAGATGCGGCGCGAAGGTCATCGCCACGACCACCGCCACCCCCGCCTCGTACAGCGCGCCCGGCAGCGACTTGAGCAGCCGCGCCGGGCTGGCCAGCGCGTTCGCCGCCCCGACGCAGACCAGCAGCGTGGCCAGCCGCAGCCCCTCGTACAGCGCGAACACCAGCCCCTCGGCGGTGACCCGCCCCCCGATCCGTACCCCCTGCGCCCAGCCGGGCAGCGGCACTTCGGGCAGCGTGAACAGCACCCGGGTGCTGGGGATCGGCGAGCCGAAGAACACCGCGAAGACGAGCCGGATCGCGAGCACGACCAGCCCGAGCCGCAGAAACGCGCCGTACGACCGCGCCCAGGGCGCATCGGTACGGCGCACCGCCACCACATACCCGGCGACCGCGACGATCAGCCCGAGCAGCAGCGGATTACTGGTCCGCGAAGCGGCCGCACCCAACCCCAGCGCCCACACCCACCACGCCCCGGCATGCAGCGCGGCCCCACGGCGCGGACGCGGCGGGCCGGACGCGGCAGCGCCACGCCCCCGCCCGATCGCGGGGATGGCCCCTGCCGGGGCAGCGCCCCCGCCACCGAGGCCGCCGGTACGGTACGCCCGCGCCCCCTTGGCACTCCCCGCGCCCGCCGGTCGGTCCTGGCGGTGCAGGGCGCTCGCGGCCCGGGCTCCGGCTGCGCGGAGCGCTGCCCGGATCCGTTCCGCGCGGGGTGCTGCCCGTGCCTGCGCCGTGCGGAGCGCCGCCCGCATGCCTCGCGCCCCGACCGCGCCGGGCGTCGTACGCGCACCCATCGCCGTCACGACCGGCGGCGGGATTGCCATGCCGCCGCCGCCCCGAGGATGGCCACGGCGGCTACTCCGCCTATCAGGCCTGCCGATGGGCCACCACCGGCACCTTCATCTTCCTGGTGGGCGGTCACCGCCTCGCCGCAGCCCGACTTCGGGTAGCCCGCTATCGCGCACAGCAGCGCCGAGGAGTTGTAGCGCAGCGGTTTCGCGACCGTGGCCAGCGCCTCCCCGGCCGTCGCGTCCTCGCCGACCCGCGCGCACGCGGTGCGGGGCTTCGGGGGCGTACGGCCGTCCGGGGCGTCCTGGGGGGTGCCGAAGTCCAGGACGACCGCGATCCGCTTCGTGCCGCCCTTGGCGGGCGTATCCGGGGTGCAGACCGCGCCGAAGCGGGCCGTGCCGCGCGGTCGGGCGGCATCGCGGGAGTCCTCGCTGACGGCGAAGCGGAAGCCGATCATGTCGCCGTCGCCGGGGCGGGCCGCGGAGGGGCCCTCCGACGCGTACGTCCAGCCGCCGCCGTCCCCGCCCCGCTGCCAGAACGACCAGTAGCGGTACCCCTCGGCATGGGCGGGGGCGGCGACGGCGAGCAGGGCGAGCAGGGCGAGCACGGCGAGCAGGGCCACGAGCGGCAGCCGGATCACCGAGCGGCCGAACATCAAAGCTGCTGCCGCTTACGGCCGCTGAGCAGGAAACCGATGCCCATGCCGGCCACCGCGCAGCTCCCGACGATCCACCAGACGCTGCCCGTCCCGCCGCCGTCGTCGTCGCCCTTCGCGTCGCTCTTCGACGCCTGCTCCTCGACCGGCTTCGGCCCGGTGGCGTTGAGCTGCTGTACGAGGTCGGCGTCGCCGAAGTGGCGCGGGTCGGCACCGGCCGCGTGGGCCGCGAGCACCAGCTTGGCCAGCGCGCCCGGGTCGCCCTTCGCCCAGGCCACCGCACCGCTGTCCTTGCCCTGCAGCCACTGCAACGGGCGGGCCGCCGCCGCGCTGTGCTCACCGGCGGCGAGCGCCATGATCGCGTCGGCGGTGGCGCCGAAGTCGGGCTGGGCCTTGGCACCGGGCGTCGTGGACTTCAGGTGCATGCCGTTGCCGGACATGGTGGTGGAGAGGTAGGCGAGCGCGGCCTCGGAGGCGTCCTCCGGCGTACGGTCCGCGCCGCCGCCCTTGCCGCCCTCGCAGGCCAGCGGCTTGGGGCTCTTGTCGTCGTCCTTGCCTACGGGCTCGAAGACGAAGCCCGAGCCCCGGGTGCCCAGCGCCGCGCTCACGGTGGCCAGGTCGTTGGCGGCGGCGGGCTTGCCCTTCCCGGACGTGTACGCGAACGCGCCCCGCTGCGCCTCCTTCGCCGAACAGTCCAGCTGCAGCCCGAGCAGCGCGTCGTACGGCGTCTTGCCGCTCGCCGCCGCCGCGACCTCCGCCGGGTCCATTCCGGCCGTGGCGAGGGCGCCGACCGCGACCGAGGTGGAGTTGGCGTCGCTCGGGCCGCCGGGGTTCATGCCCCAGCCGCCGTCCTCGTTCTGGCTCTTCTTGAGCCAGCCGATGCCCTTCTCGACCGCCGCCGACCGGCCGCCCACCGAGGCCAGCGCCTGTATGGCGGCCCCGGTCGCGTCCGTGAACTCGCCCTTCTCCGGGTCGCACGCCTTCCCGGTGTCCGCCCGGTACGCGGCGAAGCCGCCGTCCGCGCACTGCTGCCCGGCGAGCCAGTCGATGGCCGACTTGGCCGGTTTCACCCCGGTCGCGTCCTGGGCGAGCAGCGCGAGCGACTGCCGCCACACCCCGTCGAACTTGGGGTCCTTCGTCCCGTACAGCCCCTCCGGACCGTCAGAGGGAGCGGCGGAAGCGGCGGGGGCGGCGGTCGCGCACAGGGCGGCGCAGATGGCCAGAGCCGCGGCGCTGCGGCGTGCGTTCATGGCTGGGGTGCCTCTCGATCAGGGGCAGTACGCAGCCACGCACGGCCGCCCACCCATGCGCGGAACACTCCGCCACGCGGTGGCACCGGGCTCAGCTCCGCATCCCACGACGGTGCCGCCGCCGGACACCCGGACGGCGGGAGCCTCCTGCGTCGCGCCCGCTCAGGTACTCCGGCTCGTACGGCCCGCAGGGCGCGGGGCGCGTACACACGGTTGCGGGTCAGCGCCGGATTTCCACCGACTTCCCCTGATCGGACGCGGATGAAGTTCTCCCGCCCACTTTAACCGGCCGCATCAAGCCCCCCGGCGCCGCCGCCCGCCCGGCCCGCCTCCACGAACCGGGCGAGCTTCGCGAGGGCCATGCGCATGCCCGTCTCGTTGTCCTCGGCGGGCACGGCGTCGGGAACCCCTTCCTGCACGACCAACACATCGGTGCCCTCGCCCGCGTCGCTGAGCGTGGTCGTCATCGTCATCGTCCCGCCCAGCGCGGGGTCCCCGGTCTCGAACTCGATCGCCTCCACCACCCGCTCGTCCGGTACGAGCGTCACGAAACGGGCGCGGTACGTATCGGTGTGCGGGGCCGACTTGCCGGTGCCGGTCGGCACGTCGTAGGTGAGCGAGACGCGGAACTCCCCGCCCTCGCGGGCCTCGAACTCGTGCACCCGCCCGCTCATCCCGTCCGGCACCCGCCACTCCGCGATGGCGCGCCCGTCCACCAGCGCCCGGTAGACCTCCGCCCGCGATGCCCGCACATGTCCGGAAACCCTCGTGGTGTACATGGGCCGAACATAGCCCCTCGGGGTGCCGCTCAGCCGGTGAGGTCGACGCGCACGGTCAGCAGGTCGGTGCCCAGCGCGCGGACCGCGCTGCTGTTGTAGCGGGGGAGGGTCTTGAGGCGGGCGCGGGCGTCGTCCTCGGGGAGCGGGTGGGCGGTGCCGGTGTGCCAGGTGCCGTTGACGCGGACCCGGACCCGGGGGTCGGCCCGGAGGTTCCGTACGTACTGCGACCTGCCGCCGAACTCCGAGACGAACCAGAACGCGTCACCGACGCGGCGTCCGCCGACCGGTGTGCGCCGGGGCAGTCCCGAGGTCCGGCCGGTGGTCTCCAGGAGGGTCTGGAACGGGAGCCGGGACGCGATCGGGTTGGCGACGCGCCGCTGGAACGTCGTGACGATGCGGTGCTTGCGGTCGTGGTGGGGGGACATCGGTGGCCCTCTCGTTGGTCGGTCCGTCCATGGTGCCCGAGCGGGGTCACAGAGCCCGGTAGGTGATCGGGTCGGTGCCGGGGACGGGTTCGGCCCGGCGCAGGGTCACCAGGCGGCGGAGGTGGGCTTCGGCCTCCGATACGGCGATGTTGCGGGAGCCATAGGGGATGTCGGGCCAGGGGCGGTTCCACTCCATGCGCTCGGCGAGCTGCCAGGGGGTGAGCGGGGTGGCGAGGAGGGCGCGGAGGCCCGCGAGCCGGGCCTCGTGGTGGTGGAGGAGGGCGCGGACGCGGGCGGGGGCGTCGGTGAAGGCGTGCTGGTGGGCCGGGAGGATCTCGGCGGGGTCGAGGGCGGCGATGCGCGAAAGCGAGGTGAGGTAGTCGCCCAGCGGGTCGGTGGGGGCGGGGTCGGACGGGTCCTCGTACAGGCCGATGTGCGGGGTGATCTCGGGGAGGAGGTGGTCTCCGGAGAAGAGGCGGCCGTGGCCGTGGAGCGCCCCGGGGTGGGCTTCTTCCAGGTGGAGGCAGATGTGGCCGGGGGTGTGGCCCGGTGTCCAGATGGCGCGGAGGCGGCGGCCGGGGAGGTCGAGGAGTTCGCCGGGGGCGATCTCGCGGTCGGGGAGGGCGGCCCGTTGCCCCGGGAGGTGCGTACGGCCCTCGGCGCGGGCGGCGTGCAGCGGGGCGAGGTGGTCCTCGGGGGCACCGGCTGCGGCCAGCTTCTCGGCGAGGTAGTCGAGCCAGAGGGCGGGGTCGGCCTCGCGGGTGCGGCGTACGACGTGCGCGTCGGCGCCGTGCATCGCGATCCACGCCCCGGAGGCCTCCCGTACCTGGCCGGAGAGGCCGTGGTGGTCGGGGTGGTGGTGGGTGACGAGGATGCCGTGGATCTCGGCGACATCGGCGCCGCAGGCGGCCAGCCCGGCGGTGAGGGTGTCCCAGGCGGTCGGATCGTCCCAGCCGGTGTCGATGAGAACCGGGCCGCGGTCGGTGTCGAGGAGGTGGACGAGGGTGTGGCCGAGCGGGTTGTCCGGTATGGGGACGGGGATGCTCCACACCCCGCCGCCGTGGTCGGTGACGCCGGTCGCCTCTGGCACGGGGTTCCCCCTTTTCGCGAGTGCGGCGCCGGGCCGCGGCAGCGCATGCATTGCTGACTATAACGGGAACTGGTATCAGTTCTGATGCATCGTCAGATTTCGGCGGGAGGCATCAGCGATGGGCGACCTCATCGAGTACGGGCAGCTCTTCATCGGCGGGGCGCTGGTCGATCCGGCCGGGGCGGAGACCATCGAGGTCGTCTCGCCGCACACGGAACAGGTCATCGGGCGGGTGCCGCACGCCGCCCGCGCCGATGTGGACCGGGCGGTGGCGGCGGCGCGGCGGGCGTTCGACGAGGGGGAGTGGCCGCGTACCTCCCTGGAGGAACGGATCGCCGTCGTCACCCGGATCAAGGACGCGGTGGCCCTGCGGCACGAGGAGATCGCGAAGGTCATCAGCGCGCAGAACGGCTCGCCGTACTCCTGGAGCGTCCTCGCCCAGGCGCTCGGCGCGATGATGGTGTGGGACGCGGCGATCACGGTGGCGCGCGACTTCACGTTCGAGGAGCGGCGGGCCGGAGTGCTCGGGCCGCTGCTGGTGCGGCGGGAGCCGGTCGGGGTGGTGGCGGCCGTCGTGCCGTGGAACGTGCCGCAGTTCGTGGCGGCGGCGAAGCTGGCACCGGCGCTGCTGGCGGGGTGTCCGGTGATCCTCAAGCCGTCGCCGGAGACGCCGCTGGACGCGTATCTGCTGGCGGAGATCGCGACCGAGGCGGGGCTGCCGGAGGGCGTGCTGTCGATCCTTCCGGCGGACCGGGAGGTCAGCGAGTACCTGGTCGGCCACCCGGGGGTCGACAAGGTGTCGTTCACGGGGTCGGTGCCCGCGGGCAAGCGCGTGATGGAGGTGGCCTCGCGCCAACTGACCCGGGTGACGCTGGAGCTGGGCGGCAAGTCGGCCGCGGTGATCCTGCCGGACGCGGATCTGGAGGCGGCGGTCGCGGGCATCGTGCCCAACGCGTGGATGAACAACGGTCAGGCGTGCGTCGCCCAGACCCGCATCCTCGCCCCGCGCGCCCACTACGACGAGCTGGCCGAGCGCTTCGCCGCCGCCGCCTCGGCCCTGGTGGTCGGCGATCCGCTGGACCCGGCGACCCAGGTCGGCCCGCTGGTGGCACAGCGGCAGCAGCGGCGCTCGCTGGACTACATCGCGCTCGGGCAGCGCGAGGGCGCCAAGGTGCTGACGGGCGGCGGGCGCCCCGAGGCCCAGGAGACGGGCTGGTACGTGGAACCGACGCTGTTCGGGGACGTCGCCAATACGATGCGCGTCGCCCGCGAGGAGATCTTCGGCCCGGTCATCTGCCTGCTGCCGTACGGGGACGAGGAGGAAGCGGCCCGGATCGCCAATGACTCCGACTACGGGCTCTCCGGCAGCGTATGGACGGCGGACGTGGCGCACGGCATCGACTTCGCGCGGCGCGTCCGCACCGGTACGTACTCGGTGAACACCTTCAGCCTGGACATGCTCGGTCCGTTCGGCGGCTACAAGAACTCCGGCCTGGGGCGGGAGTTCGGCCCCGAGGGGCTGGCGGCCTACCTGGAGCACAAGATGATCCACCTGCCGCAGGGGTGGGACGGGGAGCAGGGCTGATGGGGGACCGCTGGCGGATCGAGGTCGACCGCGGTGTCTGCGTCGGCTCGGGCTTCTGCGTGAGCAGCGCCCCCGGCGGATTCCGGCTGGACGAGGCGCGGCAGGCGCGTCCGGTCGACGCGGAGGCGGACGCGTCCGAGGCGGTGCTCGTGGCGGCCGAGGG
Source organism: Streptomyces sp. NPDC059850 (assembly GCF_042731515.1). Taxonomy (NCBI): domain Bacteria; kingdom Bacillati; phylum Actinomycetota; class Actinomycetes; order Kitasatosporales; family Streptomycetaceae; genus Streptomyces; species Streptomyces sp. NPDC059850. The sequence continues at coordinate 51,811 of NZ_JBHWJI010000037.1, forward strand.
ATGCCCGGTGGAGGCCATCGCGATCCGGCTGCTGGAGGGCGGTGAGCAGATCTTTCCCGCCGACGAGTAGCCGGTCCCGGCGGGTGGGTGCGGGGCGACGCGCCGTTTCCGGCCACCCGGGCGACCCCGTCGCTCCCATGGAACGACGGGGTCCGCCCGGCGGCGGGAGGGCTGGCCCCTCAAATGACGTAGGCCTTCTCCGCTATCCGTCCGCGCGGACCTCCACCATCCGCGTGACGACGGATGGTGGATCAGACCCAGCCCTCGCAGCGGGAGATGCGGATGGCGTCCACCCGGTTGCGCGCCCCGGTCTTACGGGTGATCGCGGCCAGGTAGTTGCGTATCGTCCCGTTGGACAGGTGCAGGGTCCGGGCGATCTCCGCGATGGAGGCACCGTCGGCCGCGAGCGACAGGACGCCCAACTCGCGCTCGGTCAGCGGGATCTCGGCCGCCTTGAGGAAGCCGTAGCCCAGCGAGTCGTCGATGAAGCGCTCCTGCTTGGCCACGTGCCGGATGCCCTCCAGCAGCCGCTGCGGCGGGGCGTTCTTGTCGATGTACCCGAGGGCGCGGGCCTTGTGCGCGCGGCGCAACTGGCCGGGGCGCCCGGCGTTGGCGAGGACGAGCAGTCCGGACTCGGGGCCGGCCTCGACGGCCGGGGCCTCGGCCATGAGCTTGCCCAACTCGCCCTTGCGGGCGGCCTTGTCGGAGCCGGGGCAGTCCGTGTCGACCACGCAGACATGCGGTTGTAAGCAGCGGGCTCTGCTACGCGCGTCACGCCACGCGGCGGAAGCCACCTCGAACTCAGGTTCGGCTTGTATCAGTGCGGCCAACGCGGACCGCAGCAGGTATGAATCATGTACCAGAAGAACCCGTATCACGGAGTTCTTCACCCCCTGTAGATGGTTGAGCCGTCGCACGCCGTCGTCGCTCTGTCGCGCGCCGTTCATGAATACCGGGATTGCCCAGGCGCTGAACGCGAAATTTGAGCCAAAGGGGGGCGTGCGGGCGCACATCTTGCTTTCAACGTGCGCCCCCGGGGCGCATCGTGCGCCGTCAGGCGGGCTCGGTCGGCGCTGTCAGGCGGGCTCGGTCGGCGCCGTCAGATCGATCAGTCGGCAGACCGTCTCGATGTCGATTTTGACCTGGGCGATCGAGGCCCGCCCCGACAGCCAGGTGATCAGCGCCGAGTGCCAGGTGTGCTCGATGACCCGCACGGCGGACAGCTGCTCGGCGGTCGGCGGGCCCGCCAGGCCCATCGCGTCGAGGATGATCGTGGTGGTGAGCCGGGAGACCATGTCCACCTCGGGGCTCACCGAGCGGTCCGCGAAGGTGAGGGCCCGGACCATCGCGTCCGCGAGATGGGGTTCGCGCTGGAGCGCGCGGAAGGCGCGCATGAGGGTCTGGGCGACGCGGGTGGCCGGGTCCTCCTCGGTCGGCGGGCGCTTGCGCAGCGTCTCGTGCATGTGCTGCAACTGGTCCTGCATGGTGGCGACCAGCAGATGGACCTTGGAGGGGAAGTAGCGGTAGAGGGTGCCGAGCGCCACGCTGGAGTGCTCGGCCACCTCGCGCATCTGGACCGCGTCGAAGCCGCCGCGGCTGGCCAGCCGGGCACTGGCGTGCAGGATGCGCCGGCGGCGCGCCTCCTGCCGCTCGGTCAGCTGCAGGGAGGCTGGCTTGACTTCTGCGGTCATTTGTCTCACTTCGGGTGCATAGTGTCTGCGCTGCGGTTGACAAACGGACACCGTGCATGATGGCAGGGTCGGCCTAGGGGCGCGAGTCAGTGAAACTCGTTCTAGGGTCGCGTGTCGCTCAAGCCCGGCGGCCGGTCGGCGGAGGGGCGTTTGCCGGACTCGCGCCGATATGGTCACGCCTCCAGAAAAGGGCGTCACGCGCAAGGGGCTACCGAGTGGTAGGGATCACCCGTTCCGGCCCCGGCGGCGAGGGGTTCGCCAGGTATCTTCGAGACTTCTGTGGCTATCTGTTAGTGAAACTTGTTCTAGATAATCGTGAGCGGCTACGCTCCCGCTGACGTGCATCAAGGAGGGGGCGCGAGTGACCGCAGAGGCCGCGCAGGAGACCGGAGTCGACCCGCTTCGGACGGCGCCCCCCGCCCCCGCGGAGGGCCGGGCCCAGGAGGGTGACCGGCCACTGCGCATCGCGCTGCTGAGCTACAAGGGGAACCCGTTCTGCGGAGGCCAGGGCGTCTACGTACGCCACCTCTCCCGCGAACTCGCCCGGCTCGGCCACACCGTCGAGGTCATCGGCGCGCAGCCGTACCCGGTGCTCGACGCCGAGGACGGCGTCACCCTCACCCAGCTGCCCAGCCTCGACCTCTACCGTCAGCCCGATCCGTTCCGCACGCCCGGCATGGCGGAGTACCGGGACTGGGTCGACGCGCTGGAGGTCGCCACCATGTGGACCGGCGGCTTCCCCGAGCCGCTCACCTTCAGCCTGCGCGCCCGCCGCCATCTGGCCGCCCGGCGCGGCGCGTTCGACGTCGTCCACGACAACCAGACGCTCGGCTACGGGCTGCTCGGCATGGAACGCACCGGCTTCCCCCTCGTCACCACCATCCACCACCCGATCACCGTGGACCGCCAGTTGGAACTGGACGCCGCGGACGGCTGGAAGCGCCGCCTCTCCGTACGCCGCTGGTACGGCTTCACCCGCATGCAGAAGCGGGTGGCCCGGCAGCTGCCCTCCGTACTCACCGTCTCCGGCTCCTCGCGCCGGGAGATCGTCCGGGACCTGGGCGTACGGCCCGGGCGCGTGCACGTCGTCCACATCGGCGCGGACACCGGACTGTTCTCGCCCGACCCCGCAGTGCCGGTGATCCCCGGGCGGATCGTGACCACCTCCAGCGCCGATGTGCCGCTCAAGGGTCTTGTCCACCTGGTCGAGGCGCTGGCCAAGGTCCGCGCCGAGAATCCCGCCGCCCACCTCGTGGTCGTCGGCAAGCGCCCCGAGGAGGGGCCGGTGGCCGCCGCCATGGCCCGCTACGGGCTCCAGGGCGCCGTCGAGTTCGTCAAGGGCATCAGCGACCCCGAGCTGGTCGACCTCGTGCGCGGCGCCCAGATCGCCTGTGTGCCCTCGCTGTACGAGGGGTTCTCGCTGCCCGCCGCCGAGGCCATGGCCACCGGCACCCCGCTGGTCGCCACCACCGGCGGCGCGATACCCGAGGTCGCGGGCCCGGACGGCGAGACCTGCCTCGCGGTGCCGCCCGGCGACGCGGGCGCCCTCGCCGCCGCCCTCAACCGGCTGCTGGCCGACGCCGACCTGCGCGGGCGCCTCGGCGCCGCCGGACGCGAGCGGGTGCTGCGCCGCTTCACCTGGGAGCAGGCCGCGCGCGGCACCGTCGAGCAGTACCGCGCCGCGATCGGAGCGCAAGCCCGCGCCGCCCGGACCCGCGCCGCGCGCTGACGCCCCCATGGCTTCCACCGGACCCAACGAACCCGCCTGACGAAAGCAGACCCCCCGTGCTGACCGTCGATTTCTCCCGCTTCCCCCTCGCCCCCGGCGACCGCGTCCTCGACCTGGGCTGTGGCGCGGGACGCCATGCCTTCGAGTGCTACCGGCGCGGTGCGCGGGTCGTCGCGCTCGACCGCAACGGCGAGGAGATACGCGAGGTCGCGAAGTGGTTCGCCGCCATGGAGGAGGCCGGTGAGGCCCCCGCCGGGGCCACCGCCACCGCGATGGAGGGCGACGCGCTGGCGCTGCCGTTCCCGGACGACAGCTTCGACGTCGTCATCATCTCCGAGGTCATGGAGCACATACCCGACGACAAGAGCGTGCTCGCCGAGATGGTGCGGGTGCTGCGCCCCGGCGGCCGGATCGCCGTCACCGTGCCGCGCTACGGACCCGAGAAGGTGTGCTGGGCGCTGTCCGACGCGTACCACGAGGTGGAGGGCGGCCACATCCGCATCTACCGGGGCGATGAACTCCTGGAGCGGATGCGGGAGGCCGGGCTGCGGCCGTACGGCACCCACCACGCCCACGGTCTGCACAGCCCGTACTGGTGGCTCAAGTGCGCGTTCGGCGTGGACAACGACAAGTCGCTGCCGGTGCGCGCGTACCACAAGCTGCTGGTCTGGGACATCATGAAGAAGCCGCTGGCCACGCGCCTTGCCGAACAGGCGCTCAACCCGCTGATCGGCAAGAGCTTCGTGGCGTACGCGACCAAGCCCCACGCGCCGAGCAACGAGGCCCAGGCGTGACGGCGCGCGGCCCGCGCCCCGGTCCCCGTACCGAACGGCTGACGCTGCCGGGCGTCCTCACCGCCGAGGAGGCGCTGCGCACCGTCGAGGGCATCGCCGCCGTCCAGCGCGCGGACGGCGCCATTCCGTGGTTCCGCGGCCACCACCTCGACCCGTGGGACCACGTCGAGGCGGCGATGGCCCTGGACGCGGCGGGTGAGCACCAGCGCGCCGAGGCCGCGTACCGCTGGCTCGCCGATCACCAGAACCCGGACGGCTCCTGGTACGCCGCCTACCCCGACACCCCGGCCGGGGTGGCCGCCGACGCGCCCACCGACCGCGCCCGCGAGACCAACTTCTGCGCGTACGTCGCGGTCGGCGTCTGGCACCACTATCTGGCCACCGGCGACGACACGTTCCTCGACCGGCTGTGGCCGACCGTCGTCGCCGCCGTCGAGTTCGTGCTCGGGCTGCAGCAGAGCGGCGGCCAGATCGGCTGGCGGCGCAAGGCGGACGGCACCGTCGACCCGGACGCCCTGCTCACCGGCTCGTCCTCCATCTACCAGGCGCTGCGCTGCGCGCTCGCCATCGCCGAACACCGCGAGGACCCGCAGCCGGACTGGGAGCTGTCGGCGGGGCTGCTCGGGCACGCGATACGCCACCACCCCGAGCGCTTCCTCGACAAGAACCGGTACTCGATGGACTGGTACTACCCGGTCCTCGCGGGCGCCCTCACAGGACCCGCCGCCAGCGCCCGCATCGAGGCGGAGTGGGACCGCTTCGTCGTCCCGGGCCTGGGCATCCGCTGCGTCGCCCCGAACCCCTGGGTCACCGGCGGCGAAAGCTGCGAACTCGCGCTGGCGCTGTGGGTGATGGGCGAGTCCGACCGCGCGGTGGACATCCTGCGCTGGGTCCAGCAGCGGCTGCGCGCGGACGACGGGATGTACTGGACGGGGTACGTCTACGAGGACGACGCCATCTGGCCCGAGGAGCGCACCACCTGGACCGCGGGCTCGCTGCTGCTGGCCGTGGCCGCGCTGGGCGGGGACGAGGCGACCACGGCCGTCTTCGGCGGGGAGCACCTGCCGAGGGGGCTGGACTCGGACTGCTGCGGCTAGCTAGCGGATGTGCTCTATCCGCGGCGGATGCGGCCCGCCACGGCGTGGCCGATGAACAGGTAGACCACGGCGGGCAGCCCGTAGTTGAGGACCGTCCGCAGCCAGTCCGTATCCATCGTGAACAGGTCGTGGGACCAGCCCGCGAGCCAGCCCGCCGCGTCGCGGACCACGGACACGAGGTCGTTGGCGGGGTTGGCGTCGAGGAGCGCGAAGAGGATCCACAGACCGAGGATCACGGCGGTGATGTCCGCGACGACCATCACGACGGTCGCCGCCTGGTTGTTTCCGTAGCGATAAGTTCGGGACATGCCGGACGTGTTGCCCCGGCGGGCGCTATGAAACCACTCAGGTGTTCAATTCCGCCAGCACGCGCAGCGTCTCCGGGTCCGGTGCGATCACCAGCAGGTCGGTCACCGGGCCCTTCCGCCACAGCTCCAGCCGTTCCGCGACGCGCTCGCGCGGGCCGATCAGGGACACTTCGTCGGCGAAGGCGTCCGGCACCGCCGCGATCGCCTCGTCGCGGCGGCCCGCGAGGAAGAGGTCCTGGACCCGGCGCGCCTCGTCCCCGTAGCCCATGCGGGCCATCAGATCGGCGTGGAAGTTGCGGGCCGCGTGGCCCATGCCGCCGATGTAGAAGCCGAGCATCGCCTTCACCGGAAGCAGCCCCTCCGCGATGTCGTCGCACACCCGCGCCCGGGCCATGGGCGCCACCATGAAGCCGTCGGGCGCCTCGGCGAGGGCCGCCTCGTACAGCGGGGCCCGCTGGGGCGACCAGTACAGCGGCAGCCAGCCGTCGGCGATGCGCACGGTCTGGGCGATGTTCTTGGGCCCCTCGGCGCCGAGCAGCACCGGGAGGTGGGGGCGGAGCGGGTGGACGATGGGCCTCAGGGGTTTGCCGAGCCCGGTGGCGTCCGCCCCGGCGTACGGATGCGCGTGGTAGCGCCCGTCGAGCCGTACGGGCGCCTCGCGGCGCAGCACCTGCCGGATGACGTCCACGTACTCGCGGGTGGCGGTGAGCGGGCTCGCCGGGAACGGCCGCCCGTACCAGCCCTCCACGACCTGTGGCCCCGACAGGCCGAGGCCGAGCATCATGCGGCCGCCGGAGAGGTGGTCGAGGGTGAGGGCCTGCATCGCGGTGGCGGTGGGGGTGCGCGCGGCCATCTGCGCGATCGCCGTGCCGAGCCTGATGCGGGAGGTGTGGGCGGCGATCCAGGTGAGCGGGGTGAAGGCGTCCGAACCCCAGGACTCGGCGGTCCAGACGGAGTGGTAGCCCAGCTCCTCGGCCTGCCGGGCGAGTTCCAGATGGCGGGGGTCGGGGCCGCGGCCCCAGTAGCCGAGCGCCAGGCCGAGCCGCATGACAACCCCTCTCTGACGTGCCGTCAGGTAGCGCCTGGACTGTACGGCCCGGGTCCGCACATGGCAACGGCCCCCCGCCCGGTGTATCGGGCGAGGGGCCGTGTGCTGCGGAGGGCTCAGCCGCGCTGGATGCCCGTCGTGTCCTGGAGCACGCCGCGCCGCCCGTCCTGGGTCTGCGCGACGAGCGCCTGACCGCGCTGCTCGACCGCCAGGTACCAGGTGCCGGGAGCCAGTTCGGCGATGGTGCTCGACGAACCGTCCTCGGCGAACAGCGGCCGGGCCACCGGCACCGCGAACCAGAACGGCGCGAAGTCCGAGCCGCCCGCCGCCGCGGCCGGGGCGGCCGGTCCGGGCTGGCCCGGCTGACCGCCGCCGCCGAAGGAGGGGGCACCCGGCTGGCCGCTCTGCGGCTGACCGGGCTGACCCGGCTGACCCGGCTGACCGGGCTGGGCGCCGCCCGGGCCCGGGTAGCCGTAGCCCGGCTGCGGGGCCGGTGCGCCGTACGGCGACTGTGCGCCGTACGGGGACGGGGCCGCCGGAGCGGGGGCGCTCATCAGCGGCGCCTTGAGGGCCGGGACGCGCGGGGTCGCGATGACCGCCGCGGCGCTGGCGAGCGTCGCCACCAGCGCCAGGATGGCGCCGACACCCGGGCTGCCCTTGTCCGGCGTGACCATGACGGACCACAGCGAGTCCCAGGCGGCGACGACGACGAAACCGGCGCCCCACTGGTCGAGGGTGAGTCCGCTGACCTTACGGCTCTCGGGCTGGAACCGCCCCGCGATGACCAGCCCCGCGCCGATCAGTCCGATCAGGAACACCGACGGAAGGACGACCAGGAGCGTGTCCGTGTCCCAGCCATTCGGCATGTCGATGCCGTCGCAGTACGGGCCGTCGCAATCGGCCGAGTAGAAGTCGAGGAAGGAGGCGATGAAGAGCAACACCGCTGCTCCGATCACCACGCCGTCGCCTCGAGTGAGCGAGCGGATGTTCAACGTGAGTCCTTAGTCATTCTCTTGTATACGGAACGCTGCCGCCAGGCGCGGTGGCGCGAAGGCGTCGGGGGTGGACCCATCGTACGGGGCAATCAAGCTGATGAGACCGGGGGTGGGGCATCGGTTTCCCGGTCGTGACCTCGCGTTCGGTTGTTGGGGACTTACCTGTTCAAGAAGTCCGTAATGCCCTGCGCGATCCCGCGGGCGGCTCGCTCACGCCACTTCGGATCGATCAGTTCCGTTGCGTCTTTGGAGTCGCGCATATTGCCGCACTCGATGAACACTTTCGGAACGGTGGAGAGATTGAGGCCGCCGAGATCTCCACGGACATTCAACCCGCTGCCGTCGCCGATGTAGTCGGCGGGCTCGCTGCCGGTTGCCTCCATGAATTCGCTGCGCACCCGTTCGCCGAGGAGCCGGGAGGGCCCGGCGATCTTCGCGGTGTCGGCGTCGCCGCCGCGTACGGACTTGGGCAGGATGACGTGGAAGCCGCGCTCCCCGGCGGGGGCGCCGTCCGCGTGGACGGAGACGACGGCGTCGGCGTGCGCGCTGTTCCCGATCCGGGCGCGCTCGTCCACGCACGGGCCGTACGGGCGGTCGCCGTCCTGCGTGAACTTCACCGTCGCGCCGCGGGCTTCGAGGAGCGTGCGGGCGCGGCGGGCGACATCGAGCGTGAAGGACGCCTCGGCGTAGCCGGATTCGGTGGCCGTGCCGGTGGTGTCGCACTCCTTCTCGTTGGTGCCGATGTCGACGCTGCGGGCGATCTCGGAGGGGTGGTCGCGGTTGTTCGGGTTGTGGCCGGGGTCGAGCACGACGACCTTGCCGGTGAGCGGTTTGTCGTCGCTCTTGGGTGTGGCTGAGGGGGACGGCGGGGGCTGCGCGGGCAGTGGCGAGGACGTGGACGAGACGGTCGGGAGGGAGGAGGCGGGGGTGCCGCCGCTGTTGTCGTCCCGCTGTCCCAGGTTGTCCCACAGCAGCCAGCCGAGGATGCCGACGATGGCTGCTACGAGGGCGAGGGTGCCGCCACGGCGGCCGGAGTCGGAGAAGAAGCTGCCGTTCGACACGACGTGATGGTAGCGGCTGCGGGTCAGATGGTTTTTGTCGTCCCGGTACGGCGCAGTACGCGCAGGGAGCGGGTCGCGGAGACCTCGGTGAACGCGCCGGAGGCGAGGGCGCGGCGGTAGATCCGGTACGGGGCCTGCCCGCCGTCGGCCGGATCGGGGAACACGTCGTGGATGACGAGGAGCCCGTCGTGCGCGACGTGGGGTGCCCAGCCCTCGTAGTCGGCGGCGGCGTGCTCGTCGGTGTGCCCGCCGTCGATGAACACGAGCGCGAGCGGCTTGCCCCAGACGGCGGCGACCTGCGGGGATCGTCCGACGGCGGCGATGAGGTGGTCTTCGAGACCCGCGGCGTGCAGGGTGCGGCGGAACGTGGGCAGCGTGTCCATCCGGCCGACCTCGGGGTCGACGACGTCCGGGTCGTGGTACTCCCAGCCGGGCTGCTGCTCCTCGGAGCCGCGGTGGTGGTCCACGGTGATGGCGACGGTGCCGGTTTCGCGGGCGGCGGCGGCGAGGAGGATGGTGGAGCGGCCGCAGTACGTGCCGACTTCGAGCAGCGGGAGCCCCATCCGTCCGGCTGCCTCGGCGGCTGCGTACAGGGCGAGGCCCTCGTCAGTCGGCATGAAGCCCTTGGCGCGCTCGAAGGCGGTGAGTATTGCGGGGGCGGGGTGCGTCACGGGCTCATCCTGCCGTATGGGGCGCTTGGTCTCGTTGCCGGGTGCGGGCCCGGTGGGTGGTGCGGCTCCGGTTGTCCCTGGCCGGGGTCTCGTCGCCGGGTGCCCCCCCCGGTGGCCGGTTTGTGCCCACCCGTTCCGCCCCGCGGAACGATTGCCCACAAACCGGGGGTTGGTGCTCCGTCGGGGGGCGCCTCCCAGCGGTAGCTGGGGGAGGAACGGGTGGGCACAAACCCCACCACCGGCCCGCACCCGTCATGCCCGGCCCGGGCGGCGGGGTCTGGGGCGGAGCTCCAGTTTCGGGAAGGGGCGGGGTGGGGAAGGAACTCGGCGCGCACCACAGCTGACCCTCCGTCAGATTGGAAACCGCATGGGCATCGGCGTCACGGAAGACCAGGACGAGCTGGCGCGCGCGGTGCGGGGGTGGGTGGGGCGGGCCGTACCACCGGAGGCGGTGCGCAAGGTGCTCGATGGCGGCGGCAGGGCCTCGTACTGGCCCGGGCTCGCCGCGCAAGGGCTGCTGGGGCCGCACCTGCCGGAGGCACACGGCGGAGGTGGCGGGGGGCTCGCGGACCTCGCCGTCGTCCTGGAGGAGACGGGGCGGGCCGCGCTCCCCGGGCCGTATCTGCCCACCGTGCTGGCCTCCGCCATCCTCCACCGGGCCGGACAAGACGACCTCGTCGCGGGCCTCGCCGACGGCAGCCGCGCCGGTGCCGTCGCGTTCGGCGCCGGGTCGCTCACCGCCACCCCCGGCCCCAAAGGCAAGGTGGTTCTCGACGGCTGCGCGCCGCCAACCCTCGGCGCCGGGGACGCCGACGTGATCGTCCTCGCCGCCGCGCTGCGCGGCACGGTGACCGTATGGCTGGCCGTGGACGCCGCCGACCTCACCCTCCGCGCGCACGAAGGCGCCGACCCCACCCGCCCGACCGCCGAGGTGCGAGCCGACACCGTGGCCGTCCCCGAGGACCGGGTGCTGGACATCGACCCCGGGCTCATCGCCGACCTGGCTGCCGTCCTGTTCGCCGCCGAGGCGTGCGGCACGGCGGGCTGGGCGCTGGACACGGCCGTCGCGCACGCCCAAGTACGGGAGCAGTTCGGGCGGCCCATCGGGCAGTTCCAGGCCGTGAAGCACCTGTGCGCCGACATGCTCGTCCGCGTCGAGCAGGCCCGCGCCCTCACCTGGGACGCGGCCCGAGCGACGGACGAGACCCCCGCCGTACGGGGGCTCACCGCCGCACTCGCCGCCGCCACCGCGCTCGACGCCGCGTACGGCTGCGCCAAGGACTGCGTCCAGATCCTCGGCGGCCTCGGCTTCACCTGGGAACACGACGCCCACCTCCACCTCCGCCGCGCGACCGTGGCCCGCGCGCTGCTCGGCACCGGCGCACACCACCGATTACGCGCCGCCCGACTCGCCGCCGACGGCGCCCGCCGTGAGCTGCGGCTCGACCTCCCGCCCGAGGCGGAGACCCACCGCCACAGCGCTCGCGCCGCCATCGCGACGGCGCGCGGTCTCGACCCAGCCGCCGCCCGGCGCGCCCTCGCGCCTACCGGGTACGCCGCACCGCATCTGCCACCCCCGTACGGCCTCGGCGCGGGCCCGCTGCACCAGCTCGCCATCGAACGCGAGCTGCGCGACGCGGGCGTGGTCCTCAGCGATCTGGGCGTCGCCACCTGGGTGGTGCCCTCGCTCATCGCGTACGGCACGGACGCCCAGCGCGAACGCTTCCTGCTGCCGACGCTCCGTGGCGAACTCCGCTGGTGCCAGCTGTTCTCCGAGCCCGACGCGGGCTCCGACCTCGCCGCCCTGCGCACCCGCGCCGAGCGGACGGCGGACGGCTGGTGGCGGGTCAGCGGGCAGAAGGTGTGGACCTCGGGCGCCCGGACGGCGGACTACGGCATCCTGCTGGCCCGTACGAACCCGGAGGCGCCCAAGCACAAGGGGCTCGGCTACTTCCTGGTCGACATGAAACGGACGGCCGGGATCACGATCCGCCCGCTGCGCGAGATCACCGGCGAATCCCTCTTCAACGAGGTGTTCCTCGACGACGCGCTGCTCCCGCCCGACGCCGTCGTGGGCGCCGTGGACGCGGGCTGGGCGGTCGCCCGTAACACCCTCGGCAACGAACGCGTCCACATGGCCGACCAGCTGACCTTCGACACCGGGCTGGAAGCGCTCATCGCCCACGTATCGGGCGTACCGGACACCGGCCCGGAGTGCGAGCGCGTCGGCGGGCTCATGGCCGAGGCGCACGCCCTCGCGTGCATCGGGTTGCGCACCACCCTGCGCCAGGTGTCCGGGGTGGAGCCGGGCGCGGGCGCGAGCGTCCGCAAACTCGTCCAGACCGCCCACCAGCAGAAGGTCGCCGAACTCGCCCTGGAACTGCTGGGGCCCGGCGGCGCGGTGTGCGAGGGCGCGGGGCAGCGGGCCCTGCACGGCTTCCTGATGTCGCGCTGTCTGACGATCGCGGGCGGTACGACCCAGGTACAGCTGAACGTCGTCGCGGAACGGCTGCTCGGCCTGCCGCGCGACCCGGCGCCGACCGGATAGGACCCTGGTCCTAGGACCACGGAGCTGCCCGCAAATGCGCAGAAATGCTGATGCGTGGGGCCAGCACGCAATGCGAGCATCACCGCCATGCCCACCCCAACTCCCCCTCCGCCCGCCCTTCCCTCCACAACCGACCCCGCCCCGCGCCCGCCGCGCGCCTCGCCGCCGGTCTGGGCGGTGCTGCTGGCCGCCTGCGCCGGACAGTTCGTGGTGGTCCTCGACATCTCGGTGGTCAACGTCGCCCTGCCGTCCCTACGCACCGACCTGGGGCTCGGCGAGACCGCGCTGCAGTGGGTGGTCAACGCGTACGCGCTGACCTTCGCCGGGTTCCTGCTGCTCGGCGGCCGCGCGGCCGACCTCTTCGGCCGCAAGCGGGTCTTCCTCACCGGGCTCGGGCTGTTCACCGCCGCCAGCCTGGCCGGTGGCATAGCTCAGCAGCCCTGGCAACTGGTCGCGGCCCGCGCCCTCCAGGGCCTCGGCGCGGCCGTGCTCTCCCCGGCCACGCTCACCATCCTCACCACCGCCTTCCCGCACGGCGCGGCCCGCACCCGCGCCATCGGCACCTGGACGGCGGTCGGCGCGGGCGGGGGCGCGGCGGGCGGGCTGGTGGGCGGGGTGCTCACCGAGTACCTGTCCTGGCGCTGGGTGCTGCTGGTCAACGTGCCGGTGGGCGTGGTGGTGCTGGTGGCCGCGGCGGTGTGGCTGACTGAGGGCCGCTCCGGGGTGGCGCGACGGCTCGACGTACCCGGCGCGGTGCTGGTCACGGCGGGCGTCGCGGCGCTCGCGTACGGCATCGTGCAGACCGAGCCGTACGGCTGGGGCGCCGCCGCCTCGCTCGGGCCGCTGCTCGCCGGGGTGGCGCTGCTCGCGGTGTTCGTGGCCGTGGAGGCGCGTACGGAGGAACCGCTGATGCCGCTGCGGCTGTTCCGCGTACGGGCCGTCACGGCGGCGAACGCGGTGATGGTGGTGTGCGGCGGCGGCATGTTCGCCATGTGGTACTTCATGACGCTCTACCTGCAGAACGTGTTGCACTACAGCCCGGTCAAGGCCGGACTCGCCTTCCTGCCGCACGCCTTGTCGATCATCCTTGGCTCGAAGCTCGCGCCCCGGCTGATGGCCCGGCTGGACGGAAAGCTCCTCGCGATCGCGGGCGGCTCGCTGGCCGTCGTCGGGTACGCGTGGCAGAGCCGGATGGAGGCGGACGGCACCTTCGCCGGTACGGTGCTGGGCCCCGCGATCATCATGTCGTTCGGGTCCGGGCTGATGATGACCCCGCTCGCCGCCTCCGCCACCTCGGGCGCGGCCCCGGGCGAGGCGGGATTGGTGTCGGGGCTGGTCAACACCTCGCGGCAGATCGGCGGCGCGCTCGGCCTGACCGTACTGGCGACGGTCGCGGCCGAGCGGATCGCGGCCCGTGGCGGGGGCGGGCCGGAGGCGCTGGCGGCCGGGTACGGCCATGCGTTCGTCGTGGCCACGGGGATCATCGCGGCGGCGGTGCTGCTGATGGCCGTGGCCCTGCCCCGCACCCCGGCCGCGACCCGCGTGGACCTTTAGCGCTACAGCCAGCCGTTCTGGCGGGCGGCCCGTACCGCCTCCATGCGGTTGCGGGTCTGGGTCTTGCCGATGGCCGAGGAGAGGTAGTTGCGCACGGTGGCGGGGGAGAGGTGCACCTTGGCCGCGATGTCGGCCACCGTCGCGCCGTCCACCGCCGCCGACAGCACATCGCGCTCGCGCTGGGTGAGCGGGTTGGGGCCCGCGCTCAGCGCGGCCGCGGCCAGGCCCGGGTCGATCACGCGCTCACCCGCCAGCACCCGGCGGATCGCCACCGCAAGCTCCTCCACCGGCCCGTCCTTGACCAGGAACCCGGCGGCCCCCGCCTCCATCGCCCGGCGCAGATAGCCGGGGCGGCCGAAGGTGGTGAGGATCAGCACCTGGCAGCCCGGCAGCGCCCGGCGCAGCGCGGCGGCGGCGTCCAGTCCGCTGCGGCCGGGCAGCTCGATGTCCAGCAGCGCGACATCGGGTTCGGACTCCAGCGCGCGCGGCACGATCTCGTCGCCGTCGCTGACCTGCGCGACGATCTCGAAGTCCTCCTCCAGACCGAGCAGCAGCGCCAGCGCGCCCCGCATCATGCCCTGGTCCTCGGCGAGCAGCAGCTTGATCACGTGGTACGAACCCCCTCCGCGCTCTCCACCGGATCCTCCGTATCCACCGGCAGTTCGGCGACGAGCCGGAAGCCCCGGCGCCCGTCGGGGCCGGACTCCAGCGAGCCGCCCGCCGCGGACAGCCGCTCGGCCAGCCCCTTGAGGCCCGTACCGCCGCTGTCGCTCTCCCCGGCCGCACGGGAGCCTACGCCGGACCCGTTGTCGGTGATCACCAGCCGTACCCGGTCGATGCCTCCTCGGACGTCGATCTCGCAGCGCGTCGCCCCGCTGTGCCGCACCACATTGGTGACGCCCTCCCGCACCACCCACCCCAGCAGCGCCTCCGCCTGGGGCGACAGCGGCGGTCCTGAGCGGTGGACGTCGGCCTCGATACCGGAGGCGTCGAGCGCCGAGCGGGCCCGGTCCAGCTCGGTGTCCAGGCTGCCCTCGCGGTAGCCGGTGACCGCCTCGCGGATCTCGGTCAGGGCCTGGCGGCCGACCGCCTCGATGTCGGCGGCCTGGCCGAGCGCGGCCTCCAGGTCGCGCGGGGCGAGACGGCGCACGGCCTCCGCCTTGACCACGACGACGGACATGGTGTGCCCGAGGAGGTCGTGGAGATCGCGGGAGAAGCGCAGCCGCTCCTTCTCCACCGCTGTACGGGCCAGCTCCTGGCGGGTCGCGCGGAGCTGGGCGACGGTCTCGAACAGGGACAGGATGGCCGCCGTCACCAGGCCGGACAGGACGGTGCCGTAGCCGACCGTCAACGAGTCCGAGGCCCCGCCGCGCACACTCGCGATGACCCCGGCGGCACCGGCGAAGCTGAGGATGACGGGCCCCAGATGCCTGCGCCCCCGGAGCACGATCCCGGTGGCCAGGGACAGCAGCGGGAAGCACAGCAGCCAGTTCCCGGCGTAGCCGATGCCCAGCGCGAGGGTGACCGTGGCCAGCCCGGCGAGGGCCAGGACCGGGGTCCGGGTGGGGCGGCGGCGCGGGTCGAGGCCGGTGAAGACGGCGGCCACGTAGAACCCCGCGAAGACCACCAGACCGAGGGCGCCGAGCCAGGGCAGCGGTGTCCCGCCGTCGAAGAGGTGCCTCGCGTCGGGGGTGAGCATGAGCAGCCAGGGCAGGAAGGCCCGGCGGCCCGGCGGCTTGAGCCGCTCGATACTCGCGGCGGTGGCGTACATGGCTCCGACCCTACGGACCCCGGTGTGAGCTGGGCAGATGCGGATGTCGGGGGATGGGCGTGACATTTGTCCCGGGCCGTAAGGCCCCACCGGCCGGGTGGCGCCCGAGCCGAACCGACGAGCCGAGCTGACGAGCCGTCAGGAGTCTTCCGCCTCCAGGGGGATTGGGCTATACAGGTGCCATCGGCTAGAACGCGTTCTAAACGCGGCGCGGCCCTGCCGACCAGTGACGACCCCGGCGCGGCCGACGGTGCGGACGGGCGGGCCGGGGTCTTCCCGCCCCTCCCGCCAAGGCCAAGGAGTGCTGTCGCCCTATGCCCATCGCCGCCGCCGAGGCCGTCTCGGCCGAGCCCCGGACCACCGTCCTCGCCTGGGGACACAAGGACATCCAGCTCTACCACCTGGGCATCGGCGCCGGAATCCCGGCCACCGACCCCGATGAGCTGCGCTACACGCTGGAGAGCGAGCTGCACGTCCTGCCCAGCTTCGCCACCGTCGCGGGCGGCCGCATGGCGCTCGCCGGGGGGCTCAACGGCCCGGGGATCGACGTCGATCTCGCGGCCGTCCTGCACGGCGGCCAGGCCGTCGAGGTGCACCGGCCGATCCCGGTGACCGGGGACGCCACCCAGACGTCCCGGGTCGCGGCGGTGTACGACAAGGGCAAGGCGGCGGTCATCGTGCTGCGCACCGAGGCGGCCGACGCGGACGGCCCGCTGTGGACCTGCGACAGCCGCATCTTCGTCCGGGGCGAGGGCGGCTTCGGCGGCGAGCGCGGCCCCTCCGAGCGGCTGGAGACCCCCGCCCGCGAGCCCGACCGCACGGTGGAACGGGCCATCCGGGAGGACCAGGCGCTGCTGTACCGGCTCTCCGGCGACTGGAACCCGTTGCACGCCGACCCCGGGTTCGCCAAGGTCGCGGGGTTCGAGAAGCCGATCCTGCACGGGCTGTGCTCGTACGGCATGGTCCTCAAGGCCGTCGTGGACACCGAGCTGGGCGGCGACGTCGCCCGGGTGCGCTCGTACGCCACGCGCTTCGCCGGGGTGGTGTACCCGGGCGAGACCCTGCGCGTCCGGATGTGGCGGGAGCCGGGGCGCGTCCAGGTGACGGCGAGCGCCGTCGAGCGGGACGACGCGCCCGTCCTCGGCGACACGGTCGTCGAACACGCCTGACCTTGTGATCCGACTTCTTCAAGAGGAGGCGCTGTGCGCGCAGCCGTACTGCACGAGACGGGACAGGACAAGCTCGAAGTCCTCGACGACATCGAGGCGGTGGGCTTCGGCCCCGGCACGGTCCGGCTGCGCATCCGGGCCACCGGGCTGTGCCACTCCGACCTCTCCGCGATGAGCGGCGTCCTGCCGCAGCCCGTCCCCTTCGTCCCCGGCCACGAGGGCGCGGGCGAGGTGGTCGAGGTCGGCGACGGGGTCACCGGGCTGAGCCCCGGCGACCGGGTGCTGGTGTGCTGGCTGCCCGCGTGCGGCGGCTGTCCGTCCTGCAAACGCGGTCAGAGCCAGCTGTGTCTGTCCGGGTTCATGAACGCCGGAACGCCCAACTTCAAGCGCGCGGGCGACGGCGCCGACCAGGTCTTCGGCATGGCCGGGACCGGCACCTTCGCCGAGGAGCTGGTCATCCCCGCGCCCTGCGCCGTGCCGATCCCCGACGACGTCCCGTACGACATCGCCGCCCTCATCGGCTGCGGCGTGACCACCGGGCTCGGCGCGGCCCTCAACACGGCGCGGGTGGAGGCCGGTTCGTCGGTCGCCGTCATCGGCTGCGGCGGGGTCGGCATCAGCGTCGTGCAGGGCGCCCGGGCGGCGGGCGCGGCCCATATCGTCGCCGTCGACCCCGTCACCTCGCGGCGCGAGGCGGCGCTGCGCTTCGGCGCCACCGAGGCGGTCGCCCGGGAGGCACTGGACGACGCCAAGAACAGCGTCACGGCGGGCGAGGGCTTCGACTACGTCTTCGAGGTCGTCGGCAAGTCCGCCACCGCCCGCCGGGCGTACGAGATCACGCGGCGCGGCGGCACGCTGTGCGTCGTCGGGGCGGGCGCGGTGGACGACTTCCTGCAGCTCAGCATGTTCGAGCTGTTCTTCGACGAGAAGCGGATCCTGCCGTCCCTGTACGGCGGGGGCGATGTGCTGCGCTCGTACGAACGCACCATCGCGCTGTGGCGGGCGGGCCGCATCGACCTCGCCGGGCTCATCACCCACCGGGTGCGGCTCGGTGAGATCAACGACGCGCTCGACCAGATGCGGACGGGGGAGGCGCTGCGCACATGCATCGAGATCTGACGCGTCCCTTGGCAGGGAAGACCGCGATCGTCACCGGCGCCGGGCGCGGGCTCGGCCGCGCCGAGGCGCTGGAGCTGGGTCGGCTGGGTGCCGCCGTCGTCGTCAACGACTACGGGCAGGGCGGCCGCGACGGCTCGGGCGAGGCGTCCTCCGGCCCGGCCGAGGAGGTGGCCGAGGAGATCCGCGCGGCGGGCGGCCGCGCCACCGCCCACGTGGGCGACGTGGCCGACTTCGACGCGGCGCGCGGGCTGGTCCGGCTCGCGGTCGACACGTACGGCGCGCTGGACATCCTGGTCAACAACGCGGGCATCCTCCGCGACCGGATGGTCTTCTCGATGACCGAGGACGAATGGGACGCGGTCATCCGCGTCCACCTCAAGGGCCACTTCAACACCACTCGCTTCGCCGCCGCGCACTGGCGGACACGCTCCAAGGCCGCCGGGGGCGGGCCGGTGCACGGCCGCATCGTGAACACCTCGTCCGAGGCCTTCCTCGCCGGGTCGCCCGGCCAGCCCAATTACGCGGCCGCGAAGGGCGGCATCGTCGGCCTGACCCTCTCCACGGCGGGCGCGCTCGCCAAGTACGGGGTGACGGCGAACGTCATCTGTCCGCGGGCCCGCACCCGCATGACCGAGGACGTCTTCCCCGACGTGCCCGGCGCCGGTCTCGGGGCGGACGGCCGCCCCGACCCCCTCTCCCCGGACCACGTGGCCCCGCTCGTCGGCTACCTCGCCTCCCCCCGGGCGACGGGGGTGAACGGCCAGGTGTTCGTGGTCCACGGGGGCATGGTGGCGATCGTGGAACGGCCACGGGTGGCCGCGAAGCTGGACGCGAAGGGGGACGTCTTCGGCTTCGAGGAGCTGGACGGGCTGCTCACGCCGTACTTCGGGGAGCGGGGCGGGGAGGGGTTCGCGGCGGTGGAGGTGCTGAGCCTGAAGCGGGGCTGACGTCTCGGCGGGGGCTGAAACGACCCACCCCTCCCCACCCCACAGCCGTGCACGCGTGCCGCGTGTGCTGCGGGAAGGGGAGGGGTGGGGGAAGCGCGCTCCCGAGCGCTCTACGAGGCGTTCTCGCTCGGACGGCGGTGGCGGCCGTGCGCCGGAGCCTGCGGCTCCTCGGACGCGGCCTGCTGACCCCGGTGCTTGCCCTGGGCTGAGGCGGCATCGGCCTCGGCCGCCTCCTGTGAGCGCGCCTGGGTCGTGTCGGTTCGGGCTTCGGACATGTGGGAAGTCACCCCGGTAAGTTCGCTCCGTACTCTGCGCGAGGGGCCCGCCACAACGTCGATGGACGCCGTGCCAACCGGCTGCGCTGCCCCAGCGGCCGAGTCTAACCAGGGCGGTGATCGCGGACCCAGCGGGGTGGGCGGGGCTCCGCTGACCTGGCGAGAGGCGCCTGCTGCAGCGGAACGGGCCGGGGGGCGACCACGGTCAGCTCGGAGTCCTGCCCGGTCTCCTGCTCAACCCCGGGCCAACACCCCGTCCCCACCCAAGGCTCAACCCCGGACTCCCCCCGCGTCCCGTCGCCGCCCATGTCCACCCGCACACTCAACCCAGCCCCCAACCCCGCCCCCGGGCCCAAGCCCAGGCCCGCCCCCGCGCCGGAGCCCGCCCCTGCGCCCAGCCCCGCGCGCAACCCCGCACCGGGCCCCACGCCCAGCCCCGTGCTCCCGCCCGCACGGGGGGCTGCGCCGGGATGCGCGCCCGAGCCCAGTCCTGCGCCCGCCCGCAAGCCCCCGCTGGGGGCCACGCCCAGCCCCGCGCCCGGGTCCGGGCCGGACACCACGCCCAGGTCCGCGCCAGAGCCCGCGCCCGCGCGTAAGCCTGGGCCGGGGGCCGTGCTCCCGTGCGCACCCAGGGCCGCGCCCGCGCCGGGGTCTGCGCTCATGCCCCCACGCAAGCCCGTACCCGCACCCGCGCCCGGGTCCGCACCGGACACCACGCCCAGGCCCGCGCCAGAGCCCGCGCCCGCGCCTAGGGCCGTGCTCCCGCGCGCATCCAAGCCCGGGCCCGCGCCCAGGTCTGCGCCCCCGCGCAATCCCGCGCCGGGGCCTGCACCCAGCTCCGCGCCCGGGTCCGGGCTGGACACCACTCCCAGGCCCGCGCCAGAGCCCGCGCCCGGGTCCGTGCTCACGCGGGCACCCAAGGCCGCGTCCGCGCCGGGGTCTGCGCTCATGCCCCCACGCAAACCCGCGCCCGTGCCCAGGGCCCCGCCCGCGCGCAACCCCGTGCCGGGGCTCAGGCCCAGCCCCGCACCCGCACCCGCACCCGCGCCCGCACCGGACACCACGCCCAGGCCCGCACCCGAGCCCGCGCCGGGGGCCATGCTTGCCCCCAGGGCCGCGCGCGCACTCAAGCCCCCACCCGCGCCAGCGTCCGCGCCGGGGGTCACGCTCAGGCTCGCGCCCGCGCGCAATGTGGTTCCGCGCGCGCCCGCGCTCCAGGTCGCGCGCGGGTCCGTGGCCGCGCTCGCCTCCGGGTCCTCGTCGGCGCCGCTCACCTGGCGCCATGGCGTGATCCCGGCCGCCTCCGGGCGGGAGACGCGGCGGATCACCCGAGGGGGTGCGGGGGAGCCGGAGGCCGTCCGTGTGGCCTCCGGGAGCCAGACGCGGGCCAGGCCGCAGGGGATCTGCCGGGTCGCGTACGGCAGCCACAGCTCGGCCTCCCGGCTCCACAGCCCGGCCCCGGCCAGCCAGCCCTCCGGGGCCGAGAACTGGCGCAACCGCCGCTCGGACGGGCGCCAGACGCCCACCCACGGCCGCCCGCCCGCCGCGGCGTCGATGCGGAAGGCCACCGCGCACGCCTCCGGCGTCAGCATCTGGCCCGGCTGGATCGCGAAGGGCACGGCCGTCGCCTGGGCGGCCGGGCGCAGGCAGTCCGGGAAGCGGACCGGGAGGGCGCTGCCCAGGACGCCCCACCCCAGCCGCTCGTCGCCGGGCGCGTCGGACCGTACGAGCAGCAGACCGCTGTCGGGGTCGGCGAGGAGCAGCCGGTCGTTGCTGCGCTCGGTGATCTGCAGCAGCGGACTGGTCTCACCGCCGCGCCCGAGGTCGACGACGATCGTCTTCGTACGGCCGTCCAGCTCGCGGTCGAGGGCGAGCAGCCGACCCATGCGGTCCAGCCAGGCGCCGCCCGTGCAACGCCCTGGCACCTCGGCCAGGTGCTGGAGCCCGCGGGGGCCGCCGTGGATCAGCCAGACGGAGGTGGACCGGGGGCCGCGCCCCAGGGCGTACGCGCTGCTGCCGCCCGGCGCGGGCGGCAGCAGCGAGACGTCGGCGCGGTCGATGCCGCCGAGCACCCGCTCGCCCGTCCCCGGGCCGGTGGGGTAGAGCAGCGAGAAGGCGTGGTGCCCGGCCACCCGGCGGTGGATCAGCACCTGCCCGTCGGAGAGCGGCAGCACGTCGCTGTCCGGCTCCTCGGGCTGGGTGCCCGGCAGCGGCACGGCGTACGGCTCGGGCCCGTCGAGCGTCCAGCGCTCGGGGAACCAGCAGCCGGTGTCGCCGCTGAGCGTGAGCCGCGCCCCGTACGAGCGGTCCGGGGTGATGGTGAAATCCGTGGACCTTTCTCGTGGCCGGGCGCTGACTGCCGTGGTGCGGGTGGCGTCGAAGGCACAGGCGGTCATCGTTCAGTCACCTCCGGCCACTGAACGTAGGTTTCGTACCCCCTCCCGGTGGCCGATAAGAGGTCGGCTCCACCCTTACGTGTGGCTGTTGCCCGATTCGCCTGAGAGGTCGGGGATGAATGTGCTGTAAGGGGCCGATCCGCAGTGCGATTAAAGTAAGGCCTGCCTAAGTGCCACGCCCAAGTGCCACGCCTCAGTGCCACCGTTCGCACGACCCCTGGAGCACCAGATGTCCGTACACCGCCGCGGCAGCGCCGCCCTCGCCCTGGCCCTGGCCGGGGCCCTCTCCCTCGCCGCCTGCGGCGCGTCCGACGGCGGCGGCGAGGACGGCGCCAAGGGCAACGGCGGCGGGGGTAAGTCCGTCGCGCAGGGCGGCAAGGACTTCGGCAAGGCCGCCGAGCAGACGGCGAAGCTGGGCACCGACGCGAAGCCCGGCCAGTTCCCGCGCACCGTCACCCAGGCCATGGGGAAGACGGAGATCAAGAGCAAGCCGAAGCGGGTCGTGGTGCTCGACGTCGGCGAGCTGGACAACGTCGTCTCGCTCGGCCTCAAGCCGGTCGGCTACGCGCCCGCCGAGGGCGACCAGGCCCTCCCCGGCTACCTCAAGAAGGAGGCCGGGAGCCCGAAGAACGTCGGCACCATCAACAACCTCAACCTGGAGGCCATCAACGCCCTCCACCCCGATCTGATCCTCGGCAGCAAGCTGCGCGCCGAGCCGCTGTACGACGAGCTGAAGCAGATCGCCCCGACCGTCTTCTCCATCCGCCCCGGCTTCACCTGGAAGGAGAACTACCTCCTCAACGCGGCGGCCCTGGACCGCACCGCCGAGGCGAAGCGCAAGCTGGAGGCGTACGAGGCGAAGGCGAAGAAGCTGGGCGAGGACATCGGCCCGAAGAAGCCGACCGTCACCATGCTGCGCTTCATGCCGGAGATGACCCGGCTCTACGCCAAGGCGTCCTTCATCGGCACGATCCTGCAGGACGTCGGCCTGCCCCGGCCCAAGAACCAGCAGATCGAGGACCTGGCCACCGAGATCGGCCCGGAGCGGATCAACGAGGCCGACGCCGACTGGATCTTCACC
The DNA here is from genome assembly GCF_042731515.1 of Streptomyces sp. NPDC059850. NCBI lineage: Bacteria > Bacillati > Actinomycetota > Actinomycetes > Kitasatosporales > Streptomycetaceae > Streptomyces > Streptomyces sp. NPDC059850. Next base: position 74,065 of record NZ_JBHWJI010000037.1, read on the forward strand.
GGGGTCTACGGCGACGCCAAGGCCACCAAGCGGGACCAGGCGGAGTCCAACCCGCTGTGGAAGAAGCTCAAGGCGGTCAAGGCGGGCCACGCCAAGAACGTGCAGGACGAGACCTGGTACCTGGGCCTCGGCGTCACCGCCGCCGACCGGGTGCTGGACGACCTCCGCGGCTACCTCGTCCGCTGATCCCCCGTCAGCCCCGCTCCCGGAGCGGCGGTCGCGCTGAGTGAAGGCAGGGGCAAGGCTTCCCGGTGATCTGGGAGGTAGCCTTGCCCCGTGCCCGCTCTCACCGATGTCCTCGCCGCCCTCGACGCCCTCTGGCCGCCCGAGCGGGCGGAGCAGTGGGACGCCGTCGGGACGGTCTGCGGGGACCCCGACGCCCAGGTCAGCCGCGTGCTGTTCGCCGTCGACCCCGTCCAGGAGGTCGCCGACGAGGCGGTGGCGCTCGGCGCCGATCTGCTGATCACCCACCACCCGCTCTATCTGCGGGGCACGACCACGGTCGCCGCCTCCACCTTCAAGGGGCGGGTGGTGCACACCCTGATCAAGCACGACATCGCGCTGCACGTCGCGCACACCAACGCCGACCGCGCCGACCCCGGCGTCTCCGACGCCCTCGCGGGCGCGCTCGACCTGCGGGCCGTCCGCCCGCTGGTGCCGGACCCGGCCGACCCGGCCGGACGCCAGGGGCTCGGCCGGATCTGCGAACTCGACCGCCCCGAGACGCTGCGCGAGTTCACCGAGCGCGCCGCCGCCCGGCTGCCCGCCACCGCGCAGGGCATCCGCGCCTCGGGCGACCCGGACCGTACGATCCGTACGGTCGCCGTCTGCGGCGGCTCCGGGGACGGCCTGTTCGCGGAGGCGCGCGCGGCCGGAGTCGACGCGTACCTCACCGCCGACCTGCGCCACCACCCGGCCTCCGAGGCGCGCGAGCACAGCGACCTCGCGCTGGTCGACGCCGCGCACTGGGCCACCGAGTGGCCCTGGACCGAGCTGGCCGCGGCGCAGCTCGACGAGATCTCCGACCGGCACGGCTGGGGCCTGCGCACCCATGTCTCCCGCAAGGTCACCGACCCCTGGACGGCCCACGCCGCGGCCGCCGCCCCGTTCCGGGCCTTCGCGCCCGCCCCCGCCTCATCCGTTTGAGGCCACACCACTTCCGTCCCCTACGACCACCCCTGGAGCCCCCCGCTGAACGCCGCGCCCGCAGACCAGATCCGCCTGCTCGACGTCCAGGGCCTCGACGTACGGCTCTCGCAGCTCGCGCACAAGCGCACGACGCTGCCCGAGCACGCCGAACTCGACACCCTGACCGCCGACCACACCCAGCTGCGTGACCTCCTCGTCGCCTCGCAGACCGAGGAGAGCGACACCGCCCGCGAGCAGACGAAGGCGGAGCAGGACGTGGACCAGGTGCGCCAGCGCGCCGCCCGCGACCAGAAGCGCCTGGACTCCGGGGCCGTCACCTCGCCCAAGGACCTGGAGAACCTGCAGCACGAGATCGCCTCCCTGGCCCGGCGCCAGAGCGCCCTGGAGGACGTCGTCCTGGAGGTCATGGAGCGCCGGGAGTCCGCCCAGGAGCGGGCCACCGAGCTGACCGGCCGGGTGGAATCCCTCCAGGCCAAGATCATCGATGCCACGGCGCGGCGCGACGCGGCGGCCGAGGAGATCGACGCCGAGATCGCGACCATCACCAAGGAGCGCGAGGTCATCGCCGGGACCATCCCCGCCGATCTGCTGAAGCTCTACGACAAGCTGCGCGGGCAGCAGGGCGGCGTCGGCGCCGCCCGGCTCTACCAGGGGCGCTGCGACGGCTGCCGCCAGGAGCTGGCCATCACCGAGCTGGCCGAGGTCCGTTCGGCTGCCGCGGACACCGTGGTCCGGTGCGAGAACTGCCGCCGCATCCTGGTCCGTACGCCCGAGTCGGGGCTGTAAGTCCCATGGCACGGCGTCGCTTCATCGTCGAGGCCGACGGCGGCTCCCGGGGCAACCCGGGGCCCGCCGGGTACGGCGCGGTCGTCCTGGACGCGGTGACCGGCGAAGCGCTCGCCGAGGTCGCCGAGTACATCGGCACCGCCACCAACAACGTCGCCGAGTACAAGGGCCTGATCGCCGGTCTGCGGGCCGCCCGTGCCCTCGACCCGGAGGCGGACGTCCAGGTCCGCATGGACTCCAAGCTGGTCATCGAGCAGATGTCCGGTCGCTGGAAGATCAAGCACCCGGACATGCGGCCGCTCGCCGCCGAGGCCAAGGGGCTCGTGCCGCCCGGCCAGGTGACGTACGGCTGGATCCCGCGCGAGCAGAACAAGCACGCGGACCGGCTCGCCAACGAGGCCATGGACGCGGGCAAGCGGGGCGAGCAGTGGCAGCCGAAGGTGCCGCCGGGCGGCACCCTCGCGACGGCCGCCCCCGAGGCCCCCGCCGCCGACGACACCCTCGCCGAGCCCGCCGCCCCCGACGCCCCGTCGGCGGCGGTGGCCCCCGTCCGGGGCTGGGGCGCCGCCGACCTCGGCACACCGACGACGTTCGTCCTGCTCCGGCACGGCGAGACGCCGCTCACCCCCGAGAAGCGCTTCTCCGGCAGCGGCGGCACCGACCCCGGCCTCTCGGCGGTCGGCCACCGCCAGGCCGAGCTGGTCGCGGCGTCCCTCGCCGCGCGCGGCACCATCCAGGACATCGTCACCTCGCCCCTGAAGCGCTGCCGCGAGACCGCCGGGGCGGTGGCCGCGCGCCTCGGCCTCGACGTCCGGGTCGACGAGGGGCTGCGCGAGACGGACTTCGGCGCCTGGGAGGGTCTGACCTTCGCCGAGGTCCGCGACCGCCACCCGGACGACCTCGACGCCTGGCTCGCCTCCGCCAAGGCCGCCCCCACGGGCGGCGGCGAGTCCTTCGCGACGGTCGCCCGCCGGGTGGCCCTCTCCCGCGACAAGCTGATCGCGCGCTACGCGGGCCGTACGGTGCTCCTCGTCACCCACGTCACCCCGATCAAGACCCTGACCCGGCTGGCCCTCGGCGCCCCGCCGGAGTCCCTGTTCCGCATGGAACTCTCGGCGGCGTCGCTGTCGGCGGTGGCGTACTACGGCGACGGGAACGCGTCGGTCCGCCTCCTGAACGACACGTCCCACCTGCGGTAGGCGCGCCTTTACCGGAGGGCGGCCGCTTCCCTGGCCAGGGACTCCACGCGCCCCCAGTCGCCCGCCGCCACGGCGTCCGGCGGCAGCATCCAAGTGCCGCCCACGCACCCGACGTTGGGGAGCGCGAGGTAGTCGGGGGCGCGCTTGGCGTTGACTCCGCCGGTGGGGCAGAAGCGGGCGTCCGGGAACGGGGACGCGAGCGCCTTGAGGTAGGCCGTACCGCCGGACGGCTCGGCCGGGAAGAACTTCATCTCGGTCACCCCGCGCTCCAGCAGCGCCACGACCTCCGATGTCGTCGAGACGCCGGGCAGCGACGGAATCCCCGAGTCCCGCATGGCCCCCAGCAGCCGGTCCGTCCACCCCGGGCTGACCAGAAAGCGCGCCCCGGCCGCGACGGCGGTGTCCACATGCCCAGGCGTGAGCACGGTCCCCGCCCCGACGACCGCCTCCGGCACCTCGGCCGCGATCGCCCGGATGGCATCGGCGGCGGCCGGGGTGCGGAAAGTGACCTCGATCGCGGGAAGACCCCCCGCGACGAGGGCCCGGGCCATCGGCACGGCGTCGGCCGCGTCGTCGATGACGACGACGGGGATGACGGGGGCGAGGTCGAGGAGGGAGGGGGAGGGCGCGTTGTCGTCTGTCACGGCGACCATTCTGCGGGCGGGTGCCACACTCCGCAACGCCCGTTGCGCCCCACGCAACGCCCGGCGCCGCGCCCGGTCACCCGTCCCCGGTACCGCCCCGGGTTTGGGCCGGGCGGCGGGCCCATGCGAGGTGGCCGGGGCAGAGGCGGGCGCGCCCCGGCTCCGGCGCCGATGCGGAGGCCCGCTATCCCGGCCCGCCCGACCGGGACGGGACCGCGGCCTTGGGGCGGCCCGGGCGCCCGCGTCGAGTGGGCTCGCGCGGCCCATGCGAGCTGGCTGGCAGTGGCGGGCGCGGCCCGGATCCCGCGCCGATGCGGGGGCGGTCGCCCCACCCTGCCCGACCGGCGCGGTCTGGCACAGCCGGGGCATCGTCCGGCGGGAGACCCCGCGTCCGCGTAGGGCCGTCGGGCAGGGCTACAGCTCCGTCACCACCACGTCCAGGGCCCACGGCCGGGCCGACCGCTGCGGGGGCGTCGCTTCCACCACGTACCCGAAGCCTCGCAGGGTCTCCGTCAGCTCCTCGGGGCCGTCCGGGTCGGCCCCGGCCGTCAGGAGGTCGCGTACCATCCGGCCCTTCGTCGCCTTGTTGAAGTGGCTCACCACGGACCGCTTCTCCACCCCGTCCACGATCTTCGACTGGAGCACCCGCACCGTCGCCGTGCGCTCCGCGACCTCGCCCTTCGGCTTCCACGCCGACGCGTACGCCGCCGACCGCAGGTCCAGGACCAGGCCGTTCCCGGCGGCCTCCGGGAGGGCGGTGGCCATCGGCGTACGCCAGAAGGCGCCGAGCGCGCCCAGGCCCGGGAGCTTGACGCCCATCGAGCAGCGGTAGGAGGGGATGCGGTCGTCGATGCGTACCGCGCCCCACAGGCCCGAGAAGACCAGCAGCGAGCGTTCGGCGCGGCGCCGGGCAGGGGCAGGGAGGGTGGCGAGGCCGAGCGCGTCGTACAGCACACCGGTGTAGATCTCCCCGGCGGGACGCGTCCCGGCCGACAGCAGCGCCGCGTTCTTGGCGACCTCGCCGCGCAGTCCCGCGCTCAGGCCCAGCACCTCGGCCGCCTTCTCCTCGTCGCCCGAGCACAGCGTGACCAGCTCGTCCAGGGCCCGGGCGCGTGCCTCGCCCAGTCCCGGCAGCGACAGCGAGCCCAGGTCCAGCGGGGACCCGGAACCTCCCGTGGCCTTTCCCTCGGACGGCGGCAGCAGGACGAGCACGGGTTCTCCTCGGAGCGTCGGCGGTACGTAGAGCAGGGGCGTCGCCCCAGCCCCGCAGCCTACGGTCTACGCGCCCGCCTCCCGCAGCCAGACCGTGCTGTCCGGCGGCAGCTCATTCGACAGCGGCTCGCTGCTCAGCACCACCTCGCCCACGGCGGGCAGCGGCACGGCGTCCGGCGACAGGTTGGTGACGCTGTGCCAGCCACCGGCGCGGCGGAAGTGCAGCAGCCCGGCGCTCAGTTCCGCGACGGAGCCCAGCCACTCCACGGACTCATCCCCGCGCAGCTCCCGCCGCAGCCGCAGCGCGCGCCGGTACAGCTCCAGCGTCGAACCGGCCTGCCCGTCCTGCGCCTCGACCGACAGCTCCCCGAACCCCTCCGGCTGCGGCAGCCACGCGCCGCCCGCGCCGAACCCGTACGACGGGCCGCCGCGCGTCCACGGCACCGGCACCCGGCAGCCGTCGCGCCCCTTGACCCGGTGGCCGCTGCGCTCCCAGGTCGGGTCCTGGAGCGCGGCCACGGGCAGGTCGGCGACCTCCGGAAGGCCCAGCTCCTCGCCCTGGTAGAGATACGACGAACCCGGCAGCGCCAGCATCAGCAGCGTCGCGGCACGGGCCCGCCGCAGCCCGAGCGCGAGGTCGGCCTCCGGCTCCCGGCCGTCGGCCAGCAGCCAGGCGTCCCGGCCCGCGCCCGTCAGATCGTCCGGCAGGGCGAACCGGCTGCGGTGCCGGATCACATCGTGGTTGGAGAGCACCCAGGTCGCCGAGGCCCCCGCCGCGCGGGCGGCGGACAGCGCGCCGTCGATGACGGCGTGCAGGGCGGGGGCGGTGAGCGGGGCGTTCAGGAAGTCGAAGTTGAACGCCTGCCCCAGCTCGTCGGCGCGGGCGTACGACACCCGGCGGGAGTTCCGTACCCACGCCTCGGCGACCGCGATCCGCGGCGGGTCGTACTCGTCGAACACCCTGCGCCACTCGCGGAAGATCCCGTGCACCTCGTCGCGGTCCCACAGCGGATGGCTGCCGTCCTCCGGCAGGTCCTCCGGCTCGTAGCCGGGTACGTCGCCGATGTCGCGCAGCGGCTCGGCCAGGTCCTTGGCCAGCCCGTGCGCGACGTCCACCCGGAACCCGGCCACGCCCCGGTCGGACCAGAAGCGCAGCGTGGTGAGGAAGTCCGCGCGCACCTCCGGGTGGTCCCAGTTGAGGTCGGGCTGCTCGGGGGCGAAGAGGTGCAGATACCACTGCCCGTCGGGCAGCCGGGTCCACGCGGGACCGCCGAAGCACGACACCCAGTCGGTGGGCGGCAGCCCCCCGCCCGGCCCCCGCCCCTCCCGGAACACGTACCGCTCCCGGGCCGCGCTGCCGGGGCCGGCGCGCAGGGCCTCCTGGAACCAGGCGTGGTCGTTCGAGGTGTGGTTGGGGACGATGTCCACCATCACCCTGAGCCCGAGCCGGTCCGCCTCCGCGACCATCCGGTCGAAGTCGTCCAGCGTCCCGAGCCGCGGATCGACGTCGCGGTAGTCGGCCACGTCGTAGCCGCCGTCGGCGAGCGCGGACGGATAGAACGGGCTCAGCCAGACGGCGTCGACGCCGAGCCCGGCGAGGTACGGCAGCCGACTGGTCACCCCGGGCAGATCGCCGATGCCGTCGCCGTCGGAGTCCGCGAAGCTGCGGGGATAGACCTGATAGATGACGGCCTGCCGCCACCAGCTGCTGTTGTCCTCGCGCACGGTGTCCTCGCTCATGGTGTCGGGCGCTGGCGCCCAGCCGTCGAAGCAGTGTCCCGGGCCGGGGCGCGCCGTGTCGAGAGACCTTCTCGCTGGAGACGACCCGCTTCGTCCCAGCCGCCCCTCCCGGGCCGGTACCATGGTGATCACGGCGGACGAGCCGGCCGGGCGGTCGCGTCGGGATTCTTCGGGATCCCGCCGAGGAACGTCCGGGCTCCACACGGCAGGGTGGTGGGTAACGCCCACCCGGGGTGACCCGCGGGACAGTGCCACAGAAAACAGACCGCCGGGGCCGCAAGGCGCCCGGTAAGGGTGAAACGGTGGTGTAAGAGACCACCAGTGCCCAGGGTGACCTGGGCAGCTAGGTAAACCCCACCCGGAGCAAGGTCAAGAGGAGCCACCGCAAGGCGGCTCTGCGCGGATGATCGAGGGCTGCCCGCCCGAGTCCGCGGGTAGACCGCACGAGGCCGACGGCAACGCCGGCCCTAGATGGATGGCCGCCTCCTCGCGGGCCGTAAGGCCCACGAGAGACAGAACCCGGCGTACAGGCCGCCTCGTCCGCCGCCAAGGGTCTCTGATCAGCGTAATCGCTGGTCGGAGGCCCTTTTTTCGCAGATCAGGGGCTCAGGCCAGGCGCCGTTCCGTACCGGTTCAAACGGGGCCGCACGGCTACGTACGTAGCCATGAAAGTAGCCATGGGAAGTGGGATGGGATAAGGCCGGCGGCGTGACCGGCCTGCTGCACCTGGCTCCTGGCCTGGCTATCTGGAAGGCCCCGCCGCTGTGCCCGAGCGTGCAGCGTAGCTTCTTTCGCCGTGTACCCCTCAGATAGTTCTGCTCGCGGGGGAGAGCGCTCTTGGGCTGATTGCCGGCGGCCGTGGCGACCCGGAGAGGCGAGGGCCGACGGATAGCAGCGGGGCTGAGACCGGCTGCCGGCCTCAGCCCCGCTGAGGTTCTTCTTCCGCCTCTGCGCCCGAGAGGAAGAAGCGAAGGTGGGATGGTTCGTCAGGCTACGTTGCGGACGACGGACAGCTTCGGCCGCGCTGTCAGGCCAGCGGCCACCGCCCCGTGCGTATCGGCGTGGTTCTTCAACAGGTGGCTGTAGGTGCGCCGCAGCTCCTCGACGGAGTCGCCCACCCACGCGGCCACTGTGTGCTCGGGTATGCCGTTTTGGAGGCACGTCGAGATGAAGGTGTGCCGGAGGTCATGGAAGGTCGGCAGGTTCCCGTCCTCGTCCTTGATGCCCAGCTTCAGCAGCGTGGGCTTCCACAAGCCCTCGTTGAAGTAGTTCCGGCACAGGAGGTTGTTGCGCGGTGTCCAGAACAGAGCGCGTACCGGGCCGCGCTTGCAGTCGTCGATCTTCTTCTTGTGCTCCCACAGGACAGTCTCTGTTGCGCGCGGCGGGAAGCGCTCCATGTACTCCCCCAGGGCGTCCTGGAGGTAGGGAGGCATCGGCGCTTCCTTTGAGCTGAGGCGTGGGCTCGTCTTGAGGCGGTCTATGAGGGAGGGCTTGTAGTGGGTCTCCTTGGTCTTGAGGACCTGTCGACGCACCGTAAGCAGCCCTCTGTCCGGGTCGATGACGTCGTCGCACACGCCGAACGCCTCCGCCTGCCGGGTGCCACAGCCGTAGCCGAGCATGGGGATGGGGCGGTAGCGCGCAGGGAACTCATCGTGGATGGCCCAGCACTCGTCCGGGCTGAACACGTACGACTTCGACGCGCCGGCGTAGGGGCCGTCGACCTCATAGGTGGGGTTGGAGGTGATCTTCCCGTTCTGCAAGGCGTCCTTGATCACCATCTTGAAGACCTTCCAGTGGCCCTCAGCGGTGGTGTTGGCGATGCTCTCGTTGGCTTCCATCTCCTGGACCCAGGTTTCGACCTGGGCTCTCTTGATGGTGCGCAGGCGCTGCCTGCCCCACCGCGGATTGAGGTGCACGCGGATGGCTATCTCGTAGCTCGAAACGCTGGTCTCCTTCGCGCGGCGCCTGCTGAGCCAGTCAGCCGCCCACTGCCGGAAGGTGAGGTTTGCTTCCACCGGCTCAGGAGCCATCCCGGGAGTCATTCCGTCCAGGACTGCCTGAGCCTGAGCCTGCGTCAAGCCGACCGATTCAGGAATAGAGGCCCGCGTGCGCCTACCTTCGCTGTTGGTGAGGTTGTAGGACCAGCTGTGGTTGCACCCGCCCTTTTTGGGCCTGTTCTGGTCGGGGCACTCGCACCGCTTGTAGACAGTGGGCTTGCGTGCCACGGGACGCCTCTCGCGATCTTGGTCGATTCTCAGGTGACTCCCTGGCCAGGGGAGTTGGACTCTACGCAGGCGCAGCCATGACTGGTCAAGCCGCCGAGCGGTGGGTGGAGGGACCGGTGCCACACCCTCTATTCGCGGCTATGACAATCCCGTCGGCGTGTGGAATTCAGTCCGTCCGTGCGTCGAGCCATGCCTCGAAATCGCGCTCCCGGACGCGAAGGATGCGATCACTGATGCGCACGACGGGGATTTCCCAGCTTCGGTAGTTGTCGACAACGGTGCGCTTTGTGAGTTCCATCCGCTCGGCAATCGTCTCGAAACTCAGCAATGCATTTGAACCACCGCGAGGCATAGTCGTCCTTGCTCATTCGTAGGTGTCCCCCGGCGGACCGATCCGGCCGGATGGAGCCGGTTGGGTGCAGCCCGGCACCGATAAGTACGTGCATCGGCGGAATCTGTTACACCCGGGGAAGTCCAACTCACCTGACGCGCGACGAAGTCGAGCCGGGGTGGCTGCGGAAGCGCTGGAGGTCTCGGTCTGGCCGGTAGCGGAGACCTTGGATGGTGTCGAGTGAACAGCCATCTTTGGGCCACCTCTGGCTAGTGCGGCGCTCGGCGAGGGGGGGGGGGGGGGGGGCCGCCGCGGGGCATCGGCCTCGTGTACGGGATCCGTGTATGTGTCGGCTGTGCCCTCCACGGCCCCGCCGAGCGACGGCTCGAGTGGTACCGGCCAGATCTGGGCATGACCTGCTGCGCCGCTCCATTGTTGATCCTGGCCCGCCTAGCGGACGCTTCCGTGGAGATCCACTTCTCGTACCGCAGGAGCATCAAGGTGCGGTCGGCGACGTTCATGAACGGGGGGAAGCGTGGGCGTGGTCGCTTCGGTCCCTCGTCGGCGCCGGATTGCTCTCCCGTCACGCGGCCGCACCGTGCGGCACAGTGGGCGTCGCAGTATCGCTAGCCTGTTCGGTGCATTTCGCAAGAGATCGGTTATGCTGCCTCGGCGCCGCATCGGAAGGTGATCCTCCTCCTGTGGGGGAACAGTGGAGGGGAAGCCCGACGGCGTTGCAGGGGGTCAGTGCAGCATCGGTTCTTGGGGGGCATCACGCCGTGACCGACATTCTGGAATCCCTGGCCAGACGCGCCGCAGCAGGCGGGGAGGGTGGGGCCGACGCCATTGCGGCGTTATACGACGAGCTGAACGACACCGTGTACCACTGGGTGCGGCGTTACGTCCGCGATGGGCACGTCGCGGAGGACCTCAGCCAGGAGGTTTGGCTGAAGGTTTCCCGGAACATCAGCCGGTACCGGCCAGGTACGAACCTGCTGGGCTGGCTACGCACGATCACCAGAAACACCACGCTCGACTACTTACGCTCCGTGCAGCGGCGCCCCTCGGAGGTGCTGTACGCCGATCACCTCGAGCTTGACCGGCCGCGCGTCGATCAGAGCCCGGAGGAGTACGCAGAAAGGCGTGCACTGGCCCAAGCCGTTGCATCCCACATGCATAAACTGCGGCCCCAGCAACAGCAGGTCCTGATCCTGCGGTTCTTCGACGGACTGAGCGTGGGACGTATCGCGCAGATCATGGGGAAGACGGAGGGGGCTGTCCGTACATTGACGGTACGGTCGCTGCGCAAGCTCGGCGAGGTCATGCCGGCTGGGGAGTCGTCTTCCCACCTGGTCGAGGAGCTGCTGACGGCAGCAGTGGGCAGAAACAGAGTTGTCGGTACACGGGTTGAGACACGAGAGGCGAGGGCGCATGTCGCGACGCGCTGACCAAAGTGAGCGCCTGGAGCGGGCGTTGGACGGCGGGCCCACCCCTCACGACGAGGAGACTCGCCAGATGCTGGCCGCCGCGGGTGCGCTGAGCCCGGGCTACCGACGCGACCCCGCGACGGTGCGCGCTACCAGGGAGGCGATGCTCCGCGCGTACGCGCGCGCCGAGACCCCGCAGGAGACCCGCGAGGACGCCGGAACGGGCGACGGCTTGGAAGAGCCGGAGATCCACCGTGCGGAGATCGAGCTGCCCGATGGTGGCCACCTCGTCCTCACAGACATCGAGGACATCACGCCCGAGCGCGCCGAGAGGACGGCTGCCCACATCGCGCGCATCCTGCATAGCAAGGAAAGAGACCGGCAGAGTTGAACAGCGCGTTATCCCTCGTGCGAGGAGAGCGGTCGTGACCTCGTCCGTGCCGCCGGTGCAGATTCACGTCCTCAACCCGGGAGAGGACGATGACGTGCAGCTCACCAACGTGGGCGTGGTCAACATCAACGGCGAGCGTCACCTGTTCCTGAGCCCGCAGAGCTTTGACTCCGCGGTGCGCCAGGTCAGCTCCGCCATGCAGGACCTGCCGCTGGAGCAAGTCGAGCGCCTGGTCCGCGAGTGCGGTCAGTTCAAGGACTTCGACGAGCTGCTGGGCCCGTTCGAGCCCGCCCCGCTTGTGGAAACCCCGCCGCCCTCGGTCAAGGAGCGTGAGCGAGTGCGCCCTCGCGGCCGCCTCAAGAAGTGGGCCATCGCCGCGGCGCTCCTGCCAGCGCTCGCTGGATCCTGGGCACTGGGGCACTTCACCAGCAGCGGCACCGCTAGTGCGGCGGCCAGCGCCCCGGACCCGGGCCCAAGTTCCACCGGGACGCAGACGGCCGGGCAGCCGTTCGACGATCCCAAGTTTATGGACTTCTCCCACGCCGGGCAGATCGACTGCCGCCAGATCGACAACCTGGAGGCGGAGTGTACCGACGCCGACGGGATGGTGATGTCCACCAAGGCCGCCACCGGCCCGGACAGCACCATCTTTACCTTCTCGTACGGCAGTGAACGCGTCGGGTTGAGGATCTTCCACGACACCGCGTATGCAGAAACCTGGGCGCGGCAGGAAGGCACGCGAGAGCTGTACCCGCACTTGAGGGTTTTCGACCGGTACATCCTGTGGGGCACCGACCCCAAGCGGATCGGCGAGTACAGGAACCTCCTAGAGGAAGCAGACCGTCACAAGGGCAGCCAGACCGCGATGGGGGAAGCGACTCCCCTGCCCCCGCGGCTGGCCGCGCTCGCCCTGGGCACGCTGGGGCTGGACGGCCAGGATGTGCACCAGCTCATGGCCAGCCCGGCGGTGGCGATGGCCGACGCTCCAACTCTACTTGCGGCCCGCCTTGTAATGGGCCTCGGCAACGCCGCGCCGGCGGGGGTCGGGTCGGGAGGCGACGACATCGTGGCGCTCGCTGTCGGCATCGAGCCGAGCCCTTCGCCTTTCGACAGCGGCAATGGAACGGGAAGCGTGCCAGCCACGGAGTCGAGCACGGGGACGACCACGGAGGAAGGTTCGGGGCTGGAGACGTCGCCGTCAACGCCCACGACCACCCCGGCGACGGACACGAAGCCGCCGACGACCCCCACGACGCCATCGACGCCGACAGCTCCCCAGCCCTCGACGCCGCCCTCCGACCCGGTGGGCCCGGTTCCGAGCGCTCCCGAGACGCCCTCTCCGCCAGCCGCCGGGACCCCGGCCACCGAAGAGGAGCCGGCGCCGGCCGAGGAGGCTCCCGCTCCGGCGGAGACTTCCGCGAAGCGAGTGCCCATCGAGGGGCAGACACCGCCGACGGAGTCCGCGAACCGGACCGACGAGGACCTGCTGATCCTGGACTCCACTTGGCCGGTTGCTGCCACCTGAACAGCCCGAAGGGCCCCCGGACATCGGTTCGGGGACCCCTTCTGTACGAGATCAGAACGGCGGCTCGTCCGGCCCTGGCCTGGACCATGAGTTGGCGGCTGCGGGGCGTCCCTGCGCCGCAGAGGTCGGACGCTGTGCGCTGCCTCCGGTCTTGGTGACCTTCGCAGAGGCGTTGCGCAGGCTGACGCCGACCTCCTCGACATCCAGCTCGTAGACCGTGCGTTTGACGCCCTCACGGTCCTCGTAGGACCGCTGTTTGAGGCGCCCCTGAACAATGACGCGCATGCCCTGGGTGAGGGATTCGGTGACGTTCTCGGCCGCCCGTCGCCACACAGCGCAGGTCAGGAACAGGCTTTCGCCGTCCTTCCACTCGTTGGTTTGCCTGTCGAAAGTGCGGGGAGTCGAGGCGACGCGGAACTTCGCGACCGCCGCCCCGGAGGGAGTGAAACGCAGCTCGGGGTCGTCGACGAGGTTGCCGACGACCGTGATGACGGTCTCGCCTGCCACTGGGGGCCTTTCAGGGGTGAATGCCGGCCCGGCTGGCGCGGGCCGGCGATGTGGTCAGGAGAAAAGGATCTGCCAGGTCAGCGGTCCCGGGAGGCCGTCCGCGTCTCCCTTGAGCTTGGCGTGGTCAAGCTGGAGGTCACGAACGTTCGCACGGTCGGCGTCTGTCCACTCCGGGCCCGGTCCGTTCTTGTAGTGCTTGCCGTAGCCCTTGCGGACGAGCTGCTTGCCGAGGGTGGTGATGTGGGCGTTGTGCTTGCCGGGGCCGAAATACTGGCGGCCAGGGAAGGGCGGCATCGGCTTGGGCGGAGTGGTGCCGGTGCCGCTGGAGCCGTCCTTATCCGGCTGCTCGTCGTCCGTGGCCCACGCCTTGAGCGCGGCTTTGCTGGAGAAGTTGGCCACGTTCACGTCGGTTCCCGAGATGCCGTACTGGTGGAACTTCCACTCGGCCTTGATGCGCGGGCTACCAGCCGGGGCGCTCGGGTCCGCGATCCACAGGCCGTCGCCGGCGTACGACGTCTTGTCGAGCGACTTCCACGACGTCAGGTTGCAGTACAGGACGACCTTGTGGTTCGGCCGCAACTCCTTGACGGCCTTGATGAAGGCGTCCTTCTCGGCGTTCGACGGGTGTCTGTGGGTGCTCGGATCGGTTTCCCAGTCACAGGCGAGGATGTCGCCGGGCTTGCTGGCACACCGCTCCACGAAGTACTCGGCCTGGCCCTGGATGTTCCCCGCGACGAGGAAGTGGTAGAAGCCGACGACCAGGTTGGCCGCGCGTGAGTGCGCGGCCTGCGCGGTCATCTTCGGGTTAACGTACTTGGTGCCTTCGGTCGCCTTGACGAAGACGAAGGAGAGGCCCGAGGTGTTGAACGTCGAGCTCTGGTAGGAGCTGACATCGATGCCCTTGATGGTCATGGTGATATACCTCCGGTGCTGTGAGCAGGGAGGAAGCACTGTGCAGGGCGGACGGGGTTAACGTCGCGTGCTGGCGGTCAGGGGTCGATGACCTCGGCGTCGACAACGATGCCGCCGTCCAGCTCCGGCGGGTACTCGACGGCGAACAGGCTCTTGTCGAGGCGTTCGGCGAGCGCCGACAGGTCGACAGACTGCTCGTCGTCGCCGACCGGAGCGCCGAGTCCGGTGATCTCGACGGCCAAGGTGGCGTCCTTGCCGTACTGATCGCGGAACTGCCGCTCCAGGTACCACGCGTCCGCACGCCAGTCCGGTGACGTGCGGTCCTCGACGGTCTCCTCGACTATCTCGCCGGTGACGGAGTCCCGGAATCGGCGGGTGGTGATCTTGGTGGTGATCCCCCCGTCTGCCACTCTGCGGATGTTCGCCATGGCGCGCGCCGCCGCGGTGGCACGAGCGGTGCGGACCTTCACGAACAGGGCGGCGTACTCCTCCGCTTCCGGGTCGGGCTCTTCGCCTGCCTCGCGGGCCTCGACCTCGGCGCGGCCTCGGGCCATCCACGCCAGGAAGCTGGAGCGGGAGACACCGGCCATCTCCGCGGCCAGCTCGACGGCGACGCCCGTGCGTGAGGCAGCGACGAGCCGCGCCTCGACCTCTTCGGAGAGGAGACACGGACGGCCGAGCTGTGGCTTCTGCCGACGGGCCTTGCGGCGGCTGGACATTGCGGGACCTCGGCGGCGGGTTCAGCGGCCGGTGTTGAACAGATGGCCGCAGGCGGGGCAGCTGGTGGTGTGTGCGGCGCGGACGTCGTCGGGGCTGAGGCCGTCCTCGTGGTCGTTATCGTCGGGAAGGTGGAGGGTGGGGGGCTCGTCCTCACGGAGGCCGCCAGGCAGGGTTTCGGGGTCGACCTGGCCGAGCAGCTTGTCGATCTCGTCGTGGGGAATGGCGAGCGAGTCGAACAGCTCCGCATCGCCGGTCGCCAGGTCCTCGAGGACGGCGGCGAACTCGCGGGGGTCCCAGCCGCCCTGGCCGGGTAGCCGGTTGAGTTTGATTGCTAGGGCCTCCGCCTCGGCGTGGGACCTGGAGGACCAGCCGCGGAGAATCGGGACGAGCCATCCGCCGTCCTCGTCAAGGACGACACCGCCGGGGAGGGGCATGCCACGGTTCTGCATCTCGATGAGGGCCTCGCGGCGGCCGTGGCCGTGGAGGACGCATTGGGTGCGCTCGTCGGCGACGGGGACCTCGACCAAGCCGTGCATGCGGATCGCGTCGATGAGGAGTTCCAATTGGTGGCGCTTGGGGTTCCTCGGCGCCGGTGTGAGGTCGGTGAGCGGTACGTACGCGATGTAGCGCGGCGGCCTGGCGATCGTCTCGGTCACGGCTGGTGCGGTCCTCTCCCATGTGTCGGTGCCGGCGATGGGCGGGGACTGCGAGCCCGCGGACTTCAACCGCGGCGCCCCGCCTCGCAAGCAGGGCGATGCCGTCATGGCCGGTCCCCGCCCGTCGCCGGGCCGGTGCTGCCCTCGTTCCGGATGGGGCGGCGCCGGGGCTCCACCGCTTCCGGTGACGTCGCCGAGAGCGGTGGGGCCGCGGGGAACGTAGGGAGACACACCTTTAACGTCGCGTTCCACACGCGAGTCTCATTGCTGTACTATCTGACGCGGCTGGGAGAGCGACCCAGCTACCTGGGCCTAGGTGTAACAAGAATCGGCGGTTGTCGTACCTCCATACGACGCCCCGAGACACCCCGCCCGGGACAGTCCCAAACCCCTGGGCTCTGGCGTCCGGGGAAAGGAAGGATCACCGCATGGCGAACGACGCCGCCGCCGAGGAAACTCAGGCTGAGCAGCCGGCCGGACCGTCTCTCTCCGATATTGGCTTGGTCGGCGCCCTCGCCCGTCTGCTAGACGAGCAGATGGTGAAGAAGGAGATCAAGCCGCGGATCGACGGGCCGAAGGTCCCCCTCCTCAAGGCGTACGAGGCGGGCCAATCTGAGCTTGTGGTCCGGATCGGCGATGACCTGATTGGCCGTTACAAGGTCAACGTCGCGCAGCCCAAGGTCGTCGTGGACCCTGACAACGAAGCGGCGCTCAATGAGTACGCCGATGAGCATGGCGGCATAGAGGTCATCATCCGCCGCAACCCCACGTGGGAAGAGGCCCTGCTCAGGTACGCCGAGTACGACGAGGACACGGGGCTGATCATCGACACCAGGACGGGTGAGCCCGTCCCGGGGCTCAAGTACGAGAAGGGCGGCGACCCCACTGGCAGCCTGACGTGGACGTGGGAGCAGAAGAGCGTCGGTAAGAAGCGGCTGATGCGGCACTACCAGGAGGGGGCCCTGAACCACCTCCTGACGGAGACGCCGGAGCTGATGGCCGGACCCCGGCCCACCGCCGAGGACCCCCAGCACTGACCGCCCTGGGCCCGGCCTCCGACGGCCGGGCCCCGCTCCCAAGGGACTTCCCGATGGCTACGCCCACTGACGTGCCCACTCCGGCACTTGCCAGCAGCATTTCTGTTTCGGACCGCGCGTTCCGCATCTTCTACGCGCTTGCCGCGGAAATGGACCGCGGATGGGTCCGCGTCTCGTCCGTCGCCGATCAGCTCGAAATGACCTCCCACCAGATACGTCTGCCGCTCGCCGAACTGCGCGATGCCGGGATCACCACCCACGAGCGCCGCTACGAGACCGGCGACACCGGCCGCAAGACGTGGCACACCTACGTCCGCCTCGTCGACGACAACGCACCCGAGGCCGCCGCATGAGCCGCTTGACCAGCCGTAACGGCGTGCGGATCAACCGCCGTTACTACGTCCAGGTCGACTCTCAGACCGCCCGCGACGACGACATGAGTTTCCGCGCCCTCGGCGTGCTGACCTACCTCCTGGACCAGAAGGAGGACTGGCAGGTCAAGTCCGAACAACTCTCCAAGGGCAAGGGCCGCGAGGGACGTGACGCCGTCCGCAAGGCGCTGCACGAGTTGGCCCGCCGCGGCTACTACCGGCTGGAGCGCCGTCGCTTCCTCAACGGTCAGAACGCGATGGGTACCGCCATCTCCGAGTACCGCGTGGAGCAGTGGGCCGAGGACTACGTCACCTTCGGTGGGAAGCTGGACATCTCTGTCATTGAGCAGGAAGACGGCAGCTTCCTCGTGCAGTACCCGGACGGCAGCCTGGGCAGTGACGGGTTCGACGCGCCCGCCCAGGACAACGAACCCCCGGCCGAGGATGACGAGCCCGAGGAGACGCCCGCCGAGGAGCCGGAGACGCCCGCCGCCCCGGTGCCGAAGCCTGCGGCCGCCAAGAAGGGCCCCGCGAGGAAGACTTCGGCGAAGAAGCCGGCGCCCGACGAGGCGGCGCCCGAGGAGACGAAGGACGCGACCGCCCAGAAGGCCGCGGAGAAGGCCCTCCTCGACGCGGACGCCGAGGAAGTCGCGAAGTGGTGGTGGGCGGACGCGGAAAGGCGGTTCGGTCCGTACGTCGGGGACAAGCGCGGCTACCTCGGCATGCGCAAGCAAATCCGCAACGCTCTGGAGAAGGGCTACACCAAGAATCAGTGCGGGAAGGCCCTCATCCGCGCCGCGAAGCACTGGCCCAGCGCGCAGCAGTGGCAGCAGGCCCTCGGCATTGTCACCAGCCACATCCAGCCCCAGAGCGCTGGCGGGCGTGTCCCGTACAACGACGCTGCGACGTGGGGCGTCCAGGGCGACGCCACGCCGAACATCCCCGGCGCCGCCAGCGTCCCGCCGCCCAGCACCCCCGCTGATGACGACACCGACGACGCCACCTTCGGCGTCCTCGAACGACGGTAAGGACCGTGATCCTGATGTCTCTCACCACGGGCGCCCCCGCGGTCCCCGCTCCGGCTCGGGGGATGAACGCCCTCGGCGCGCTCAGCGAGCACCTACTGGCCGTGCTGGAGCGCGGCGGCGCGGACATGTCCAAGCTCGGCGTGCCCGCGCAGCCGGAGCCGGAGGACGGTCTGTGGGAGGACGTGAGCGTTCCGCAGGCCCGAGCCCGCCGGGACTTGTGGAGGAACAGCATGACGGACGCGGCACATGACGAGTATCTGCACTTCCGCTTTGAGTACCTGGACCCCAGCCAGAAGCCGAACACCCTGCGGAACTGGATGAACTCCCTGGTCGAGGCGAAGAAGCGCGAGGCGCGGCCGGAGGTCCTGAACCTGATCGTGCCGGGGAACATCGGCAGCGGGAAGACCGCCGCGGTGTGCGCACTCGGCAACGAGGCCGCGGAGCAGGGGCTGGTAGTGCGGTTCGTGAAGCACGCCACCTACCTGACGTGGCGCCGCCCGGACTCCGCCCCGCACAACCTGACCGCGCACCAGGTGCGGGAGCGGTTCGTCACCTGCGATCTGCTTATCCTCGACGAGCTTTGCGGCGAGATGGACTTGACCGCCACGGAGTTCGCCCGCAAGGAGACCATCGACCTCATCGACTCCCGTCTCTCGGCCGGCCGCGCCACAGCTTTCTCCACGAACTTGCGCAGCCGTCGGACGGAGGAGCACCCCGGCTTAGGGGTGGTGGACATCCTCGGCGAACGGCTTCTGTCCCGGCTCGAAGCCTCTGCCCACCTGGTGAAGATCCATGGGCCGGACCGGCGCAGGCCGGCGAAGCCTCTCGACTGGTGACCGCCCCGAAAAAAGCTCCCAATACGGCCCGAAACTGACGCGTTGTGCATTACGCCAGGGTGTGCGATCGAAAGACGCTATATCGTTTAGTCGACCCGGAAGGCCATGAGCATACGCCGGCCGGGGCGACCCGAACGAAGGGATGGTGTCTTGTCGAATCTGCCGTTTTTCCGTGCCCGTAAGGGCCAGGCGAAACCGTCGAAGCCGCTCACCGACTCCGGAGTACCGCCGCTCACCCGCTGGGAGCGCTTCGGCGCCGTCCTCACCTTGCTGCTCGCCGTCGCCGTCGGAGCCCTAGGCTTCTACGCGTCCTTCGACGCGGTCTCCCTCAAGGCGGAGTCGTGGGGGTTCGATGACCCGTGGGTGCTCCCCGTGTCCATCGACTCGGCAATTCCCGTGTTCACCGCGGCCAACCTCTACCTGATCCGTATGGACATGGCTCTGGCGTGGGTGCGGTTCGTGCCCTGGGCACTGAGTCTGATCACCTGCGCCCTGAACGTCGCCGCTGGCAACTCCCTGTGGGCGAAGGTCGCGCACGGCGCGATCTCCCTGCTGTGGGTTGGCGTCTCCGAGATCGCCGCGCACGTCTACGCCGTCCGCATCGGTGCCGCGACCGGCCGTCGCCGCCGTCTGGACAAGGTCCGCTGGAAGCGGTGGCTGCTCTCCCCGTGGCCCACCGCTCTGCTGTGGCGCCGCATGAACCTGTGGGAGCTGGAGTCGTACGACACCGTCCTGAAGCTGGAGCAGGAGCGCCTGGTCTACCAGGCCAAGCTCCGCGGGCGGTTCGGCCGGACATGGCGCAGGAAGGCCCCGGTCGAGGCACTGCTGCCGCTCCGCCTCGCGCGAAATGGCATCCCCCTCGCCGAGACCGCCCCGGCGGGCCTGGCCGCGGCCGGCATCGACGCCGCTGGGCCCTTCGCTGCTCTGCCCGCTCCCGCGGCACCGACCCCCAAGCCCGTCGCACCCGTCCCGGCCGCCCAGGCGGCTCCCCGTCGGGTGACCGCGACCGTTCCCGCCCCCAGCCCGGCCCCGACGCCTGCACCCGCCCCGACGCCTGCACCCGCCCCGACGCCGGCGCCGACGTCGAAGCCGCTCACCGAGGCGGAGGTGTACGAGATGATCAAGGACGCGATCCAGGCCCGTGACGCGGATCGCTTCAACGCCGGAGACCTGACCGGCTCCGCCATCGGACGGGCGATGGGCCACACCGCGCAGAACGGCCGCAAGGTTCGCCGCCGACTGCTCTCCACGTACGCGGCTAACCTCCTCGGCCAGACCCTGCCCGACAACTTCACGGTCGAGGATGTAATAACCGCAGCGCAGCCGTAAGGCATGCTGCCCCCACCCGCACTAACGCGGCGGGCCCCTCCACGGGGTGCCCGCCGCCTGCATGATCGGGCCCTTCATGAGAGCGGAGATCCTGGCCCGGATCGCCGCCGCCCGTGCCGCCCGCGACCTTTCCGATCTGGCCCGTCAGGTGGTCGGCACGACAGCCGAGACCACCAGTCCCACCGAGCGCATCAAGCGAGCACGCCAACTGCGGCAGATGGTCAACGAGTACGTTGATCGGGTCGTACTGGGCGAAGCCCTGGCCGGCGCCGACTGGCAGGAGATCAGCGAGGCACTGAACCGCTGTGACCCAGCGACGGTCGAGGAGGAGTACGCGGACGCGGTCGCCGAGTGGAGCGCGCTCCCAGAGTTCGATGCCGAGAACGAGGGAGTGGGGGACCTGGACGACTGGTACGCCCGGCACCGCGAGGATCACGACCCTGGCCTCGAAAAACCTGTCGCTGATCTGCTGAACAGGCATTGAGACATGCCTTCGCACGGGTAGAATAGTGCAGCAATGAGACCGGGAGAGCTTAACGCTGTCGCTGTCTCATTCTGCGCGGGAGAGCAACCCGCGCGTCCCGAACGAAGGATCACCGATGCCTGGTATCACCACCCCCCTGCGCGAACGCAAGTCCCGCCGGCCGACCGGTCTCCCCAACCCGCCGATGATGCTGCTCGTCGGGCCGGAGAAGTCCGGCAAGAGCTTCGAGGCAGCCGCGGGTACCGGCTCCGACCTGATCGGCATGACGTACTGGATTGAGATCGGCGGCTCTGAGGGCACGGCCGACTACTACGGTCGCGTTCCCGGCGCCCGGTACGAGATCATCGAGCACAACGGCACCTACCAGGACATCCTCGACGCCATCCGATGGGCCGTCGCGCAGCTCCCCGTGAGCGGCAAGCCGAACATGATCGTCGTCGACAACATGACGGTCCTGTGGGACATGCTCAGCGATGAGCAGGCCCTCTTCGCCCGCCGCCGGGCGGAGCGGAAGGCCCAGGAGAACCGCCGCCGCGCCCCGAGCCTCGACGACCCGGTCGTCATCGACTCCGACCTCTGGAACCGGGCCAAGGACCGGTGGGGCGAAATCCTTTGGATGCTCCGCCGACATCACGGCCCGACCCTCCTGCTCGCCCGCCAGGAGATTGTCACCGCGTTCGAGCACGACAAGCCGACCCGGGACAAGACGCGGAAGATCAAGGCAGAGCGGAACCTTCCCGCCGCCGTCGACGCCATCGTCGAACTGCACGCGTTCGGCGAGGCACACCTGACCGGCGTCCGTACCCTTCACTGGGACGTCAAGCCGGGGGAGTCTGTGCCGTTCCCCGACTTCTCCATCGACACCCTGTTGCGGCGTCTGGGGTTCGAGGAGGCCGCCGCCACACGGCAGGTCACCGAGGCCCGGCCCGAGGCGTACCTGCAGGAGCAGGACCAGCAGCAGCCCAAGCGCAGCCAGCAGCAGCGGCGGCCCGGTGAGAACGAGCTGACCGGCCCGAAGGCGGCCGCGCTCATCAAGAAGGCACTCGAGGATCCGACCGACCCCGAGATGGCCCTGCAGGGCATCCGCGAGGAGTGGGGCATCCGCACCCTCCAGCAGATCCCCACCGAGTCCCGGCTCGGGAAGATGAGCGCGGACACCCTGATCGCCCGCTCCCTTGCCTACATCAAGGCCCAGGCCGAGAAGCGCCAGCACAGCACGGGGGGCCAGCAGCAGGGGGACCAGACCGGCACCGACGCCGGGCAGGGAGAGCCGACCAGTACCCCGCCGTCCGCGGTCAAGCAGGACCAGGCGCGCGAGCACCGCGAGACGCCGCCCGAGTCATCGGCGCCCGAGCAGGAACCGCCAGCCGAAGGTGCCGCCCCTCCGCCGTCGGACCCGCAGGCCGAGGAGCCGCCGCCCGCCGAGTCGCCGGAGGAGACCAGCGCGGCCGAGGAGCCGCAGGACATCCCGGCCCTGCCCGCGGTCAAACGCGCCCCGAAGAAGAAGCCGAACGACCCGACGGAGATCGCACGCCAGGCGCTGCTCGACGAAGCAGACGTTCAGGCCCGCTTGAAGTTCACTACTATGCGTGACCATCTCCAGCCGATCTACACGGACGGGGAGCCGGGCCTGGCTCAGCTCCGTGACTTCGTGGAGGCGCAACGCGCCGAGGTGATCGCGGTCCTAGAGGAGAACGACCAGGCCGTCCTCGCCGACGTCTACCGGCGGGCGCCGATGCCGGATCTCGGGCTCAAGAAGAAGTTCGCCCCCTACTTCGACGGCGCGCCCGCCGGGCAGTGAGGTGACGTGAGGTGACGCGCGCCCGGGGCCTCCGGGGCGCGCCCACTGCTCTGGGGCGCGCCTCCCTCCCTGCGTCACCTCACCTCATCTCACGGGGCGCGCGGCGCGCCCTTCGCCCCTCCTGCAGGCGCGCCCAGTATCACCGCGTTGGGCGCGCCGCGCCGCGCGCCGCGCCATTCCGACGCGCCCATCCCGGACCCTGGCGCGCCTCCGTGGGGCGCGCCGCGCGCTGATCTTGGCGCGCCACCGAGACCGCGCCATGGCGCGCGGATCGGGGGGCGCGGCCCCAACGCCCGGGGGGCGCCCCCCCATACGGCGGCCGCGGCGGGGCGGGGAGAGACCCGGGGGCGCCCCCCCCAGAGAGGACGCGCGGCGGGTGGG